>CAZXGQ010000041.1:0-26494 GCA_964640415.1 uncultured Prevotella sp.
ACGAATCCTACCACGAGCGCAGCACCGTCAACCCTGCATTCGAGATGTCCTACTGTTTCACGCAGACTATTTCACGCAGAGACGCGGAGACTGTCGAGTCGCTGAGTCCTGGCCTTTGAGATACAGAGCTTTCAAGAGAGGCCTTCGGCCTTTGAGAGAGGGTGCAGCCGGTTGAATTGCATGAAATGGGGGCTTGCTATGCGTCATCGGCGAAGCCGAAATTTCGTGTTCTTAAAATTTGGTGCCCTTGAAACTTCGTGGCTGTCCGTGTTCTTCGTGGACAAGAAAGGTTTGCGGACAAGGCTTTGTATGGATGGCTGGGACTGGTAGGGATGGTTAGTAGTCGTCAGCAACCCGAATGGCTAACCGCGACAGCATTCGTGCAATTCGTGCAATTCGTGGTTCAAGAAATACCACTCATGCGGTTGTTGTCTTAACCACAAATTTTACTAATCCCACGAATATAGCCCACTGCGCAGCCATCCGTTTTTTGTCCACGAAAGACACAGATGGACACGAAATGTCGGCTACGCCGATGACGCATACCCATGCCGACGCTGATTTTATACTTTCCAGGGGCGGCATGCCTATACAAACAAAGGTATGCTTCATCGGCGCAGCCGAGACTTTACCGGACACCAATAAACGCAAATAGGGCGTGCCGATTACGGCACGCCCTATTGCTGTTTTATGGTCTTGCAGAGAGAATTATCTGTGGAGGTTAGGATTCTTCTCCACCTCGGTTGTAGGATACGGGCAGTAGATGCTCTCATCGCCAGCCCATGTGCTGTTCACTACGCTCACGCTCTCCTTGGCAGTGTACTGTGTGCCGTCCTCGTCGACGTGTACAACGATAGGAGCGTTGGCAACGCGGTAGTCGAAGTTCTTCTTCAGCTCGTTCATGCGGAGCTCGTCGGCACGGCGTGTAACCATCTGTGTCCACTGTCCTGCCACTTCCCATCCGTGCTCGATGTAGCAAGCCTCAGCCAGCTGGTCGGCCGTCATGTCGTCGATCTTCACGGTAGTGCCGTCGCTGAGAGTAACGTTCTCGTAGTCGTTAACGGCACGCTTGCGAACCTGCTTCAGATATTCCTTGCCCTTGCTGATGTCGCCGCCTGAGCGGGCTGCGCTCTCAGCATACCAGAGCAGCACCTCAGAGTAGCGGATGAGGCGGTGGCGGCGTCCGTCGGTCATGTTGGTATAGTTAGGCTCCAGGTAGTTGTAAGGCTGCACGAGCTCCTTGTTGGAGTTGGTAGGATCACAGTTGGTGGTGTAGATGGAGAACATCGGGTGGTAAGCAGCCACGACGGCATCTCCGGCATGTGCAGTGATGTTTCCATTGTCGTCATACTGGTCTTCCTTGTACAGATCCCACCAGTTGCAAATCTTCGTGATGGTAGTACCGCTCTGGAATGTCACTTTAGGAGCATAGATTGCGTCCTTGCGTGGCCCTTCGGGGAATCTCTTCCAGAAAGCTATCTCACCCCATGAGTCGCCCCAGCCACCATCGCCGAGACCTTCGAAGCGGTTGCATGACGTGAGCTCAGAGTCGTGATCCCAAGAACCGTTGTTCCAGTTGTTGTCGATACCGACAAGAGTCTCCTTGTTGTAGTTGTGGGCGATGGAGTAGACATGGCTCCATGTGTCGTCGAGATAGAAACCGTATTCGCTGTTCTTGTCGATCACCTCCTTAGCCTTTGCAGCAGCAAGGGCGTAGTATTCGGTTCCCTTGTTGAGCGGGTATCCGGCCATGGCCATGTAGACAGCAGCGAGCGTTGCCTGTGTAGCCTGCTTTGTCACCCATGCGTCGATGCCGTCGTGGTTGCGCGGCGATTCAGAGTAGCTTGTGGGAAGCATTGACTCAGCCTTCGTCAGGTCGTCGACGATGAACTTGTAGATATCTTCCACGCTTGTGAGCTCGCACTCCTGAGAAGAGACGTCTGTTGTCGTGACCAGAGGCAGAGGACCGAAGATGCGCACCAGATAGAAGTAGGCATAAGCACGCCAATAGTAGGCATTGCCCAAGGCGATGTTTATCTCAGTCTGTGACACCGGGGTGCGTCCGGCGCCCTCGATGACGAAGTTGGCAGCCTTGATGAGCTTGTAGTGCTGGTCCCATGCACCCGTGACACCCTTGTTGGCACCGTCGGAGCTGAAGCCGTCGAGAGCAGCCACAGCCTGCTTGTTGGAGCCCGGGTTGGCAGTCATGTCGTCGCCCTGCCACTGCGGATACATTGGGTTAGTCCAGCTCTGAGTCTGGTTAGCCTTCTCATATAGAGTGTTGACACTCGCGTCGAGGTCGGCCTGGCATGTGAAGAAGTTGTCCTGTGCCAACTGTCCCTTAGGATCCTCGTTGAGGAAGTCACTACAAGAAGTAGTGGTTGCGAGTAATGAAGCTGCAAGCAAACAGCCGATATATATCTTTGTCTTCATATTAATTCATTTTAGTTGTTGTTATACTCATGCGAACATCCCTTAGAAATTCATGCGTACGCCAAGGGTGAAGGTGCGCGGGTTAGGATAAGCACCCATGTCGAGACCGTTGTTGTTGTCGACGTTGCTGTCGCTGAACGAAGCACCAGCAGGATCCATGCCCTTGTAGCCTGTGATGGTGAAGAGGTTCTGGCAAGAGAGAGTCACGCGGATGTCGGCGAACTTAACCATAGAGCGTGGGAAGTTGTAGCCGATGCTGATATTCTCGCAACGGAAGTAGTCGGCGTTCTCAAGCCACTTGTCGGAGTTGCCGTAAGTCTTGTTCTCTGCATCGAGAGAAGGCATTGTGACACCAACGTTGTTGAAGTAGTCCTTGTCGGTGATGAACATGGAAGCACCCACTGAAGAGTTCATGGCGTAGCGCACGAGGTTCAGGCGCTTGGCACCGAAGGCAGCGTTGCAGAACACGTTGAAGTCCCAGTTCTTGTAGGTGATGGTGTTGTTCCATCCGAGAGTGAAGTCAGGATTTGAGTGTCCGAGCACGAAGCGGTCGGTGTCGGCGTTAGGAGTGGCCGTAGTGCCGCCGTCGGCAGTGTAGTAAGTGTCGATCCACTTGCCGTCGCTGTTCTTCTGCAGGCCAGCCCACTTGAAGCCATAGAATGTACCGATGGCCTCGCCTTCGGTGATGATGGTACACGGGTCAACAGTACCGGGCGAGGGGCTTGTGCCGTAGAGGCGCGGAGTCTGTGCTGTGAGCTTTGTAACCTCATTCTTCAGGTAGCTTGCGTTGAGGCTTGATGTCCACTGCAGGTCTTTGCTCTGGAGTATCTGGGCCGTGATGCTGAGATCGACACCCTTGTTGCTTACCTCACCGGCATTTGTCCAATAGGTAACGCCGCCGAGATAGTTGGTAGACGACTGCTGGAGGAGAGCGTCGGTGGTCTTCTTTGAGAAGAAGTCGAGGCCGATGTTCAGCCGGTTCTTGAAGAAGCCGAGGTCGATACCCAGGTCAAACTGGTTCACCTTTTCCCATGTGAGGTCTGGTGTGGCGATGCCGCCGGCCCAGTAGCCTGTGTAGGTGGTCTTCGTACCATAGTTGAACGATGTGGAAGCAAGAGTGGCGAGGGTAGAGTAAGGGCTGATGTCCTGGTTACCGATGATACCCCAGCTTGCGCGGATCTTAAAGTATTCTACCGCATTCTGCAACGGTTCCCAGAACTTCTCGTTGGAAACTGTCCATGCAGCAGCGACTGAAGGGAAGTAGCCCCACTTCTTGTTGGTGAAGCGGCTTGAACCGTCGGCACGCATCGTACCGGTAAGCATGTAGCGGTCGGCATAGTTGTACATGACACGTGCAACGCCTGAGAGCATAGACCACTTGCTGTAGCTGTTGCTTGCGTCGCGTGTGGCTGCGTTGGTGACGTTCCAGTAGCCGAGGAACTCCTGCGAGAGGTCTTTGCCGCTGATGCCCATGCCGCGTGTCTCTGTGCTTGTAGCCTCCCATACGCCTGTGGCTGTGAGGTTATGCTCACCCCATTTGCCTACATATGTAAGGTTGTTGGTGCTTTGGAGAGCCATCACCTGGGCATTGTTGTTTGCCATGTTGGTGGAACCGTAGACCTTGCTTGAAGACATTGTATACCACTTATAGTCGTTGAAGTCGACACCGTTGGTGGTGGTGAACGTCAAGCCCTTTGCGATATTGAACTTCAAGTCGACGTGGCCGGTCACCATTGTGCGGTTGCGGTCGTTCTGCTGCTCGTGGATAAGTCCGTAAGGGTTGGCCTGGATGTTGTTGTACGGGTCCTTGTTGTAGTTGCCGCTCTCTGTGTACATCTCCATCGTAGGAGAGTAGTTCAAGCCAATCCAGATTGGGTTCGACTGGCTCTGTCCGAAGCCCGTGCCGCTGTTCTCTGTACGTGCAAGGTTGACATCGGCAGTGAGCTCAAGCCACTTGAAGAGGTCGTTGTGGATATTCATCTTCACGGCATAGCGCTTTGACTTTGTATCCTTTATGACACCGCTCTGGTCCATGTAGTTGGCAGAGAAGTAGGTCTGCGACTTCTCGGAACCTTTGGTGATAGCCACCTTGTAGTTTTGTGTCACACCGGTGTGGAGCAGCTGGTCCATCCAGTTGATACCCGAATTGGCACCGCTGATATAGTCGGCGAGGGCGTTGCTGTCGGCACCCTTGTAAGTAACGAGTGCGTTGGCATAGTCCTGCGTGCTCATGGTCTCAGGCACGTTGTAGGCGTTGGAGACACCTACAGAAGCATCGAACGTGACTTGTGTGACGCCAGCCTTGCCGCTCTTGGTCTGCACCATCACGACACCATTGGCACCGCGTGCACCGTAGATAGCGGTAGAAGAAGCATCCTTCAGCACCTGAATGCTCTGGATGTCCTCAGGGCTGATACCCTCAAGACCCGTCTGACGCACAATGCCGTCGACAACATAGAGAGGGTCGTTGCTCTTGTTAACAGAGCTGGCACCGCGTACACGTATCTTCAGCGATCCGCCAGGAACGCCGCTCGACATTACCTGCACACCGGACATACGTCCGTTGAGGGCGTCCTCAATGCGTGCCACTGGCTGGTCCTTGAAGCTCTTGTTGTCCATCACGGCCACAGAGCCGGCGAGGTCGGCCTTCTTCACCGTACCGTAACCGATGACTACGGTCTCTTCAAGCATAGCTGCATCGTCCTGCATGATGATGCTGAGCGGACCGCCGTTCCAGGTCACTGTCTGTGACTTGTAGCCCACATAGGTGAAGGTCAGTTTGGCGCCTTTGGCTACGTTGCTGAGGCTGAAGTTGCCGTCGACATCTGTAACGGTACCTCCCGTTTTGCCTCCTACTCTTATAGTTACTCCAATGACAGGGTCTCCGTTAGCGTCTTTCACTGTTCCTGTGCAGGTACTTTGCTGCTGTGCGGCTGCAACGGAGGAGTTGCCTTGTACCGCAAAAGCAGGTGCAGAGCATAGTGGCGACATGGCGCCCAATAGCGCTGCCAAAACACAAGTTTGCTTTTTGTTCATAGCCTAATGGATTTAAATATAGATTGTTATGTATGCTTGTTTTAGGTAATTGTTGCTGCCTGGGCTTTCATTGCCTTGTCAGCAGGTGGCGCCTTGCCATGAGGCAGGCTCCAATGACTCCGGCCTGGTCTTTCAGTGAGGATGTGACTATCTGTGAATCCTCGTTCATGACGTTGAGCGAATATTTCTTTATGCCCATGTTGACAGGCAGGGTGAGGTAGTCGCCCGCTACCGACATGTCGCCTCCGATGACGAGCATCTCGGGATTGAAGATATTGATGATGCCGGCCAGCTGCCGGCCCAGTTCGTCGGCGATGACCTGCAGCGTTGCCAGGCTCAGCACGTCTTCCTTTGCAATGGCATCAAAGATATCCTGCAGGCTGAGTTCTTGCTTTTGGTCGATGACTTTGCCGGAGAGTATCGACGGTTTGCCTGCAAGGATGCTTTCCGTGAGTTTCCTCTTCAGTGCCCTTCCCGACACTTCAGTCTCGATGCATCCCACCTTGCCGCAGTGGCAGATGATGTTGTTGTTGTATAATGCCATGTGGCCGAACTCGCCGGAATATCCCGACTTGCCATAGTGGAGTTTGCCGTTGCTGACGATGCCGATGCCGAGTCCCCAGCAGATATTCACGAAGACGACATTCTTCATACCCTTGGCACATCCTTTCACACACTCTGCATACGTCATGCTGCGCGTATCGTTCTCGATGCATGTTGGCAGACCTATTGTCTGCGTCAGCTTGGCGGTGAGAGGCTCTTTCAGGAATGTGAACCTGTTGTAGGCCTTGCCCTCGAACGGGTTTACACGTTCGTCTATGTTTACACACACCTGCAGAATGTCTTCTTTCTTTATTTTGAGAGAGCCTATGAAGTCGCAGACGATGTCTCCCATTCTTTCAAGGCTCTCGGGAGTGTCCTCATATATATAAGGAACGCGGACTTTCCCAACGATGAGATTGCCGCAGAAATCCGAAGCCGACAAAACCAGACTATCCATCTCGGGGTTGACGCCCACGAAGTAACCAACCTTAGGGTTAAGGTCATACACCATTGGTGTGCGTCCGGCCGATTCGGCCTTCTTGCCTACTTCCACTACAAGTCCTCGCGCCATCAGTTCGTTGAGGGCATTGGTTGCAGTAGGAAGACTCACACCCGCACCTTTCGACAGTTCCTGTATGGTTGAGGCACCGTTTTCTATAAAATGCTCTAACAGTTTATAAGGTATGGAGCATTTCTTGCTTAGGTTTCTAATGTATTTTAGGATGTCTAGGTTCATAATTAATATATTTCGGTTGCAAATATAGGTTTTATATCATTTCTGCAATAGATTTCGCAGTTAATAAATCTTAATCCGTATTATTTTTGTAATAATTGGGCGTTCTCGGGACTTGTACCCAATGGGCAATGCCCATGCCAAACATATACGGCAGAACCCCGAAAGTCATCCATCTGACTCTCGGGGTTCTGCCGTTGAAACTATCGTTTATCGTTTCACCAATTATTTGTCACCTTCATACGCCTTTCTAACCTTCTTGATTCTGAGCAACAGGTCCTTATAGTGCAGATTGTCCAAGTCGCCGTCTTTGGTAGACTGGAGCTGGGTGTTGATGAAGGCTTCTATCTTGTTCATATTTTGGACAAGATAGATATAGACGTCAGACACCTTGGTATCGGCCTGCACAGGAGCCTGCTTGTCTTCTTTCAGAGTGAGATTGTTCTCAAGCCCATTGATGTAGGCCCGCTCCATGCCACGGCGGTAACGGTTCTGGAACTCGTCGGTACTGCTCATGGGCTTCCACACAACCGTCTTGACATCATCCAGCCATTCGTTGACCGGATACTTGCCTTCCTTGATCAGGTTGTTGAGGAGGTTGGGATGGGTGACATACCATATGAAGGTATTGATCTGCGAACTGATGCGCGTATCGGGCTCAAACTGTGCCTTCTCAGTCACGCTTGCCGGATAAAGCCACTGCGGCACGGTGAGCATGTTGCGGTCCATCCACTGCAAGGCTTCTTTCTGCTTCTCCTTCGAAGCATAGTCGAGCGGCTTGTCGGTCGGCCAGTTGGCATTGAACTTGCCCACAATCCACTTCTGCACATGGTTGCAATAGCGCTGATACTGACCGAGCACGGCATTGTAGATCTCTTTCAAGTCGCTGTACTGGCCATCCGGCTGGGCTGTCCATTTCTCGATGTTGGCCATGACCACCCTGAGGTTCTTCATGCCATATTCGTTGGCCTTCATGTTGTCGTCGCCCAAGTCTTCAGTCTGCGAGTTGGGGTTCCATCCCCTACCCTCATCGCCCAGATAGCGAAGACGGTTGTTGGCCTTCAGCACCTTTGTCACCTCTGACCTCAGAGCCGCTTTCTCTTTATAAACCTCGCCCTTGAACTCAGGCCGCCACTGATAGCCCCACTTGATAGCCCACTTGTCGTAGTCGTTGATGCGTGGGAAGAGTTCATGCTCCGTCATGCCGTCGCCGGGCTGGGCCACATAGTTGAACCGCGCATAGTCCATGATAGACGATGTGTGTCCATGCTCCTTCACCCACTGGCGGTCGCGCAACTTCTCCACCGGTGTTGCCGAAGAAGCTATCATGTTGTGGCGCAAGCCCAGCGTATGGCCCACCTCGTGCGAGGAGACAAAACGGATGAGCTGGCCCATGAGCTCGTCGCTGAAATGCATGGTCTGCGCACGCTTGTCAAGAGGTCCACACTGCACCATGTACCAACTGCGCAGGAGGTCGGTGACATTGTGATACCAGCAGATGTGGCTCTCCAATATCTCGCCGCTGCGCGGGTCCACGATACGCGGTCCGTAGGCATTGGCTTTCTCGGAAGGAAGGTAGCGCAACACGCTGAAGCGGGCATCGTCCACACTCATCGTCGAGTCGTTGGACCAGTCCTTGGCCACAATGGCATTCTTGAAACCAGCAGCCTCAAAAGCCTTGTTCCAGTCGTTGATGCCGGCCTTGAGATACGGCACCCATTTCTTAGGCGTGGCAGGGTCAATGTAATAAACGATCTGCTTCTTCGGCTCTACGAGCTTGCCTGCAAGATAGGCTTTCTCGTCCTTGGGCTCCAACCGGTAGCGTGAGACTATGGCATCGTGGTCGGTCTTGGCATAATCGTTGAACATGGTTATCTTCTTGACGAAATAACCCACGCGCTCATCCTCCAACCGCGCCTGCATGGGCTTCTCGGGCAACAGGACGATGCTCGTGTTGAGTGTCAGCGTAACGAAACCAGACTGGGTAGCATTGATTTTTCCCGGCTCCACGGAGTAAGTGCGTGTGGTCTGGACCTCGACATTCATCGGATAAGTCTTGATGGAGTCGATGAAAGTGCGGTCAGCTTGAAGCGCACCCACTTTCAGCGTCTTGCGGTCGCCGGCAGAGAAAGAAAAAAGATTATTGTCGGTCTGCAACATCTTCGTGACATCGATGAGAAGCGTATCCTTGCACTTCTTATTCTCTATCACGTCATACTTGGCGATAATAGGGTCAACGGCCGCCTTCTCCACAGCCTGCGAGAAGTTGTCGTTGCCACTGGCATACTGGGTCTTGACGAAGGCGCGAAGCAGCAAGGTCTTGGCATCGGGATGCTCAAAATAGACCGTGTTCTCGTTGACTTCCTCGCCGAGATTGTATGTGAAGCCCTGAGGCACCGACAAGAATCGCGTCACGGCAAGCATCAGTCTGCCGACGAGCGAACGCGGCATTTCGAAATACCACTTGTCTTCAATGTGCCTTACGTTGAACAAGCCTTTGCGGAAAGAGCCGCCCTTGGCAATGAGCGTTTCATAAGCCGACGGCTTTTCTTTCTTCACCTTGGCTGTGTCCGGTGCCTCCTTCGTGACCTTAGCCTCCGTTTTGACCGAGTCTTTGGCCAAGGGCGTATGGCATTCCTGCGCAGACACAGCGAATGCAAAGAACGCTGAGGACAACAGCATAACGTTTCTCTTCTTCATCATATAATCTTTGTTTCTTAATCCTTTATATGGTAATGACGGTATTATTCTTCATCAGTATTGAGCGTGAGGTTCGCATTCTTCTCGCGCGCCGACTGTGGGAAAGGAATGACATAAAGGCGCGAATCAGGCTCAAGCGTATAGGTCTTGTGCTCAACCTCAGCAGACACGACGGGGAACGTGCGGACAATGGTCTTGGCATAGCCGGGCTCTACTGACAGGCGTTTCAGATCCCAGAAGCGATGGAAGCCAAAGAGCAGTTCTTTGCGACGTTCTGACAGTACCTGTTGCATCATCTCTTTGGTATTGGACGCAGTATAGTTAGAAGCGTTAAAATCGAGATAGCGTTTGGCACGCAATTTGTTAAGTGTAGTCATGGCGCCATTGTTGTCACCCTGACGTGCCTGACACTCTGCAAGGATGAGGTAGACCTCTGCCGTGCGAAGACCTACAGTGCTATAAAAGAACTTCTTGTAGGTGACGCTTGTATTCCACAATGCCGCTCCCGAGCCAGCATCAAGCTGGTACTTTGAACCCGTAGTCTTGAAGAAGAGCTTGAAACGAAGATCATCGCTTGAGAACTCCTTTACGAGTTCCGGGCTTATCATGCCGTAAGCATATGCCGGATTTTCCGTCAGGCTGCCTTGCGCCGCATAGTTGAGCACTTCCGGATTGTTACCCTGGCCATACTCGCTGTCTTTCGTCGGGCCTCCCGCAGCATGGAGCTTCACATAGTCGGCCAGCTCACTGTTGAGCTCCAAGCTTTTACGTGCTGCATCCGCCGCAGTGGACCAATCGTGATGAAAGAGATGCACCAAGGCTTTAAGTGCATAGCCGAAAGCCTGTGATGGATGGTACACTGTCTTGGGCGTGACCTGCAGATAAGGCAAAGCCTCATCGATATCCTTGATAATAAAACTGTACACTTCCTCTACCGACGACTTCTTGGGTGTAGCCTCAAGGTTGTAATAGTTGACAATGGGCACACCACCGTCTGTTGCCGCCGTCGCAGGATTATAGGCTTTTGCGAAAGTGTTGACCACCACGAAATGGTCCCACGCACGCAGAATCTTTGCCTCAGCCTTGGCTATCTGCTTAATGGAATCGGTACCTTGCGAGTTATCTACCTCGCTCAGGATAATGTTTGAGCGGAGGATGTAAGTATAAGCATTCTCATAAAGATTGTTGTCGGAGAGTTGGGTGCGACTGGCAGACGTATTGAATGTCGCATTGATACCGTCCCAACTGGTATCCTCGTGTCCCAGAACGTTTGATTCCAAGACCCAACAGTTGTCTGTGAGCATGGCGAATGCCGAAGGATAATAGCATCGGCCCGGCAACTCTATGAGGTCGAGGTAGACAGATGCCGAGTCTACGGTTTCGCGCCCGGTTGGTTTGATATCCACATAATCGTCGCAGGCGGTGAACAGAGACGCAACAGCCAAGACGACGGTAACTAATATATTATAGTGCTTCATTATATTTCCTTGATTCTGATGTTATGGTTAAAATGATGTAGATACGCCCAACGACAATGTCCGCGGCACTGTCATGCCACGGGTGCCACTGTTGAGCCCGTAACTCTCGGGGTCGATATGACGGCCCGCCCTGCTGATGCAGAAGAGATTGTTTACCTGAAGCGTGAAGCGGGTGGCACCAAGTCCCAGCATCTTGCAGACACTGGCGGAGAGGTTATAGGCAAGGTTTATGCTACGCAGTTTCATATAATCGGCCGGCTTGACGTTGATGTCACCGTATTGATACCACTGATCAAACGTTGAGGCATGGCTCTGAACCAAAGTTGGCATATCGATATACATTCGCACGCCTGCAGGATTGGCCGATGACCATCTGCCGGCAATACCACTGAGCGTCTCCGAGCCCAACTCATCACTGAGCGACACTGCACTCATGCGGAGCTTGTTGCCGCCGGAATAGACGAACATGGCATTCAACTCGAACTGCTTGTAACGCAAGTTCAGCGAGAGTGAGCCGTTGTAGGTTGGAGTAAGTGTGCCCATGTTCACCAAATCGTCTGTGCCTTTGAGCTGCGAAGTCGTTGTAATCTTGTCTATCGTGCCGTCTTCCTTGAATGTCACAAGGTCGTTGCCGTCTCTATCCACGGCAATAGGATAACCGTTCTCTATGCCACGGATTCTGTAGGCCCAAAGCGTGTTGTAGCTTGTGCCTTCTATGAAATAATTGGTGGGGCTAAGAATGAAAGAGCTGGCAATGTCGGTATCGCTGTGGTCGACCTTCAGCATCTTGTTATTGTTGTGGGCATAGGTCAACGTTGCAGAGAATGTCCAGTCGTTGTTTCTTACTACATTGCCCGTGAGAGAGAACTCTACGCCACGGTTGCGCATCTCGCCATTGTTGACCACACGCGACGTGGCACCCAGGGTCGAGTCCATATAGCGGCGTACCAGCAAGTCGGAGGCATGACGGTTGTAATAGTCTACTGCTCCCGTCAACAAACTGTTACAAAGGCGGAAATCGAGACCGACATTATAAGTAGCGGTCTTCTCCCAACGCAGGTGCGGATTGGGCAGATCATCGTCTGTGTAGTTGAGATATGTCGTGCGGACTGGGTTTGAGTTGTTCTTCTTTGAAACGACAAAATAAGTGGTGCTGGTCTGGTCCACGTTGCCGTTCACGCCATAGGTCATGCGCAGTTTCAGATAATCGAGCCACGACTTGGTCTGCTGCATGAAGTGCTCCTCGCTAACCGTCCAGCCCGCACCAACAGACCACAACGGCGTGTGCTGGTTGCGCGTGTCGAGGCCGAACAAATCAGCCTCATCCCAACGGATAGAACCTGCGACATTATAACGATACTGATACGTGTAGCTTGCTGAACCATAGAGAGAAGCATAACGGTGGCGAGTCTCTTGAAGAGTTGTCAACGGACCGCTAAGCGTAATGGAAGAACCTGACAATTGGCTCGTTCCAACGCCCGTGTAATAATCTTCCCAATTCATGCGCTCCGAGGTAAGCGTCTGTGGGTTATATCCATACAACAACTGGTCAACCACCTTGGGAGACCTGTTCTGGCGGAACTCCATTCCCATCATGGCCGTTACGGCGTGGTCCTGTGCGAAGGTCTTGTTGAAATCGAGCTGTGTGCGGAAAGTGTACCTGTTGGTGTTGGCAACGACCTGCCGGTATCTGCCACCGTCGGGCAGCCAACTCTTGCCCGACTCATCTACCATAGCGTTGTGCGTCATGCGCATAAGATAGTCGTCGGGAGCATCGTAACGTTCCCGCTTAGTTTCTCCCCATTCATACTGATACAAAGCCGACCACTTAAAGGCATTAAGGAAATTAGCCTCAACACTTGCAAAAGGTCGCATGGCAACGTTACGCGTGCGCTCGGCACCTTGGCCAAGTGCATCCAGAACATTGAACCCGAAGGAGTCGTATCCACTCTTTCCTTCATAAGAGTTCACCACACTTCCATTGTACGCACTGCCGGCATAACCGCTGACATTGGCATAAGGTGACGTATAGCGCGTGCCGTCTTCGTTCAGGATACGCTCGTAGCGCTGCTGAAGATTATAATCATAACTGTTATAAGATGTGGAATGGTTGAGACGGGCATCGACACCCACGGTAGCATGAAGCCAAGACGTAAGGTTATAACCCGACTTATAATACAGTTTGAAACTGTTGCTCTTGTCGTTTATCTGACGGGGCTTGTCGGCTGAAAAATTGACAGAAGCAAAATGATTGGCCTTGGATGTGCGTTGCGAGATGCTTACATTGTAGGTCTGGGTGAAAGCCTGTCTCCAGGCATTCTTGCGGAACTCTTCATAATAGTCGTTGCCACGCCATTTCTGAAGCGTAGCGTTGAAGTCGGTCTCCGTTATATTACCGTTGTCCTTATCCAACAGAAGCTGATACAAGGGATAATAATAATTCGACTTAAAGCCGCTCAGCCAGTTGGCGCCGCTCCCTGCATTTTCTGCCTGGCGCTGATAGACAGATGTCTGATAATCGATGATATCACTTGTCGATGCAAGGTCCAGGCTTTCAAAGTTAGGTTTGTTGGTCACATACCAGTCGGCATTGACACTGACCTTTACACCATTGTTCTTTCCTTCCTTTGTCTTTATCACAATGACGCCATTGGCAGCCAATGCACCATAGATAGAAGCGGCAGCGGCATCCTTCAGCACCGTGATACTCTCTACATTATAAGGATTGATGTCCGAAAGCGACATCTCCGTCGGGATATTGTCTATCACGATTAGCGGCTGTGTGCCTACATCACTTGAAAACGTACCCACGCCGCGAAGGATGGGGCTCATCTCGCCGCTGTTGGGATTGACCTCCATGCGCAAGCCTGCAATCTGTCCTTCAAGAGACGAAGTCAGGTCCTTGTGCATCTGCTCGGTGAGTTTTTTCTCATTGACAAACCCGTAGGCTCCTGTCACGTTTTGTTTCTTCAATGTCTGATAGCCTGTCACCACTACATCGTTGAGCGACTGGTCATCATCGTCCATATAGATACTCTGCGTTTTTCCGTCACGGGGATGAAACGACACCTCTTTTTTACCCAGATAGGTAACCACCAAGTCGTCAGTCTCCGAGCCATAGTCAATAGCGAACTGTCCGTTGGCATCTGCCACTACATTTCTGCCGCTTGACAAATTTCTCACCACTGCGCCCCGAAGAGGAACATTGTGGAGATCCAGAACATAACCGGAGACCGTCTTACGCTTAGTGTTGGCTTTCGCCTTGGTTATATAGATAAACTGACCCTTGACCGTGCTCTCCAATCCCTTGCCTGAAACAAGCAGCTTGACAACGGTAGGCACTGTTGCATTGCTGACATCTACCGACGACTTCACACCGTCAACATTGTTGTAGGAGAACTGGATGTGATAGTAACCGGAAAGGCGCTCAATCTCATTGAATGCCTTCGACAGCTCCGTGTTCTTACATTTGTAGGTGATAAGTTTTGAAGCTGACTGTGCCGACAGTTTTAAGCTGCATAGAAAAAATGCCAATACGAGGAATACTCCGAGGCAAGAAAAACGTTGTTTATACATCTCTCTTTCTTTTGTTAATATACCTTTTAAATCTACTTTCTTTTGTTCATTTACCTAAAAACGAACAAAAATAAGCAGCGGTTACCAAAATCGAGATGTTTTTTTAACTTAAACAGTGTTTTTCTTTCAATCTATGGCTGCGCTCCCTGTTACTTGACAAATACCTGATGCCCGACAAGGCTCAAATGCGAATGAAGCAACTGGTTGAGACCGTCTAATGTCTTTTGTAAGTCGTCACGACGCAATGCCGAGAAATGAATCTTCTCATCGACAAGCCTCTTGTCTTTGACCACTATGCCGACGTTGTACCATCTCGACAATTCTTTCAACACAGACAACAGTGTCTGGTCCTGAAAATAGAAGAAGCCATCAACCCATTGCCTTACTGCATAGACATCTACGGACGAGACGCTGACCATGCCGTTTTCGCCAACGCTGGCTCCCTGCCCGGGTTTTAGAACGATATTGGCAGAGCTGTTGTCCGTATTCAGTATTTCCACAGAGCCTCGCAATAAGGACACGCAGGGTGCCTCTGCTTCGTAATTGCGGAAGTCGAATTCCGTGCCCAAGACTTTAACACTCATCTTGTCCGTTTGCACAATAAACGGATGACTGGCATCATGCGCTACTTTGAAGAATGCTTCACCCGTCAGGACAACCTTTCTGGTATCGCCAAACTGCTCCGGGAACTGCAAGCTGCTTTCAGCATTGAGCCACACTTCCGTACCGTCAGAAAGTGTCACCTTAAAGTCAACACCACGGGGTGTTGACAACGTGCGGTTTAAACCTTCAGAAGAAGCGCTCCCGGAAAACTTTTCCTTGATGCGAGCCCATAGAGACGTTTGGGTGGAAACCAGACTGGAGGAGGCAGAGGAAGAACGGAAAGATATGGCATTGCCGGAAACAGCAACCGGTGCAGCCTGCCCGTCAACAGACAGCTCAACCTTCTGCGGTCTTGCATCATATTGCATAGCAGCAACGAGTTTCCGCTGGGATTCTTCACGAGAGGTAAGATGCTGGTATGACAAGATTGCAACCAACATGGCTGCTGCGCCCACGAGTGCCGCCACAAACGTATTGATAGACAACATCTTCGGCTTTCGGCCTTCTTTGGAAGCTGCAAAACGTTCCCATTCCTCATCGACATCGGGTTTGGTCACGGTTTCACGTCTATGGCACATCAATGCCTCTCTCAGACACAGATAATCAGCTCGATTTTCTGCCTTTGAGAGAAATTGCTGCACCTCGTCGTCGGTAAGCTGTTTCTCGGTCGCAATGAATGTCGCAATATCGATATCGTTCATATTATCTGTCATCACCGCTAAATGTTATTTCTTAATTCCGCGAAGGCTTTGACCATGTACTTATGAATGGAAGCCTCACTCAGGCACATTTCTTCTGCCACCTGACGATAGGTTAGGCCGTCGAAACAACAACGACGGAAAATCAGCCCAACCTTCTCAGGAAGCTTCTGTATTGCATGGTTGACACGCCGCAACCTGTCTTCTTTCTCCTCGTCGGTATGATGTTCATACCATTCCACCTCAAGGTCAACAAGATGTCTGTTGATCTTCTGCAACCGCATCTGGCGCCTGACGCAGTCAATACTCCGGTTTCTTACGGTAATATAGAGATAGTTGGGCAAATTGGTCTGCCGCAAGCGGCTATAATCATCCCATGCCCGGGAAAAGACATCTCCAACAATGTCTTTTGCCCATTCTTCATCCCCAAGGATGTCGAAAGAGCAAAAGAACAGCTTTGAATAGTTGGCTTTATACAACTGTTCAAACTCGATATGTCTTTTCTTGTTGTCAAACATGCTCACCTCATGTACCACACATCCTTCACCTCCACCATCGGCACGACGACTTGCTCTTTCGTGCCGTCACCATAAGAGAAGGTGAGAAAAGCGTTGGCTACATGATGGACGGTGTCGGCCCTTGCATCAGTGACCGACACCGTCTTTATTCCTTTATGGTCTTTTTCCTGCTGCGCCAAAAACATCTTGGCATTGGCAATGAGCTGCTGGCGAAGGCTTTCCGGCATCTGGGTAGGCTGGTAACGCCCGTCTACAAAGCTGCCATAGTCGCCTTTCAGCAATTGGTCGTAATATACCTTTGCCGCCTGCGCTGCCTTTGCCGCCGCATCGGGACCCGAAGGCTTGCCGGAACAGGCGGCAAGAAGCGGGAACAACAGGAAGAAGAAAAACTTGCGCATCATTTCTGACGGATGAACACATTTATAGGACAACCGTGCATCGACCAGTTCTCACGGATTTTGTTCTCCAGGAAACGGCGGTACGGCTCCTTGATATACTGCGGCAGGTTGGCGTAGAACACAAACGACGGTATCTGGGTGTTGGGCAACTGCGAGCAGTATTTTATCTTGATAAACTTTCCCTTTGTTGATGGTGGAGGCGTCTGCTCGATGATAGGCAGCATCACCTCGTTGAGCTTGTTGGTTCCCACATGTGCAGTGCGGTTCTTGTATACATCCACAGCCGTCTGCAACACCTTGAAGATGCGCTGCTTAGTGAGAGCCGAAGCGAAGATGATAGGGAAGTCGGTGAACGGAGCCATACGGTTGTATATGGCATTCTTGAAGGTGTCGATGGCTTGCTGGCTCTTGTCCTCCACCAAGTCCCACTTGTTGACCACAACCACGAGGCTCTTGTTGTTTCTCTGTATGAGCTGGAAGATGTTCATATCCTGCGCCTCTATGCCACGTGTAGCGTCAATCATGAGAATGCACACGTCGCTGTTCTCTATGGCACGGATAGAGCGCATCACGCTATAGAACTCCAGGTCTTCCGACACCTTGTTCTTACGGCGTATGCCGGCAGTGTCGACAAGATAGAAGTCGAATCCGAACTTGTTGAACCGTGTGTAGATGCTGTCGCGTGTGGTTCCGGCTATCTCCGTAACGATGTTGCGGTCCTCGCCAAGGAAAGCGTTCACGATGCTCGACTTGCCGGCGTTAGGACGTCCCACAACGGCGAAACGCGGAAGTTCGTCTTCAAGGATATCTTTGTCTTCGACAGGCAGTTTGCTGATTATGAGGTCGAGCAAGTCGCCAGTTCCTCCGCCTGTAGCGGCGCTGATAGACTGGGGCTCGCCCAAACCGAGCTTGTAGAATTCGGCTGAAGCGTAAGCCATGCCGCTGTTGTCCACCTTGTTGGACACCAGTATCACCGGCAGCTTGGCACGGCGCAGAATCTTCGCCACGTCCTCGTCCCAGTCGGTGACGCCTGTCTCCACGTCAACGAGGAAAAGCACGAGGTCAGCCTCATCGGATGCCACAAGCACCTGCTTGCGTATGGCATCCTCGAATATGTCGTCTGACTTTACTACCCAACCGCCGGTATCCACTACAGAGAACTCGCGTCCGTTCCATGAGCATTTGCCATACTGACGGTCGCGGGTTGTGCCAGCCACATCGCTCACGATGGCGCGACGGCTTTGTGTAAGACGGTTGAAAAGAGTGGACTTACCCACGTTAGGGCGTCCTACGATAGCTACTAAATTTGCCATTCTGTTTTGTTTGATTTCTGAAGTTTAACATTCTTCGGCCCTCGCCCTTGCAGCGAGAGTGCGCCCTGCCTTGCAGTCAGGGGGAAAAATAAAAGTGTTGGTTATATTATTGCGGATTGTAACCGAAATTGTCGAGTTCACGCTCGGAGTTGCGCCAGTCCTTGTCGACCTTTACAAAGATGTCAAGATATATCGACTTGTCGAAGAACTTCTCAAGGCTTTTGCGGGCTTCAGACGACACTTTCTTCAATGCCACGCCCTGGTGGCCGATGATGATGCCTTTCTGCGAGTCGCGCTCCACATAGATCACCGCATTGATGTGGATATGCTTGTCGTCTTCCTTGAAACGCTCCACCACAACCTCCACGGAATAAGGTATTTCCTTGTCGTAATAGCGCAATATCTTCTCGCGGATAATCTCCGAGACAAAGAATCTTGCAGGCTTGTCGGTGAGCTGGTCTTTGGAGAAATAGGCAGGGCTCTCGGGAAGAAGTTCCTTGATGCGCTTCATGAGCATGTCCACGCCAAACTTGTTGGAAGCCGACAGCGGCAGTATCTCAGCATTGGGAAGCAGCGAGTGCCATTTCTCCACAATCTCGCCAAGACGCTCTGTCGACTTGGCGCCCTGCAGTTGGTCAATCTTGTTGACAAGCACGAGGACGGGAATCTTCATCTCCCGCACCTTCTCCACAAAGTCGATGTTTTTCTCTGGGTTCTCTACGACGTCAGTGACATAGAGCAGGATGTCGGCATCGGCAAGCGCCGACTCCGAGAACTGCAGCATGTATTCCTGCATCTTGTAGTTGGGCTTAAGCACGCCCGGGGTGTCGGAGAAGACTATCTGGCAGTCGTCAGAATTGACGATGCCCATGATGCGATGACGAGTGGTCTGTGCCTTGAACGTGGCGATGCTGATGCGCTCGCCCACAAGTTGGTTCATCAGTGTAGACTTGCCCACATTGGGGTTGCCTACTATATTTACGAAACCGGCTTTATGCATTGAAAAGAATTCTATTTCATTGAGTGTAACACAGTTGCAAAGTTAAGCATTTTTCATCAGATATTCTCCAAAACACCCGAAAATATGTCGCCCATATCAAAAGCAAGCGCATTCTCCTGTCGCAACGACAAGAAGAATGCGCTTGATATTTAAGAAGAATATAAAATCTTACTTTGCGTCAGTTCCGGCAGAAGCACCGTCGTAGCCCCACTTGTAATAGATGGCGCCGTGAACGAAACCTGCTCCGAAAGCGGTGAAAATAATGTTGTCACCCTTCTTGAAGTTGGCCTCGTTGTCCCAAAGTGCCAAAGGTATGGTGGCCGACGAAGTGTTGCCATAGTGGTCGATGTTGATAACCACCTTGTCGAGAGGCAAGTCGGCTCTCTTCGCCACGGCTTCTATGATGCGCAGGTTGGCCTCATGCGGAATAATCCAGTTGAGGTTGGAGTTGTCCAGTCCGTTGCGCTGCATCACCTCGCCTACGTCGTCGCTCATGTAGGTCACTGCATGGCGGAACACCGCGCGACCCTCCTGATAGACATAGTGGAGACGGTTGTCGATGGTGAAATGGGAAGCGGGACATACCGAACCTCCAGCTTTCATGTGGAGGAAAGGCAAACCCTTGCCATCGGTCAGGAGCATTGAGTCTTGGAAGCCGACACCTTCCTCCTCAGTGGCCTCAACGAGCACGGCACCTGCGCCGTCACCGAAGAGCACACACGTCTGGCGGTCGGTCCAGTCGACAACCGAAGACATCTTCTCTGCCGAGCAAACTATCACCTTCTTGTAGCGTCCCGACTGTATCATCGACGACGCTTGGTCGAGGGCATAGATGAAACCGCAGCAAGCGCACGACATATCAAACGCAAAAGCGTTTTTCAGTCCGAGCTTGCCCACGACGATACTTGCCGTTGACGGGAAAGGATAGTCAGGAGTCGTCGTAGAGACGATAAGGGCATCAATGGAGTCGGGATCAGCACCCGTCTTCTGCAGCAGCTGCTTGCAAGCCTTGCGAGCCATATAGCTCGCGCCAAGGCCTTCCTCGGTGAGGATGCGGCGCTCCTTAATGCCCACACGCGTTTGGATCCACTCGTCGCTGGTATCCACCATGCGCGACAGCTCCTCGTTGGTAAGGATGTAGTCGGGCACGTAGCCGCCAACGCCAGTGATCACTGCGTTGACCTTAGCCATTACTCAGCGGCCTCTTTGACGATAGCGACCTTACCACGATAGTAGCCGCAAGTTGGGCATACAGTGTGGTAAACATAGTAAGCACCGCAGTTAGGGCATACTGCCAATGTAGGAGCTACTGCTCCGTCGTGAGTTCTACGCTTAAGTGTACGGGTCTTCGACTGTCTTCTTTTTGGATGTGCCATTTTGTGTATTAATTTTAATTATTGATTTTTATTTGCGAGAGGGCTGCCCATCGCGAGTCCACAGGTTTCTCGTCTTCACCATCACCGCTTCGGGCGGCAGAATGTTCTTCAAGAATCTTCATCATGGCAGGATTGCATTTTCCAGGTGCATGCACATGCCTGAGTGGTACAGCGAGTTCTATAAACTGGTAGATGAGCCACGAGGTGTCGAGCATTCCTTCTTTCTCGGGCACCGTGATTATATCATCGTCCTCTGAGTATTCTTCTCCAAACTTTGCCACGATATGCTGGTCGTTGACTATGGGTTGGTCCATATCGTCAAGACAACGGTCGCAAGGCACCGTGACAGAGCCTTCAACGTGAAAGTCGAGATTAAAATAGTCGTCTTTACGGTCCACATCTATGGACGCACATACATTGCCCTGCTTGATCTCACCCTCTTCGAGTGATTCAAACCAGGCATCACCAAGATCGAAGCTGAACGTGCTCACGCCCTCTTTCAGATCTTTCAAGTCTATCTTAAGTTCCTCTAAACTACACATTTGGTGTGCAAAGTTACTAATATTTTCCGATATACAACAAAACAACACACAAATTATTCACAAAAGTTTATTATTTCCCGCTCATTCACCGACAACGATATTGCGTTCCAACGAGGTTATGCCCTCCGGTGACACCACATCCACGAGCAGCCGGTAACTGCCCGGGGCAATTGCGGCCTTAGGCGTTTCTTTTGCCACAGACAACCCGACAGGTGTGTAGAATATGCCTTTCGAACGAACCTTCAACGACTTGTCTGCCCTGCGTGTCGTCACTTTTATCGCACCGTCCAAGGCTCCCCATGTATAGGCGAGTGTCTGCCATGGTGCCAGCAGTTCCACTTCTTCTACCTCATCTGCCGACATTTGCATGACAAAGTCATTCTGCTCATTTTCAACACGTAAACCATCAAGCAATATCACAAGGCCTTTGTCGTTGAGGGTAGACGAGCCTCTGTTGCTGGATAATATCCATAGACTATTGGGATTTTTGGAATCCGCTGGAGTATACTGTATTCTTATCGAGGGCATTCCTCTTAGTATATCCGCCACGGTCTGGTAACTGTATTTCTCTATCTTATCCCTTCCCACATATTTGTATGAATAGAATTTTTGGGTCGTCAGCTGCTCGTCGTGCCTTACCCGTGCTTTCACCACTACATCTGGCAGCTGGCCTCCTTGCATCGTGCCGTTGACAGTGGCCTTTGACTCCGCATATTCCGACTGCCACAACACATATTTCTCATGCGGGGAGACTGCGGGATAGCTGTCGTTGTCAACGGTTATCTTTGAGTCGATAGGCTTGGAGCGCTTGTCCAACGTCTGCAGGAAAAACGATGTGCCGTCGGCAAAGTCGTCCACCGCTATACGGAAGCGGCCGTACTTGTCAAGCGTGGTGTCGTAAACGCTGTTGTCCGACGTGTTGTAAGCTACAAGCGCGGCTCCTGAAATGTTCGACAATGCCTCACTCACCTCACCATGAATAGTCATGTTCATCTCCGGCATATAGACATATATGGCCGTATCCTTGGCTACCACATCACGAATGGCAAAGCGACTGAACTTCGCAGTGGAGAGCCAACTCTGAAGGTCAGCCGCCCTGCCTCTAACATTCTCCTTGAAGAAGTTCTCGGGAAACGGCAATGGTGACGCATAGTCCGACTTATATATCAGTTCGCTTTCTGCAAACTGGTTCCAACATTCATCTCTTTTGGCTAAACGCGCAAACACGCGCATACCATTGCTTGACCCCACCTTTTCCAGCCATGCATTTATGCTGTCAGCGGCTATCGTGTCGGGCACAGACGGCAGCTCCGCCATCCGGTATTTTGACGTCAATGACGATTCTGACAGCACATTACCCACACTGTCCGTCAAGAACACCGTCATAACCCCCGGTTGATTGCCAAGAGGCACAATGCCCGACTGTCTGCCTTTGCCTATCAGCACGAGACCGTTCGCCTTGTCGTACAGGTACAGCCTGCTGGCTGGCAAAGAAGCATTGGCATTGAGCACCTCAAACTTCAGCTTGTTGCCATTAATCGCACATTGCAGTTTCATCCTGTCACCATGTGCCGAAGGTATGTCAAACGAAGTGGTCACGCCGTTGTCGCTCACCAGCAATCTGTAATGTCTCGCCGCCAATGGGACAAACTTTAGGTTTGCCAATCCCGACTTCCTCGTTTTGCCTACGCACAAGGTATCACCATGGTCGTCGACAACAGACAGGCCGACTCCTCCAAGGGCACCACCTGCATAATCCGTGACTGAGGCGACGATACCTTGCACCTGATTCTCTACAAGGAAACCGCCTTCAGGGTATATCGAGCATTTCAACACGCTATTTCCCTTTTCACGCTTAGGGAAAGCCTCGCCTATAAGCACCGGCTGCAAAGCAAAGTTCTCACCAGAGAAATTGCGCATAAGGTTGGTATAAGCACGCAAGTAATAAACGCCCTTGCCTATGACCGACAATGTAGGTATTTTCGCACAGAAGCGTCCGCTCTCGTCGCACCCGACCTTCTGCCGCACTATCACGGAGTCTGACGAGTCGAGCAACTCTATATAAAGGTATCGGCTATAAGGACGGAGATCCTTGGTCGCCAAACACGTAACAATGCCATTGGCCTCTATCGTATCGTTTGGTGCCCACTCCGTCTTGGCAACCCCCAAGAATATCTGCTCCGAGCGGAAATCATGAGGCAGTTGGGCAGATAGATTTACAAATCCAAACAGACACAATAAAAAAGCACATATTACTTTCGACTTCATAAAGAATCCAAATAAGACGGACCTAACACTATTCCTTGCGAGTCACATTTATGTAAACACTTATTTCATAATAGCATTGCTTCCAACCACCATTTCCATAATTGGCCTCCAACCAAGAAGTGGTATAAGAATTCAACAAAGGGTGATACCATTTATCAACAGGCAATTCATAAATCACATTACCAGCTTGCTCACCGATATCCAGCCTCAGAATTTTAGTATTCAAAGAAAACACAATTGTAGACCCTACGCTTTCTATACGAGGCTGTCCCGGTCCATACATATTGCTCGCCGAAGTAATATTAAAAGATGGCCTTGGAACCTCCAATTCTACACGATTTGGCAGGTCAGCATCCAAATCCAATGTCAGTCCAGCCAACGAACCCAAATATGTAGGCTCAAACGACTCCGCTATCGCTGCATTTGTAAAGAGAACCACAACGAGCAATAATAAAAACTTTTTCATAAAGCCATTTTTTGATTAATATGTTGCAAATATAACAAGTTTTGTAACACTATGCAAGCATTTTGATGTTTTTTTAACCAATAATAATCCAAGTAACTACCCCGTTTTTTTGAAATAGGGATACGACATCACGAGAGAACCAAGTGATCACCCTCCCCCTCGAAATCATTTTTCGAAAATGTCACCGGATAGAGCAATATCAGAAATCAACTAATATAACGCCATAAATTTGGGGATGCCATTCCTCTTGGCCATTTCGGCAATGGAATGGGAGTTAGCTCATTTCCCGCTCATTCACCGACAACGATATTGCGTTCCAACGAGGTTATGCCCTCCGGTGACACCACATCCACGAGCAGCCGGTAACTGCCCGGGGCAATTGCGGCCTTAGGCGTTTCTTTTGCCACAGACAACCCGACAGGTGTGTAGAATATGCCTTTCGAACGAACCTTCAACGACTTGTCTGCCCTGCGTGTCGTCACTTTTATCGCACCGTCCAAGGCTCCCCATGTATAGGCGAGTGTCTGCCATGGTGCCAGCAGTTCCACTTCTTCTACCTCATCTGCCGACATTTGCATGACAAAGTCATTCTGCTCATTTTCAACACGTAAACCATCAAGCAATATCACAAGGCCTTTGTCGTTGAGGGTAGACGAGCCTCTGTTGCTGGATAATATCCATAGACTATTGGGATTTTTGGAATCCGCTGGAGTATACTGTATTCTTATCGAGGGCATTCCTCTTAGTATATCCGCCACGGTCTGGTAACTGTATTTCTCTATCTTATCCCTTCCCACATATTTGTATGAATAGAATTTTTGGGTCGTCAGCTGCTCGTCGTGCCTTACCCGTGCTTTCACCACTACATCTGGCAGCTGGCCTCCTTGCATCGTGCCGTTGACAGTGGCCTTTGACTCCGCATATTCCGACTGCCACAACACATATTTCTCATGCGGGGAGACTGCGGGATAGCTGTCGTTGTCAACGGTTATCTTTGAGTCGATAGGCTTGGAGCGCTTGTCCAACGTCTGCAGGAAAAACGATGTGCCGTCGGCAAAGTCGTCCACCGCTATACGGAAGCGGCCGTACTTGTCAAGCGTGGTGTCGTAAACGCTGTTGTCCGACGTGTTGTAAGCTACAAGCGCGGCTCCTGAAATGTTCGACAATGCCTCACTCACCTCACCATGAATAGTCATGTTCATCTCCGGCATATAGACATATATGGCCGTATCCTTGGCTACCACATCACGAATGGCAAAGCGACTGAACTTCGCAGTGGAGAGCCAACTCTGAAGGTCAGCCGCCCTGCCTCTAACATTCTCCTTGAAGAAGTTCTCGGGAAACGGCAATGGTGACGCATAGTCCGACTTATATATCAGTTCGCTTTCTGCAAACTGGTTCCAACATTCATCTCTTTTGGCTAAACGCGCAAACACGCGCATACCATTGCTTGACCCCACCTTTTCCAGCCATGCATTTATGCTGTCAGCGGCTATCGTGTCGGGCACAGACGGCAGCTCCGCCATCCGGTATTTTGACGTCAATGACGATTCTGACAGCACATTACCCACACTGTCCGTCAAGAACACCGTCATAACCCCCGGTTGATTGCCAAGAGGCACAATGCCCGACTGTCTGCCTTTGCCTATCAGCACGAGACCGTTCGCCTTGTCGTACAGGTACAGCCTGCTGGCTGGCAAAGAAGCATTGGCATTGAGCACCTCAAACTTCAGCTTGTTGCCATTAATCGCACATTGCAGTTTCATCCTGTCACCATGTGCCGAAGGTATGTCAAACGAAGTGGTCACGCCGTTGTCGCTCACCAGCAATCTGTAATGTCTCGCCGCCAATGGGACAAACTTTAGGTTTGCCAATCCCGACTTCCTCGTTTTGCCTACGCACAAGGTATCACCATGGTCGTCGACAACAGACAGGCCGACTCCTCCAAGGGCACCACCTGCATAATCCGTGACTGAGGCGACGATACCTTGCACCTGATTCTCTACAAGGAAACCGCCTTCAGGGTATATCGAGCATTTCAACACGCTATTTCCCTTTTCACGCTTAGGGAAAGCCTCGCCTATAAGCACCGGCTGCAAAGCAAAGTTCTCACCAGAGAAATTGCGCATAAGGTTGGTATAAGCACGCAAGTAATAAACGCCCTTGCCTATGACCGACAATGTAGGTATTTTCGCACAGAAGCGTCCGCTCTCGTCGCACCCGACCTTCTGCCGCACTATCACGGAGTCTGACGAGTCGAGCAACTCTATATAAAGGTATCGGCTATAAGGACGGAGATCCTTGGTCGCCAAACACGTAACAATGCCATTGGCCTCTATCGTATCGTTTGGTGCCCACTCCGTCTTGGCAACCCCCAAGAATATCTGCTCCGAGCGGAAATCATGAGGCAGTTGGGCAGAGACTTCCATAAAGCCCAGCAAACACGCAACCGCTAATAACAAGTACTTTTTCATAAGGTTGTGTTTTTATACGCTGCAAATATACTAAGAAAAACAATACCAAGCAACACTTTACCCTGATTTCCAGTCTTCTTAGACTTCATGTTGGCCGACAGCAACCATCTATTTTATCGATACAACCCTAAAAAAGTTACCCATGCGGGTAGAATGTTCAAAATCGGTTCGAAAATCATAAATAATATTAATAAATGATGTCCTACTGATTTTCGGGAGTTACAAGCATACCAAGCCCCGAATATAAATGTACTGAAGTTTCGGATTTAGGTATTTATGCTTGTATATACGTCCCCGAAGGGGGCAAACTCTGCATAACCGCTGGTGACCGAAGGGAAC
>CAZXGQ010000042.1:0-25317 GCA_964640415.1 uncultured Prevotella sp.
CAGGCCTATCAGGCAAGGTAAAGAAAGAAAAACATTAAGCAAAAAATAAACAATGGAAAGAACAGAAATCGAAGAGAAGGTAAGAAACTTCCTCATTGAGGATTTGGAGATCGACGAAGAGAAGATTGCGCCCGAGGCCAAGCTGAAAGACGACCTCGGCATCGACAGCCTCGACTTCGTCGACATCGTGGTCATCGTGGAGAAGAACTTCGGCTTCAAGATCAAGCCCGAGGAGATGCAGGGCGTTGCCACTCTCAGCCAGTTCTGCGACTACATCGAAAGCAAGGTAAACGCTTAAACGGAGGCACTGTCTGTGGCCAACACGACCTTCGGGACAACATGGATGCACCGTCAGCTCATAGCCACGCTGCGGTGGATGGACGTAAGGTGGATATACGCCTTCACGGCCCTCTTCGTCATGCCCGTCTGTCTGCTGCTCAACACCAACCACAGCCGCACCACGGCCTACCGCTATTTCCGGCTTCGGCAAGGCTACGGGCGCTTGAAGGCGGCGTGGGCCACATACGTGAACCATTGTCTCTTTGCACAGGTGGTGGTAGACCGTTTCGCCATGTACGCAGGCAAGCGTTTCAAACTCGACATCGTGGGCTACGACAACTTCAAACGGCTCTCCCGTCAGGAGGCCGGATTCATGATGTTCAGTTCGCACATGGGCTGCTACGAGGTGGCAGGCTATTCGCTCGTGTCAGAAACCAAGCCGTTCAACGCACTGGTTTATGGGGGCGAGAAAGCCTCCGTGATGGAGGGCAGGAAGAAGAAACTCGACGGCAACAACATCACGATGATTCCCGTCATGCCCGACATGAGCCATCTCTTCAAGGTGAACGAGGCCCTGGCCAACAACGAGATTGTCAGTATGCCGGCCGACCGCGTCGTAGGTTCCAAGAAGACGCTCACGGTGCAGTTTCTCGGTGCGCCGGCACGCTTGCCCATGGGACCATTCTCTGTAGCTACAATGCGCTCGCTGGATGTCATAGCCGTCAATGTGATGAAAACGTCAGCCAAGGGCTATACGGCTTATGTCGCACCCTTGGTCTACGACAAGCAGGCGCCACGCAAGGAACAGATGAACCAGCTGGCGCAGAGCTATGCCCACGAGCTGGAGACCCGCATACGCCAATACCCCACACAGTGGTACAACTACTACGACTTTTGGAAAGAATAAAGAAAGACACATGACAACATTCGACCCGGAGAATCCTACACCGCAGGCGCTTCGCCTGATAGACATTCATGAGCTTCTGCCCCAGCAGGAGCCTTTTGTGATGATAGGCACCCTTGTTCATTTCGACCGCACGCTCACCGTTACGGAAACGGAAGTGAAGGCCGACAACATCTTTGTGGACAACGGATGCTTCTCGGCTTCAGGCCTGATGGAAAACATCGCACAGACCTGTGCGGCGCGTCTCGGCTACGTGAACAAGTATATCCTGAAGCGGGGCATCCAACTGGGATTCATCGGTGCCGTGCGCAACTTCGAGGTCATTCGCCTGCCAAAGGTGAGCGAGGTCATCACTACCCGCATGGAGGTGCGGGAAGAAGTGCTCGGAATGACGCTGGCAGATGCCGTGGTGAAAGTGGGCGACGAAGTGCTGGTGAAGACGGAAATGAAGATAGCCGTGAAGAACAAAGAGTGAAGAACGAAGAGTGAAGAATCATGAAAGAACTGAGAACATCCAAGACATTCGACATACGTTTCAGCGAGGTTGACTCGATGAACGTGGTGTGGCACGGCTCTTACGCACTCTACTTTGAGGATGCACGCGAGGCTTTCGGCAAGGAGCACGGACTGGAGTATATGGGGTTCGTTGAGCACGGATACTTTGCTCCGCTCGTAGATCTCTCTTTCCAATACAAGAAACCTATAAGGTATGGCATGCGCCCCCGAATCGACATCATCTACCGCCCTACGGAAGCCGCCAAGATAGTGTTCGACTATGAGATCCACGACCCGGAGGATGAGAGCTTGTTAGCCACCGGCCACTCAGTACAGGTGTTTATGGACCTCAACTACCAATTGGTGTGGGACAACCCACCCTTCTACCTGGAATGGAAGAAGAGGCTAAACGAAGAGTAAGAATGACTTGCACCTCATTGGACATAATAGGCATAAAGAGCCTAACAAGTCTGTCGGGCAATAAGAACGAAGAACAATGGCATACGTTTTAGCTGACAATATAATCTCGCCGCTGGGCGACACCACTGATTCCAACTATCAGGCACTGAAGCATGGCAGGAGTGGGCTTAGGGAATATGCTGCCACGGAGCTGCACGTTCCCCAAGACTATGTGGCATCGTTGCTCTCCGACGAGCAGACCGCAGCTTGCGCAGAAAAGGATTCCAGCGGAAATAAAGCGGCTGGTGCCAAGCAAAGCTTGTCTCGCTTCGAGCAGCTGGCTTTGGCTTCTGCCCGCAAGGCCATGAATGCGGCCGGTGTGGATTTGTCGGGCAACGACGTGGTGTTCATTCTCTCTTCTACCAAAGGCGGAGTTGAAGAGATGCGCCGCCACGACGATGCTTATCCATACTTGGGCGAGAGTGCGCAGCGCATAGCCCGCCTGCTGGGCATCAAGACACAGCCCGTAGTGGTGTGCAACGCCTGCATCTCTGGCGTCTCGGCACTGGTGTTGGCGCAACGCTTGCTCCGGACAGAGGCTTACCGCTATGCGGTGGTGTGCGGCGCCGACAGCCCGTCGCGCTTCATCATCTCCGGTTTCCAGTCGCTCAAGGCTCTCTCCACGGAGCAGTGCCGCCCGTTCGACATGGAACGTTTCGGCCTCAATCTGGGCGAGGCGGCAGCCACGCTCGTCCTGGCTCGTGAACCCAAGGGGGGAGCCATGTGGCAGTTGACCGACGGTGCCGTGAAGAACGACGCCTTCCATATCAGTGCCCCGTCGAAGACAGGCGAAGGACTCTACAATGCCCTGCGGCAAACGCTGAAAACGACCGACAAGGACAGTCTGGCGCTCGTCAATGCGCACGGCACCGCAACATTGTTCAACGACCAGATGGAGTCGGTGGCCATAAGCCGGGCCGGTCTCTCGCAGATTCCCACCAACGCCTTGAAAGGCTACTACGGTCATACGCTTGGCGCAGCTGGCGTGTTGGAGACCATCCTCTGCATGAAGCAGATTGACGACCACACGGTGCTGGGCACACGCGGTTTTGCCGAGCCCGGAGTTTCGGGCAAGGTGGATGTTTCTGCCGACAATCGTGCAACGGACAAAAACAGATTCGTGAAGCTCATCTCAGGTTTCGGTGGATGCAATGCCACAATCCTTGGAACGAAACAGGCTGCAGACAGCACACCGCAAGAGCCTATATATAAAAAGGTGGCACTGAAAACCATCCACACCATCAGTCTGTCGCCAAAAGAGTTGGTGATAGACGGCAAGCAGGTGGAGTTGCCTGCGACAAACGAAGGAAAAGACATTCTTACGACGCTTTATAAGCAGTGCATCGACGGCTACCCTAAGTTCTACAAGATGGATGCCTTGAGCAAGTTGGCCTTCGTGGCCTCCGAGCTCCTGTTGCAGGCTGAAAGAGGCAATGCAGAAGCAACAGGCACAAACCACCTTCAAGATTTAACCGAACAGACCAAGACCGCAGCCGACAACGTAAAGGCAACGAGGAAAGACCGCGCCGTGGTTCTGTTCAACCGGTCGTCGTCGGTTGTGGCCGACAGGAAATACCTGGAGTCGATAGAAGACGAGGACAACTGTTTTCCCAGTCCGTCGGTGTTTGTCTATACCCTGCCAAATATCGCGACAGGCGAGATAGCTATCCGCAACGGATACCAGGGCGAGACATCCTTCTATATCCTTCCGGAGAAGAACAAGGCGCTGATGGGCGACATCATCCAGGCTTCGCTGCAGGACGAGGAGACCCGCAGCATGCTGACGGGTTGGATAGACTACGACAATGCGGAGAACTTTGAGGCGGAGCTCGGGATATTGAGTGAAGAGTGAAGCTTGGCCTAATATGCGCAATATGCATAATAGGCCTAATATGCCCAATAGGCCCAATAAGCATAATATGCCTATTAGGCCTAAAAAGATTAGAACAATAAAAAAAACAGAAATACAACAATGGAAGAACTGATTAAGGAACTGAAAGAGGAAATCATCGAGGCATTGAACCTTGAAGAGATGACCGCCGACGACATCGACGAGAACGATGCTCTCTTTGGCGAGGGTCTCGGTCTTGACTCTATCGATGCATTGGAGCTCATCGTGTTGCTCGAAAAGAAATATGGCATCAAGCTCGCCAATCCTGCCGCCGGCAAGGAGATATTCAAGAGCGTGGCCACGATGGCCGACTATGTAAGCAAGAACAGAAAGAAGTGATTGTCGCTTCCCAACAGGTGATGGAAGCATCATAAGAAAAAACAAACAACTATGAATGTCGCAATAACAGGCGAGGGCATCGTCTCGGCCATAGGCCTTGGCAAGGAAGAGGTGCTGCAGTCGTTGCTTCAGGGCAAGACGGGTGTCGGTGAGGTGAAATATCTCCAGACAACGCACCGCGAACTGCCTGCGGGCGAGGTGAAGCTGTCCGACCGGCAGATGAAAGAACTGCTGGGCATAGCTCCCGACCAGATGATGGGCCGCACGTCGCTGATGGGCATGCTCGCCATAGACCAGGCCTTGAAAGAGGCTGGGATAGAGGCGGCGGACAAGTCGCAGAACGCAGACAAAACGCGTATTGTGCTCGTGTCGGGCACCACTGTCGGCGGCATGGATCTCACCGAGCAAGCCTTCGACAAACTCGACGACCTGACAGACATGGAGTTCTTCTATCACCACGACTGCGGCAACAGCAGCCGGAAGATGGCCGAACACTTCGGTCTCTTCGACGACGTGACCACCATCTCCACCGCCTGCTCTTCGGCAGCCAATGCACTGATGCTCGGTGCCCGTCTGCTGAAAGCCGGACATGCCGACATCGTAGTGGCAGGCGGAACAGAGGCACTGTCGCGGTTCCATCTCAACGGGTTCAACTCGCTGATGATACTCGACCATGAGCTGTGCCGCCCCTTTGATGCCACCCGTGCCGGACTAAACCTCGGCGAAGGAGCTGCCTTTGTGGTGATGGAGAGTGAAGAACATGCCCGCAAGCGCGGGGTTCAGCCCCATGCCTACCTCACCGGTTACGGCAATGCCTGCGATGCCTTCCACCAGACAGCCTCGTCGGCCGATGGCGAAGGAGCCTATTTGGCAATGAAGGAAGCCTTGGCCACCGCCCACCTTCAGCCGTCCGACATACAGTATGTCAATGCACACGGCACAGGCACACCCAACAACGACCAGAGCGAGAGCGTTGCCCTCGGCAGGATCTTTGGCGAGAAGATGCCGCCCGTATCAAGCACAAAGGCATTTACCGGCCACACCACCAGTGCATCGGGCAGCATAGAGGCGGTCATCTGCCTGCTGGCCATGCAGCACCATTTCATCCCCCGCAATCTCGGGTGGGCCAATGCCATGGACAACGGCATCGTGCCGACGATGGGCGTAGGCGAAGGTGCAATGTTGCAGCATGTGCTCTGCAATTCGTTTGGCTTTGGCGGCAACGACTCTGCGCTCGTCATCTCTGCCTGCCCCGTGCCGTCGGCCGATGATGCCGATGTGATGGAGCCGGCAGCCTGCGGCAAGGAGATAAAGGTGCTGGCGCGTGTGGAGATAGACAATGAGGAGCAGTTGGCCGGCATACGCAAATATGTGAAGCCGCTCGAAGCCCGCCGCATGGGAAAAATCATGAAGAGTGCTTTGCTGTCTTCGCTTGCCGCCCTTGAAGAAGCAGGCGTTGACGTTCCCGATGCCATAGTGACCGGCACCGCCTACGGATGTCTGGAGAACAGCGAGAAACTGTTGTTGCAGATTCGCGACGAGGGCGAACAACTGCTGAAGCCCACTCTCTTCATGCAGAGCACCCACAACACCATAGGCAGTGCCATCGCCATAAAGACCCATTGCCATGGCTACAACACCACCTACACCCAGGAGCGCCGTTCGCTGGAGTGGGCCATGCGCGACGCCGAGATGCTTCTGCTGACGGGCAAGGCCAAGACCGTGCTGGTGGGTTGCCACGACGAGAGCACAGACTCTTTCAACAGTCTGTTGCAGAAGGCCGGCTTGGAGCCGCAGCCAAAGATTCACTCTATAGCGATGGTTCTGTCATGTGGCGAGTAGCAGTGTTGGCAATCGTGCAAAGCACCTTGTTGGCAGGTGCCCAGGTGTTTCTGAAGTTTGCTCTTCAGAAGATGCATCCCTTCGGTTGGACACGGGATTTTTGGGTGAGTCTGCTGCTCAACTGGCAGTTTGCCTGTTGCGGACTTTTCTTCTGCAGCAGTTCCGTGCTGTGGATGTTCATCGTTAAGCGTTATCCCCTGAGTGTGGCCTATCCCATGATCAGCCTGAGCTACGTCTTCGGTCTGCTTGCCGCCCTGTTCTTCTTCCACGAGCAGGTGTCAGCGGTGAAGTGGATTGGTGTGGCACTCATCATGGCAGGGTGTTGCCTGGTTGCGAAATAGACCATTGCCTGATTGCAAGAAAAACAGACGTGAAATCTCAGGATGCGTTATAAAAGATAATAAAGTAATGAGAAAGATATTGTTATTGATGCTGCTGTTGTGCTCCGCCACTATGGGCATGGCCCAGCAGAAGGTAGACCAGGCACAGGTCATACGCCAGATCAACTCCGTGGCTTCGGCCATGAAGTCGATGCAGTGCGACTTTGTGCAGACCAAACAGATAAAGTTGCTCAACGACAAGATGGTGTCGAAGGGCAAGATGTATTACCAGCAGACGAACAAGCTGCGGTGGGAGTACACGTCGCCTTACGCCTACACCTTTGTGCTCAACGGCAGCAAGGTGCTCATCAACAAGGGCAACCGCAGCGACGTCATCAACGTGGGCCAAAGCAAGCTGTTTGGCGAGATAGCCCGCATCATGATGAACAGCGTGGTGGGCAAATGCCTCACCGACACCAAGGACTTCAAAGCCAGCATCACCGGCACAGCCACCGAGTATGTGGCTACGCTCTATCCCCAGCAGAAGCAGATGAAGCAGATGTTCCAAAAGGTAGTGCTCCATTTCGGCCGCAAGCAAGCCACCGTGAGCAAGGTGGAGCTGGTGGAGAAGAAAGGCGACACCACCGTGATAGAACTCAAGAACGTAAAGACCAATGCGGCAGTCAATGCAAGTGTATTCAACATCAAATAGCAGCCGCCGCAAAGTTCTCCTGCTTTTGTCGCTGCTCCTGTTGCTTCTTGTGCCGTCCGCACTGAAGGCACAAAACTGCACGGCGGCATCGCACAAGTATACAGCCATGATAGAGTTGCCCAAGGCATATGTCAGCGGCGTGTGCGTGCTGAAAGCCGAAAACGACACGGTGACCGGTTGCCTCTTCAACGAGTTTGGCATCTCCGCCCTGGAGTTTGTGCGCTATCCCGGCAAGAAGAAGGTGAAGCTGCTGAGCGTCATCAAAATGCTCGACAAGTGGTATATCAAGCGCGTGCTGAGCCGCGACATGGCCCGTGTGCTCGACAACCTGGCGCAGGGCGAGAGCGAATACCGCGACGAGCGCTACAAGATAAATTACAAGTTCACATTACTCAACGACGACAATGCAACTGAAGAATAAGCTATACACCATCACGGCCAAGGAGACCGACGGCAAGACATCGGCCACGTTTGAGCTGCGCCTCGACCCCGAGTGCTTCATCTACAAGGCCCATTTTCCCGGTCAGCCCATCACGCCCGGTGTCTGCATCGTACAGACGGCCAAGGAACTGCTGGAGGAGATGACGGGCAAGGCGTTGGACATAGTCTTTGCGAAGAATGTGAAGTTTCTTTCCGTCGTTACCCCCACTGATTCTCCCACGCTTGTATATAATATAAACAAGATGGCGTGGAGCGAAGACGGTCAGGAAGTAAAGGCACAGATGGCGGTCAGTTCGTCTACTGAGGCCAAGGCCAAAGTTTCTTTAGTTTGCAGGATCCATGACTGAACAAATTGACAACCTGCAGCAGCAACAGCAACTGTTGCACGACCGCGGCATCTGTGTGGTCATCCCCACCTACAACAATGCCGGCACGGTGCGCAGTGTGGTGGAAGCTACACTGCGCCAGTGTCGCGATGTCATCGTTGTGAACGACGGATGCACCGACGGCACCGCCGACATTTTGTCTTCCATCGACGGTATAACAGTCGTGGAATACGGCTCCAACCGTGGCAAGGGATATGCCCTGAAGGCCGGCTTCCGCAAGGCCCTCGACATGGGCTTCGCCTATGCCATCACGCTCGATGCCGACGGCCAGCACTATCCCGAAGACATACCCCTCTTCCTTGAGGCCAACCGACAGCACCCCGGTGCCCTCATCGTGGGCAGCCGACGGCTGGAAGGCGTAGACCGCAGCAAGGGCAGCGCCTTTGCCAACAAGTTTTCCAACTTCTGGTTTTGGGTGCAGACGGGGCAGCGCCTCGACGATACGCAAACCGGCTACCGCCTCTATCCTCTGAAACACCTCCACGGCCTCTCACTGCTCACATCGCGCTATGAAGCCGAACTTGCACTGATGGTGTTCGCCTCGTGGCACGGTGTGCCATTGGTGCCCATCTCCGTAAACGTCTATTATCCGCCGCGCGAGGAGCGTGTCAGCCACTTCCGGCCAGGGAAAGACTTCGTCCGCATCAGCGTGCTCAACGCTGTGCTCTGCTTCTTGGCAGTGGTCTACGGTCTGCCCATGCGCCTGTGGCGTCGACTGATGGTCGTGGTGCGGACTGTTTACAGTCTGCTCTTCTTCGTCTTCTTTGTGATGGGAGTGTTCACCCCTGCCGCCTGGATATATCTCAAGATAGGCAAGGTAACCGAGAAGAAGCGCTACCGCCTGCACCAGCTGATGTACTATGCCACCCGCTTCGTCATGTTGCACCATGGCATTCCCGGTACGCGCTTCATACGGCGTGTCCCAGACAACATTGACTTCGACAAGCCCCGTATCATCATCTGCAACCACCAGTCGCACCTCGACCTGATGTGCCAGCTGGTGTTCACGCCCAAGATAGTGTTCTTCACCAACCAATGGGTGTGGAACAATCCTTCCTACGGTTTCCTCATACGCAATGCCGAGTATCTGCCCGTGGTCGACGGTCTGGAGCCCCTCATGCCTCAGGTAAAGTCGCTGCTCGAACGCGGCTACAACGTGGCCATCTATCCAGAGGGCACGCGCTCGAAGGACTGCCGCATAGGGCGTTTCCATCAGGGGGCCTTCTATCTGGCCCAGCAACTGGGCGTGGAGGTACTACCCATGTATATCTACGGACCGGGCAAGGTGCTCCGCAAGAAGTCGTACCACCTCAACAAAGGCGTGATTTATGTGGAAATAGGCCAGCCCCTGACACCTGCCCAACTGGCCGAGATGGGCGACCTGCGCCATCAAGCCTCGACCATGCGCCAGCGCTATATCAAGAAATACGAGCAGATATCCAACGAACTGGAGCAGAGCTGATTCTACCCTATTACCGATTATGGAAAAGAAGAACATCGTTATCATAGGCAGCGGTCTTGGTGGCCTGTCGACAGGCGTCATCCTGGCCAAGAACGGCTACCGCGTCACTGTGCTCGAGCAGTCGGGACAGATTGGCGGATGCCTGCAGTGCTTTGCCCGCCACGGTGCCCGCTTCGAGACAGGAATGCACTTTGTGGGCAGTGCTGCCGATGGACAGACGCTTGCCCGCCTGATGCATTATCTGGAGATAGACAAGGACGTGAAGCTCTCCCAGCTCGATCCTTCGGGCTACGATGTTGTGGCACTCGGCGGCAAACGCTATAAGTTTGCCAACGGCCGCGAAGCCTTCATCCGCCAGATGACAGAATACTTCCCCGAGCAGCACGACAACCTCGTACGCTACTACGACCTCGTAGAGCAGATAGCCAACGCTTCGTCGCTACACTCGCTGAAGTATGCCGAGACCGATGCGGCGGTCAACACCGAGTATCAGCTGCGCTCCATCAACGAGGTCATCGACTCAGTCATCACCGACCCCACGCTGGCCAAAGTGCTGGTGGGCAACCTGCCGCTCTATGCCGCCGAGAAGGACAAGACACCCTTCTCCACCCATGCCTTCATCATGGACTTCTACAACCAGAGCGCCTTCCGCTTCGTGGGAGGCAGCGACAGTGTGGCCCGCTCGCTGACCGCCACCATACGCCGATATGGCGGTGAGGTGAGGGTGCGCAGCAAAGCCACACGCATCGTCTGCGACGACACCCACGCAACAAGTGTGGAAATCAACGGCAAGGACATTGTGCCCGCCGACTATGTCATCTCAGATGTCCACCCCATACGAACCCTCGAACTGCTCGACACCCGTCTCATTCGCCCAGCTTTCCGCCGCCGCATCAACAGCATACCGCAGACCGTGGGCGGCTTCTCCGTTTATCTGAAGTTCAAGCAAGGCACCGTACCTTACCTCAACTACAACTACTACGGCTATCAGGGTGACACGCCGTGGAACTGCGAGAACTATACCGAGCTCGATTGGCCCAAGGGCTTCCTTTACATGCACTTCTGCACTGAGGAACATCCCAAGTTTGCCTCTACTGGGGTCATACTGTCGTATATGCAGATGAAGGATGTGGAGCAATGGAAGGGCACTCGTGTGGGCCACCGTGGAGCCGACTACGAGGCATTCAAGCACCGCAAGGCCGAAAAGCTCATCGACACACTCGAGCAACACTTCCCCGGCATACGCAACTGCATTGAGAAATATTACACCTCCACGCCCCTGACCTATCTCGACTATACCGGCACCGAGGGCGGATCTATGTACGGCAACGCCAAGGACATAACCATGGGCGCCGCCTACCGCGTGGCACAGCGCACCAAGGTGCCAAACGTCTACCTAACGGGGCAGAACATCAACTCGCACGGCATGCTCGGCGTGCTTGTGGGCACTATTGTCACCTGCAGCGAGTTTCTTGCGGCCAAGACCATTTACCAACAAATCAAAGAGAGCCAACTATGAGCAATACCATAGTCATAATAGGCGGAGGCTTGGGCGGCCTCTTCACCGGAGCCATGCTGGCCAAGGAAGGACAGAAGGTAACCGTGCTCGAAAAGAATGCCACAGCCGGCGGCGGACTGCAGTCGTTCAGACGCTTCGGCACCTCGTTCGATACCGGCATGCACGTCATTGCAGGCATGCAGCCCGGCGGCAGCATCAGGCGTATTTGCCAGTATCTCGGCATTGCCGACAAGGCCGACATCATGGACGTCGACGACGATTGCACCGACAGCCTCTACTTTGCCGAAGACCATGCCACTTACCGCATAGCCAAGGGGCGGCAGGGCTTCGTGGAGTCGCTGGCGGCCTACTTCCCCGACGAACGCGAAGAGTTGCAGGCTTATGTCGATGCGGTCTACGACATCACCGACAACGTGGACCTTTTCAACCTCCGCCCCTCCGACAACCTCTTCCCAAAGCGGTCAGACGACTTCATGATGTCGGCCGACGCCTTCGTGGCCAAATACATCCACAACCCGCGGCTGCGCAGCGTGGTGGCGTATATGAACCCTCTCTACGGTGGCCGCAAGGACGAGACACCGGCTTTCGTACATGCCATCATCTCCACATTATATATCAATGGCGCAAGCCGTTTCGTGGGCGGCAGCCAGAAGTTTGCCGACCTGCTTGTCGGTGTAATAGAGCAATATGGAGGACAGGTAATCACCCGCGACGCCGTGGAGCGCATCAATGTTGTCGACCGGCGTGTAGAGTACGTTTGCACACACAGCGGCTGCGAATATCATGCCGACTGGTACATCTCGGCCGTCCATCCCTGCACGCTGCTAAGGCTTATGCCGCCTGCCGCCTTCACCAAAGCTTACCGCGACAGGCTCAACACCATCCCCAACTCCTATTCGGCCTTCTCGGCATATATCAAGCTGAAGCCCGGCACATTCCCGTATATCAACCACTCCGAATACTACATGTCGCGTTACGACGAAATATGGAATTTCGGCGAGCCCCACGACCGCTGGCCCCTCGGGTTCCTCTTCATGACGCCACCTTCCGACAATCAAGGCCCATGGGCCGACAAGGTGCTCCTCACCGCCCCGATGCTCTACAGCGAAGCTGCCCGATGGGAGAACACCGCCACCGGACGGCGCGGTGCCGACTACGAGGCATGGAAGGAAGAGAAGATGCGCCAACTGCTTGCCGGCATCGAGGAGATGCATCCCGGCTTTTCGGCATGCATCGACCGTGTCAACACCGCCTCGCCGCTCACCATACGCGATTTCTTCGGGGTGAAGGAAGGCTCCATGTGCGGCTACAGCAAGGATTATAAGAACATCGCTCTCTCGCAGGTGCCGGTCGTAACCAAGGTGAAGAACCTGTTGCTCACCGGCCAAAACAACAACCTGCACGGCTTCTGTGGCGTGCCTCTCACTGCCATCAGCACCGCTGAGGTCATACTGGGACACAACGCCATACTCAATAAACTCAACCAACCAAATCCATCCGACGTATGAACCACCACACCACCATACGGCCTGTTTTGACGCTCATGCTGCTGCTCGTCACCACGCTCTGCCGGGCGCAGGCTGCGGCTGGTAACACACTGGTCACAGGCGCACAGCCAGCCGTTAATATCTGGGCGGGCACCTCCTGCCACAAGACCGTGGAGATGACTCCCTATCTGGCGGCAGGCCCCAACAGTAAGGCCGTCATAGTCTGTCCCGGCGGCAGCTATTTCTGGCACGACATGGAAGGCGAAGGCCACACCGTGGGCCGCTGGCTGCAGCAGCACGGCATCTCGGCCTTTGTGCTGCGCTACCGTGCGGCAGGCGTCTTCGCCTTCGCCACCCACTACCGCCTTATCTTCCGCGGGCGCCGCTATCCCGACGCACTCAACGACCTGCAGCAGGCCATGGCCTATGTGCGCCAGCATGCTGCCGACTATGGTGTCAATGCCGACAGCGTGGGTGCCATGGGCTTCTCTGCCGGCGGACACCTGGTGATGTCGGCTGCCGAGCTGTTGCCTGCCGACGAGCGTCCGGCCTTTGTGGCACCCATCTATCCTGTGGTGACCATGACCGAACCGTGCGTCCACAAGCGGTCACGCCGGGCATTGCTCGGCGACAGCCGCAAGAACAACCGCAAGTTACGCGACTCGCTCTCGCTCGAACGCCATGTGCCGGCCGACTGCCCGCCCGTGTTCCTCGTCAACTGCCAAGATGACCCTATCGTCAAGTACCACAATTCCGAACTCCTCGACTCGGCACTCACCCTGCGCAATATTCCCCACCTCTACTTGCAGTATCGCACGGGCGGCCATGGTTTCGGAGCCACCGACCATAAGGGCACGGCCGAATGCCGTGCGTGGAAAGATGAGTTTTTGCGGTGGATTGCCGCCCTGCCTGCACTTCTGAAATGCGGCACACGATAATCGCATACCCAATCCTTCAACAACCAATAGTGAACAATGCCACATGAACATATCCGACTTCGATGATATCCGCCCCTATAACCCCGACGAGATTCCTGCAGCCATGCAACGCATAGCCGCCAGCTCGTCGTTCCCCATACTGGCAGCCTATGTCTATCCCGACGAGCCGCTCGAGCAAGTGCGCCAACGCATTGCCGGCTACACGACCGTACGCGAATTTCAGGAAGAAACCATGAGCATGATGAACGAACGGGTCATCAAGAACAGCATCAGCGACTTTTCCTGCACTGGGCTCGACAAGCTCAGTACCACGGAGCAGTATCTCTATGTCTCCAACCACCGCGACATCATGCTCGACTCCAGTCTTTTGCAGTATTGCCTGCTGCAGCAGGGCTTCGACACCACCGAGATAACCTTTGGTGCCAACCTCATGATGAACGACCTCATCATCGACATAGGCAAGAGCAACAAGATGTTCAAAGTGGAGCGTCCCGGCGGCAGCATCAAGGAGTTCTACCGTTGCTCCAAGCACCTCTCCGACTACATTCGCTTCGTCATCACCGGGAAGCGCCAGTCGGCATGGATAGCCCAGCGCAACGGACGCACCAAGGACGGTAACGACGCCACCGACCAGGGCATCATCAAGATGTTCTGCATGTCGTGTCCTGACGACAAGATTAAGGCCATCGACGACCTTCACATCGTGCCCGTCTCTGTATCTTACGAGTGGGAGTCGTGCGACATTCTGAAGACTTTGGAGCTCTACGAGTCGCAGTTTGCCAAGTACACCAAGAAACCCGGCGAGGACCTCAACAGCATCCTTACGGGCATAGTGCAGCCCAAAGGCCGTGTGCACATCCAAATCTGCGACCCGCTTGCACACGACGAACTGGTCAGGTTCGAGGGCTTTACCAACAATGAGTATCACAAGGCCGTGGCGCGTCTGCTCGACAGCCGCATCAACGCTGCCTACCGGCTCTACCCCAACAACTACATCGCCTTCGACCTGCGCTATGGCACCACGCGCTACAAAGACCACTACACGAAGGAGCAGCAGGAGGCCTTCCGTCAGCGTCTAAACTCACTGGAACGCTACGACACATGCGACATAGAGAAGCTCAAAGACATCTTCCTCGGCATATATGCCAACCCGGTTAGAGTGAAGAACGGGAGAGAGTGAAGAACGAAGAGTGAAGAGTGAAGAATGGGCTGCGCACCCTTGGGCCTAATATGCCCAATAGGCTCATGATGCCTAATAGGCCTAATATGCCCAATATTCGAAGCCCATTCCAAAATTAACATCTAAAACAAAACAGACATGACTGAAGTCATTCTCAGGATATACGCCTACATCAAGACGCATCGTGCAGCGGGGCTGCTGAGCTGCATGCTCATCACCATGCTCCTCCTGCTGTCGGTGTCACAGCTGAGCTACAAGGAGGACATTGCCGATTTCTTGCCCATCGACAGCCGGCACCACAATGCCCTGAAGGTGTATCAGAACATCTCTGGTGCGGGAAAGATGTTCGCCATCTTCCAGTACTCCGACTCCACCAAGACCAACCCCGACGTGCTCACGGCCAGTGTCGACCGCTTTGTAGAAGAGGTAGAGAAGGCCGACACTGCCCATGAGGTGCAGAACCTCATGGCTGAGGTAGACCTGGAGAAGATGACCACCGTGACCGACTTCGTCTACCAGAACATCCCCTATTTCCTTACCGATGCCGACTATGCCCGCATGGACAGCGCCTTGAGCCAGCCGGGCTTCGTGGCGCAGCAGATGCAGGCCGACAAGCAGATGCTGATGTTCCCAACGGGCAGCATCCTCTCCGACAACATACAGCGCGACCCGCTCAACCTCTTCACCCCCACGGTGCAGAAGTTGCAGCGTGCCTCTTCGGGATTGAGCTACGAGATGTATGAGGGACACATCTTCTCGCCCGACATGCAGCGCGCCATCGTCATGATGGATTCTCCCTACGGCTCCAGTGAGACGGAACACAACGGCCAGCTCATCGACAAGCTGCGGCAGTGTGCACAGCGTGCCACGGCCAGCGTGCCCGAGGTGGAGGTTCATATCATTGGCGGACCGGTGATAGCCGTGGGCAATGCCAGTCAGATAAAGCAAGACAGTATTCTCTCTGTACTCATCGCCGTGGTGCTCATCCTGGCGCTGCTCTTCGTGAGCTTCCGCAATTGGCGCAACCTTTTGCTCATCGTGCTCTCCATTGCGTGGGGATGGCTCTTCGCCATGGGCGGACTGGCGCTGGTCCACGACCGCGTGTCGATTATCGTGGTGGGAATATCGAGCGTTATCCTCGGCATCGCCGTCAACTACCCGCTCCATTTCATAGCCCACCTCTCGCATACTCCCGACAAGCGCAAGGCACTGCGCGAGATAGTAATGCCCCTGCTCGTGGGCAACATCACCACAGTGGGCGCCTTCCTCACGCTGGTGCCCCTGCAGTCGATAGCCTTGCGCGACCTTGGCCTCTTCAGCTCCTTCCTCCTTGTGGGCACCATTCTCTTTGTGCTGATATATCTGCCTCATCTCTCAAGGGTCAGCAAGACAGCCCGCCCCACCTTCCTCGACCGCATTGGCGAGGTGAAGCTTGAGAACAAGCCGTGGGTGGTGGCTGTAGTGGTGGTACTCACTGTGGTGTTCGGCTATTTCAGTCTGCAGACGCAGTTTGATGCCAACATGGGGCACATCAACTATATGACCGACGAGCAGAAGGCCGACATGGCCTACTTCCAGAAGACCATGACGCCCAACGGTTCGCTGCAGAAAGTGTATGCCATCAGTCAGGACTCTACACTCGACGGGGCGTTGGACAAAAGCCTGCAGCTGCAGCCCCATCTGCAGCAGTTGCGTGCCGGGCACCAAATAGAGGACTATGCCTCCTGCAACCAGTTCCTCTGCAGCCAGAAGGAGCAGCAGCGCCGTCTTGCGCTCTGGCAAGACTTCCTTCGTCGCCATGCCGGTCAGCTCCGTTCTGAATTGGCCGCAGAGGGCAGCAAGGAAGGCTTCGCTAAAGAGAGCTTCGACGACTTCATGCAGATTCTCGGCGGCAGCTACGGTGTTCAGCCAGCAAGCTATTTCGACCCATTGGCCCGTCAGGTGTTTGCCTCCAATATCAGCGCCGACAGCAATAAACATATATATAATGTGGTAAACATCCTGTCGGTAAACGACGGTGATGTGGAGCGAGTGGAGAAGCTGCTCGACCAAAAGGGCTGCTACAGCTTTGACGTGGTGAGCATGAACAGTGCCATAGCCAACCATCTGAGCAACGACTTCAACTATATCGGCTTTGCCTGCGGATTCATCGTGTTCTTCTTCCTCTGGCTCTCCATGGGCAGCATCGAACTGGCCATGCTCTCCTTCCTGCCAATGGCCGTCAGCTGGCTGTGGATACTGGGCATCATGGCGCTCTGCGGCATGCAGTTCAACATTGTCAACATCATCCTCGCCACGTTCATCTTCGGCCAGGGCGACGACTATACCATCTTCATGACCGAGGGCTCAATGTACGAGTATGCCTACCGCCGCAAGATGCTGGCATCCTACAAACACTCAATAATCATCTCCGCCCTCATCATGTTCATCGGCATAGGCACGCTCATCATAGCCCGCCACCCGGCTCTCCGCTCGCTGGCGGAGGTGACCATTGCCGGCATGTTCTCGGTGGTGCTGATGGCCTACATCTTCCCGCCGCTCATCTTCCGCTGGCTGGTGCAGACGCGCAGCGGAGGCTATCGCCGCCGTCCGCTCTCGCTGGTTCCCATGCTGCGCATGGTGTGGGCATGGCTGTGCGGCGGACGGCTCTCCATGGTGCCGGGTGTCAACGTGAGGGTGGAAGACCTGCGTGCCGACGGCTCTACCGACCAATCCGCACACCCCGGCCGCATCCTCGTCTGCCAACCCATGGCTTCGCTCCATCCGCTTGCACGCCGATGGCTGCAGCGCCGGGGAGTGCTCACGTCTAAAGAAGAGGCCGTCGGCAAGGCCCGCGAGCAGCATGTGGCCTTGCAGCCGGTGGTGATACATGGTCTCGACCACATGATGGCCGACGATGCCTTTGCCCTGCACCGCGGCACCGTCAGCGTGCGCCTGCTGCCTGCCATAGCACCTGCAGAGGCCGACGCCGATGCGTTGCAGCAACTGTTGGCTACGGAGTATGACCGCCTGGCACGCCGTGAGGAGACAGCCGCCTACTGGCATGACATGGTGCTCGACCGCTACCGCTACAAGGGCACTGAGGTCTATGGAGCCGTGGCGAAAGCGCTGAAGAAGACCCGTTGCTATGCCGACCGCGTGGATGTGGCGGAAACGGGTACGGAGGTGGTGCTCAATAACGACAACCAAGGCGAGATGGCTCTGCTCTATGCGCTGGTGCACCCCTGCCAGCAGGTGACGGTGGTGGAGCCCGATGAGGAACTCCGTGCGCTGATAACCTACAGTGCCGAGATCGCAGGCAATCTGAAATGTGTGGAACGTCTGTCCTGAAAAAGAAAACAATCCTGAAAATATGAGAACAAGATATCTTACATTCTTTATATGTGTGGCCGCCGCCCTGCTTGCCTTCAGTCAGCACGCCTCTGCGCAGCCGGCCGACCGGCAGATGCCCGTGGCGGGCAAAGGCGGAACGTGGCTGTTCGAATATGTGAACCGTACTGCCGACGAGGTGGAACTCGAAGGCTCGTTTGGCGACAGCCGCGAGATGACGGGCACCAATGGCACATGGACGTGCCGCATCGACTCGCTGCCGTCGGAGATGTATACCTACCGCTATGCGCTCGGCCACGACCGCTATGCCACCGACCCGCTGAACCCCAACACCGTGCGCGACATCGACGACACGCTGAGCTACTTCATCCTCCCTGGCATGCCCGGCTCCTACTACATGGACCAGCCTGTGGCCCACGGCACGGTGAAGCAACTGTGGTATCCATCGTCGTTCAGCACCGACATGAAGCAGCGCCGCCTCTCCATCTATCTGCCGCCGACTTACGACAGTGACCCGACGGCGCACTTCCCCGTGCTCTATCTGCTCCACGGTACCGGCGGTGACGAGATGTCGTGGCTCGAGATGGGCCGCCTGGCACAGATCATGGACAACATGATTGCCGAGGGCAAGGCCAAACCCATGGTGGTGGTCATGCCCAACGGCATTGCCGATCTCGACGCGGCACCCGGCCAGAGTCCCTATATGGAGGGCAAGGCCAGACACTCCAACGTGTCGTCGTGGATGGGACGCACAGAGAAGGCGTTCCCCACGGAGGTGGTTGCGTTCATAGAGGCCAACTACCGCGTGCAGAAAGACAAGCACCACCGCGCCATTGCCGGACTGTCGATGGGCGGCCTGCACACCATTGCCATCTCGGCCAACAACCCGCAGATGTTCGACTATGTGGGGCTCTTCTCGCCGCAGACCACCAACGCGCTGACTGAGTTGCGCATCAAGGGCATACAGGGCGTGACCAACTTGTTGGGGAAAGTGAAGGAGCGGCTGCCGCAGTGGCTCGAAAACAAATACGACGACGGGCAGCAGACGGTGGCCGACGTGGATGTCTACAAGAACCTCAACGACAAACTGAAGACGCAGTTTGCCACGCCGCCCGCACTCTACTACATTGCCATCGGCAAGCGCGACCCGCTGAAGCACTTTGTAGACATCTTCCGCCAGCGAATCTCCAAGCAGGGCTGTGCCTATATGTACAAGGAGACCGACGGCGCGCATACCTGGGAAAACTGGCGCAAGTATCTGCTCGACTTCCTGCCCCGCCTCTTCTAACCAAGACCACCTGCAACTTAGCAACCACCCATTGAAGGCATCATGCACTCACACAAGAGGCATGATGCCTTTTGTTTTTTGCCCCATAGGTCTGTCCGCACACCGAATGGCACAAGAGAGTTTTATATACATTAACCCTACAAGGCCACTGCGCATACCTGCCTTGCAAGGGCACTACATATCAGCCCAGGGTAAGCGGAGCGGCGTTAGCCGCGAAGCATAACCCTGGGTTTTCAAGTTAGGTAGGAGACATGTGCGGCTGCGGAGGCGCGGCTAAAAGACTACTCCTGCCAGACAACAAGATTGCGGTCGAGCGGAATGGAATATGTTGACCCGCGCTCGCCGGTTACGATGTAGTTGCAGGCCAGATGCTCGTCAAACTTCTCGACGAAAGCCTTGCGTATGCGCGCCAGGTTCTCGTTGAGCGCATTGCCAAGCGGATTGGTCACCTTGGTGACGGTAAGGCGGAGACGGGCCTCGTCGGTGTTGGGACGCAACTGGCGGTAGATGTTGAGCAGTTCGGCGTAATAGTCCTGTATGTGCTTGTAGACTATGCCTTCGGGATAGCGGAGGAAGAGGAAGTATATGGCCTTTGGCAGCGCGCCCATCTCTATCTCCAGGGGTCTGCAGTGCTGGTCGTTGTACAAGGGCAGGAAGATGCGGTAGTCGGGCGTGATGACCATCTCCGACAGAGGTTCGTGCTTGTCGATAAACTCGTGTATCGCCATCAGCGGGACGCCCTCAAGCCGGAGCCGCTGCACGGTGCGCCGGAGGTCGGCCAGTATCCGGGCCGTATCGGTAAGGCTCTGCTCCTCGGGCGAAACGGCAGAACAGTCCGGACCTTTGCCAAAACAACACCCGCGGTCCTCGGCCTCGCCGGTCATCGCTGCAGTGTCATGGCTGACAGAAGCTTCGGGCTTCCCGGCATCGGTCCGGCGTGACTGGGCTGACGACGAGGAGCTCCGCCACCGGCTGGTTAGGGTGCTGAACATCCTGAACAGCCGGCTGCGGTGCTGCTCTATGGCCGACAGCACCAACTGCTCAAGACTCTCCACCGGAGCATCGCCGGCAGTGTCGATATCGGAGAACAGGACATACTGGAAGCGGGTCTCGCGCTCGGCATAGCCTCCGTCGCTCGCCTCGAACATAAACGAGGGTTGGAGGCTGCGTCGGATGTCGGCGTCGGCAATGTACTGCGCCATCTCGCTGCTCTCCACTTCACGGTAGAGCAGCTTCGGCGACAGGTAGGGGGCGTAGTACATCACCTTAGCCTGGACGTCGCGCTCACGCAAGAGGAATGGCAGGTAATAGAATTCCATGCCGTTGCGGGAGAACATCTTCTTCAGCGCGTCATAGTTGCGGTGGATGAAATCATTCGCCTCGCGGTCGTAACCGCTCTCTATGTAGAACACTTGGTTGCGGCCCGGACGGAACGGTAAATCCTTGAACAATAGTTCTTTTTTTGCTGCCATACGCTTTATTGGTCTAAATCTTCTTTACGTAGATGTATTTGGGGTATTCGCCGAGCACGAACAGTGTGACGGGGCAAATCCATATGTTTCGGGTGAACCCTTCGAGGCCGTTGACCTTATAGGTGGAACCGCCCGTGAGACTGCTGTCGAGCTGCTGCAACTCGAAATAGCCTTCGTGGGGTGCACTCTCCTTTGCGGGGATGACGCTCACACGGGTCACCTTGCCGTCGTCGGAGAGAAAGGCGCACATGGCGTCGGCACCGCCCACCATCAGGAGATTGTGATGCTCGAACTTCCATCCGGGGAAGTCGATATACCACAGGCCGTCCTCCTCATGATTGAACTGGAGGCGATACTCTTTCTTCTTTCCAAACACACTTCTTGCAATGCCTTTTGCGCCATTGACAAGATCATTTATTGTATAGTTCATAACGTTATTCTTGGTTGGTTTGTTGTGCTTTTCGCTGCCGGAGCAGCTGTTTTTTTCATTTGCCTAACAGCCTGGCTAAAAAACTTCTCCTCTGCCGGGGTTCGTCGGGCGTGGCAGGAGCCTCGTCAGGTTCGTCGGAGTCGCCGAAGTAATCGGTGTCTTCTTTCATCGCAGCCTGTCCGCGCGGGGCCGTCATGCTGAAAGACACCTTGTCGTAGAACATGCCGCGGCACGCGCGCTCCTTCTCGAACATCTTCTTCGTTTCTTCGGCATTGGCAGAGAAGCGGAGCGAGTTTTTCACACCGAGGTCGTGAGCCACGCGCTTCACATCCTGGTCGGCGCCGATATATGTGAAGGTCCATCCCATGCCGCGCAGCTCGGTGACAAGCGAGTATATCTGGCCTGAGCTCCATGTGCGAGACGCATTCTCGTAGCCGTCGGTGATGACGGTGACAAGCACGCGGTCGTTGTGGGTCGCCTTCTGCTGCAACTCGCCGATGCACGTGCCCACAGCATCGTAGAGCGCAGTGCATCCGAGCAGGGGGTAGTCGGCAGGAGTGATGTTGCGGGCTTCGCCTACAGGCACAGCCGAAAAGATGCGGTTGAGGAAATTCTCACCGGCACTGAACGATGCCAGCGACACATACTGGCGCAACTCGGGATGTGCCTCCTGAGCCATGCGGATGGTGGCCAGGGTCTCGTTGACTCCCGACAGAGCCTGACTGTAGATTCTTTCCATTGAACCCGACGCATCAAGAATGATGAGGTTGTAAATCTTCTGATTCTCCATGACTATAAACACTTTAACTATTTAACTTCTTGTTTCTGACGCTGCAAAGTTACGACGCTTTCAACACCCCGGCAAGAAAAAGCATTTTGCAAGACTTGCAAACCGACAATGGTGCCACGGAATAAAAAAACTGCAGCCGAAGAGGCGAAAAAATGTGGGAAAGTAGTATCTTTGCCATCGTCATGACACCCGCGCGGCGGATGCCGGCGATGGAGCCGCCGCAGCAGCGTCACGACCTGCAACCGAACATAACCGCTAAAGAGAAAACTATGAAAAAACTACTTCTGACCTTATTCGCGGCGACGGGCCTCACCGCTGCCACGGCGCAGATACGTACCAACAACGGTCTTGAATATCTGCAATGCCAGGCTCCCGACATGGCCGGCGACTTCGCCGACCTGGCCAACACCTATTTCCTTGCCGACAGCATCACCGGCTTCAACACCAGCACAGGCGAAGGCATGCTCAACTGGAAACGATACCGCCTGTCGCCACGACAGGCTTTCAATCTCAACGGCTTCTGGCCCGTGAGAACGAAGATGCTCGACTTTCCCGACACACAGTACGACAACGACCCGACACTGAAGATAAGGGTGCAGAAAGTGTCTGACCGCGCACTGCGGGTCACCGTCTACACCTCGCCCGTGCTGCCCGACATGCACGAGCACGACGACCCGATGTTCTCGCCTGAGTTTGCCGACGACTTCTTCGGCAACGGTGCGTCGAAAGTGGGACGCGGACGCTGGAACACCACCGCCACAGCCAACACCATTGCCTACAGCAACGGCAACGGCACGCTCGAGATACAGAAATATCCCTTCCGCATCATCCTGCGCGACGCCAGCGGACGGGTGCTCACCCAGACGCGACACATCGTAGACAACGACTCGACACAGGTGAAGCTGCTGCCGTTCTCGTTTATCAAGCGGGGCAGCGACAACTCGCGCAGCATCAACCCCGTGTTCCTGCTTTCGCCGGGTGAGAAAATCTTCGGATGCGGCGAGAGCTTCACAGCCCTGAACAAGGTAGGGCAGAAGGTCAACATCTCAGTGGCAGACCCGCAAGGACCTGAGACAGCAGACATGTACAAGCCCGTGCCTTTCTATTTCTCCAACCGCGGCTACGGCGTGTTCATGCACACCTCGGCACCGACAACGGCCGACTTCGGACAGTCGTATATCGGTGCCCAGCGCCTCTTCATGGCCGACGAAACGATGGATTTCTTCATCTTCTTCGGCGAACCCAAGGCGATTCTCAATGCCTATACCGACATCACGGGCAAGGCACCCATGATGCCGCTCTGGACGTTCGGCACATGGATGAGCCGCATATCCTATTTCTCACAGGAAGAGGGCCTCGACATTGCCCGTAAGCTGCGCGAAAACCGCATACCCGCCGACGTGATCCACTTCGACACCGGATGGTTCGGCGTTGACTGGCAGTGCGACTACGAATTTGCCAAAGACCGCTTCAAGAATCCAGAGGCCATGCTCAAGTCGCTGAAGAAGGACGGCTTCCACACCTGCCTGTGGCAACTGCCATACTTCACACCTAAGAACCGCTACTTCCGCGAGCTGGTCGACAGCGGACTGGCCGTGAAGAACGGAGCCGGCACCCTACCCTATGAAGACGCCGTGCTCGACCTCAGCAACCCAAAGACCGTGGCATGGTATCAGGGCAAGATTGCCCACCTCATACGCCAAGGCGTGAGCGCCATCAAGTGCGACTTCGGCGAGGCTGCCCCCTACGACGGGCTCTACGCCTCGGGACGCACCGGGCTCTACGAGCACAACCTCTACCCTCTGCGCTACAACCGCGCGCTGTGGGAGGCTGTGAAAGCCAACTCGGCCGACCACAAGGGCGTGATATGGGCACGAAGCGCATGGGCCGGATCACAGCGCTACCCGCTGCACTGGGGAGGTGACGCTGCCACCAACGAGACCGGAGCGGTAGGGATGATTGGCGACCTGCGCGGCGGACTGTCGCTGGGTCTCAGCGGATTCTCGTTCTGGAGCCACGACATGGGCGGATTCGTGACCAAGAGCCCCGACGACCTCTACCGCCGCTGGCTGCCCTTCGGCTTCCTCAGTTCGCACACCCGCGCCCATGGCGCCCCTCCCACCGAACCATGGCTCATCTCAAAGGACTTCACCGATGCCTTCCGCCGCTCGGCCGAGATGAAATACCGCCTCATGCCCTATGTCTACGCCCAGGCCAAGCTGTGTTCAGAGGGCGGACTGCCAATGGTGCGGGCTCTCTTCGTGGAGTTCCCAAAGGATGCCGGAGCATGGCTCGTGGAAGACGAATACATGTTCGGATCACAGATACTCGTCGCCCCACTGCTTGAGAGCGGCACCCAACGCACCGTATATCTCCCGCGCGGCAAATGGATCGACTACCAGACCGGCACTGTCTACGACTGCGGCTACCAGGAGATAAGCGTGGCCGGAACCGACGTGCCCTGCGTGATTCTTGTGCGCGACGGCAGCCTCATACCCGAAGTGCCGGTGGCACAGTCGACCGACAAGATCGACTGGTCGGCACTCCAGTGGCGACCCTTCAAAGCCGAAGCACAGCAGTGCACCGGCTGGCTCTTCAGGCCGGGCGACACCGAGGTGAAAGAGGTGAAACAATGAGGACGGGCTCCGAAAAGATCTGCCCGCAAACAATGAGTTCCGACGGAACAATATAAAATAAGGGTAGAGCAGCAAGGCTCTACCCTTATTTTATTGATTGATGCCCAATATATTGTCCCCAAAAGAGAGGTTGGCGGCTTTGAGGGATATATGACTGAAGTTTCGGATTTAGGATTTTACGTTTAGAAGAAGCAGATCTATTACATACTGACGCACATAGCCCTGAAAGGGCTGCACAAATCAGCCCGGGGTGAGGACGGAGCGCAGCGACGGCCGTAACCCCGGGTTTAATGCGTCCGTCGGGGCCGGCCGTGGCCCGAAGGGTCACCACAATGCCATTGCTCGATTTGTGCTGACCCTGTAGGCCAGCCCCCACGCCCCATGCTTTACCCCGGGTTACGCGTTACGGCTGTCACCGAACGCTCACCCGGGGCTGATTTGTGTAGCCCTTTCAGGGCTTGGTGTGCATTGACTTGGGGTTTCAGGGTTGGACGATTTTTCTTTTAGCTTATGCCCCCTTTAGCGGCATATATTCAAGCATAAATACCTAAATCCGAAACTTCAGTATTTTTATCATAATTTGCGCAGATGCTTTGGTGTCTACGCCTTGTTGTAAGAAAGTGGTCTATTCTACACTGATTTTGACAGTATAATCGTTCTGCCAAGCAACAAAGCCGTCGAGCTCGTCTGCCAGCTCTTCCAAAGCATCATCGACCT
>CAZXGQ010000043.1:0-24624 GCA_964640415.1 uncultured Prevotella sp.
ACAATATTTGGTTAGCGGGAATAATTTCTTGCCACGGAAGTTTTAAACTGCGCCCTGATTTCCGGACAATGGTGGAGCAGAACCTATACTATGTGGACAAGACCAGGTATATCCCGGAACTGGAGAAGCAGGCTCGGTATATCATTTTCATTCGTCCCAGGCGTTTCGGCAAGAGCATTTTCTTGGGTATGCTGCACGCTTACTACGATTGCCGCACGAAAGACAAGTTTGAGCAGTGGTTCGGCAATCTCTGGATAGGCAAGCATCCCACCCCCTCGCGGGGCAGGTATCAGGTGCTCCACCTCGACTTCTCTATGGTCGGGGGAAACATCGAAAACCTTGAGGAGAAATTCAATTTCTATTTGGGCGTGCAACTTGACGGCTTCGTCCGTTACTATGATGAGTATTATTCTGACATGATTAAGCAAAATGTTTACGCCGCAAAGGACGCTGGCGGTAAACTTGCAATCATCCAGAATGAGGCAAAAACCAAGGGATACCCCCTCTACCTCATCATAGATGAATATGACAACTTCACCAACACGGTGCTCAACGAGCAGGGAGAGAAGGTGTATTGGGCAATGACCCACGCAGAAGGTTTCTACCGCGATATCTTCAAGAAGTTCAAAGGCACTTTCGAACGCATTTTTATCACTGGTGTTAGTCCGGTGACGCTCGACGATGTGACGAGCGGATTCAACATTGGGTGGCACATATCTACCAAGCCGGAGTTCAACCAGATGCTTGGCTTCTCCACGGAAGATGTATATGATATCTTCAATTATTACAAGAGCACAGGCGAGGTACGCCCCGACTGCGACGTGGATGCGGTGGTCAAAGAAATGAGGCCTTGGTATGATAACTATTGCTTCTCCAAGGATGCTTTCTTCACTCAGAGCAAGGTGTTCAACTGCGACATGGTAATCTATTACTTGCGCAACTACATGAGCTACGGACGGTCTCCGGAGGAGATGATAGATCCCAACACCAAGACCGACTACAACAAGATGAAGAAGTTGCTGCAGCTCGACAAGATGGATGGTGACCGCAAAGGGGTGATACGCACCATCGCCGAGAAAGGCGAGATTGCTGCGCAGCTTTTCACCACGTTTCCCGCGCATGACATCACTGACCCCGAGGTTTTTCCAAGCCTGCTGTTCTATTATGGCATGCTGACCATCAAGGGCGTGCTCGGCAGCCAGCTGATCCTTGGCATCCCCAACAACAATGTGCGCAAGCAGTATTACGGCTTCCTGCGTGACGAGTATCAGGAAGTGAGACATGTCAATACCAATGACCTCATCACGATGTTCACCTACATGGCCTTTGACGGCAAGTGGCGTGAGGCGTTGGAGCACATGGCCGATGCCTGTGAGAAAGTGTCGTCGGTACGCGACGGCATAGAGGCCGAGCGAAATCTGCAAGGCTTCTTCATGGCTTATCTCAGCCTGGATCCCTATTACTACACTGCACCGGAGTTGGAACTCAGCCATGGCTATTGTGACTTCTTTCTCTTGCCCGATCTCACTCATTATCCCACCAAGCATAGCTATATCTTGGAGCTTAAACTGATTCCGAAGAAGGAAGTGGGGATGACCAAGAAAGTGTATGAGGCAAAAATTGCCGAACAATGGGCCCAAGCTGTTGGTCAAATCAACCTTTATGCTGAGGCCCCGAGGGTGGAAGCCTTGCGTCAGGGAACAACGCTGCACAAGATTATAATGCAGTTTGAAGGTTGGAAGTTGAGGAGAATGGAAGAGGTGTAAGCTGCTTTCCGTTGTATCGCATTTTACAAATATTATAATGGGGCTGACACTTTGTGATAAGTGTCAGCCCTAATTTCTTGGCTCATCCGATATTTGGAGTGATTTGTCGGAAAACAAAACGTCTGTGTGTGCTGTAAATGTAAAGATTTATAGCAAGATTTTAACACTTGGGTGGCATACCATCTAGGACGACCAAGGAGGCTCCGAAGTGTTAAAAAGGGCGCCTTCAACCCGATTTTAGGTCAAAAAACCATGAAATCGGGTCGCGATAGTAGCCATATCGCGTCGCGATTCTAACGTAAAGCCGTCGCGATTCTAACGTAAAGGCACTGCGATTCTAACGTAAAGCCGAATAAAAGGCTCAAATTCCAGCCGTATTTTAGACTGCAAAAATATAACCAACTGACAGTAAGGTGGTTATAAAATCAGTGTAAAAATCGCTCAAATGCGCACAAGAGGAAAGGTCTTTCAAAAAAATCGATTTTTCGAGAGCCTTTTGTTGGGATTTTTCATTTGAAATTTACGCTGCATGGTGTTACCTATACTGTATAACCCAACTGAGCGCAAAGCCTTGATGGTTTTCTGCTTTATGTTGCAATATTTCATCACACCTTTTCCGGAAGGGGCTTGATTTAGGTCAAAGAAAAATATTGGGGAGCAATGATTTTTTTGTGATTTTTCTTTTTTGTTTGCAGAAAATATAATACTTTTGCAAATAAGTTTAAAAAACCAACTTTATTATCAACTAAAAACTAATTTTATGTCAAAACGAGTACTGACAGTCAGCACGCTGGTAGCTCTCGCCGCTACTTACGGGGGGGGTAATCTGGCATACGCTGGAGCGAAGACCACTCTTGCTGTTGCGCAGAGCACGCAACAGGATGGAGACTGTAAAGGTGTCGTGTTGGATACCACGGGAGAACCAATGATTGGTGCCTCCGTAATGATTAAGGGCAAGGCAGGAGTTGGAGCGGTTACCGATATTGACGGTAAATTCACGCTAAGGAATGTCAAAAAAGGTGATGTGCTTCGCATCACGTCGATTGGTATGACTCCGGTTGAGGTTACATACCAAGGCAAGGAACTCAAGGTAACACTTGAAGACGACTCAAAGGCCCTTGACGAAGTCGTGGTAACAGCACTTGGTATCAAGAAAGACGCCAAGAAGTTGGGCTATGCCGTGAGCTCCATTGGCTCGGCTGACCTCGTCAGGACTGGTTCAAGCAATATCGCGGCCGGACTCTATGGTAAGGCTACTGGTGTGCGCATACAGTCGGCTCCGGGTGGCGGCACGTCTGCAGTGTCAATCTCTGTACGTGGTCTTTCATCTATTTCCGGCAACACGCAGCCTTTGATTGTGCTCGACGGTGTGCCAATCCACAACGGCAACGCCAACAACAGCGACTATTGGTCAAGCCAGCGCATCGAGTCAAACGGTCTTGTGGACATCAACCCTGAGGACGTGGAGAACATCTCTATCCTTAAAGGTGCAGCTGCTTCGGCCCTTTATGGCTCAGAGGCCGCCAACGGTGTTGTCATGATCACGACTAAGAAAGGACAGAAGGGCGGCGGCACACACGTCGACTTCAGTGCCAACGTCAGCATCGATCGTGTCGCATACATGCCTGAGATCCAGAAGGAGTTCGGTCCTGGTTACGACAACTATGTCCTCGGCGACAAAGACAAAAGCGCATTGACTGGCTTCCGCACCACACGCATGGACCTCAACGGCAACCCTATCACTACAACCAACCGCGAGACATACTATTCTTACGGCGCACGTTACGACTCAAGCAAGAAAGTTACCTACTTTGACGGCACTGAGCGTTCCTTCACCCCGATTGACCACAACCAGTGGAACGACATCTTCCGCACGGGTGTAAACCAGACATACAACCTCGCATTGACAAACAGCACCGACCGCAACAACGTTCGTTTCTCATATACGTACAACGATGTTTTGCCGATGCAGTACAACTCTAACAACCGCAAGCACAACTTCAACTTGAACGGTACTTTTGACGTTACAAAGACCATACAGTTGAACTATAGTGCAACCTATACGTCGCAGTATATCAAGAACCGCCCGTACCGTATCTCTCGTCTTACCAACAACTACTCGGGTATGATGAGCGGCTTCACCGACGTGAAGTATATCCGCGAACACACCGTGACAAGTGCGGGCTACATGAACTCCATTGCCAAGATAAACGGTGGTACCGACCAGACAATGACTCCCGATGAGCAGTTCCTCTACACGCCTATGGGTTCAACCTCGTTGATGAGCGAATACTTCTGGAACATCCTCGGCAAGACTCAGGAGGAACAGCACAACCGTTTCATCGGTTCGTTGAACCCGACATGGCAGATTGTTCCCGGTTTGAAATTGAGCGCACGTGTTGCAGCTGACCTCACATCCGACAAGACCGAGAACAAGAACAACGCAGAGAACGCACACTCGTTCTCTACCAATGGCCAGTACTCCGACTCTTACGGTCTGCAGAACTACCAGTACAAGATCGTGTACGGCGATGCAATGTTGATGTTCGACAAGACTTTTGCCGAGAAGCACAACGTTATGGCCAACTTTGGTTGGAACGCACGCCAAGAGACTCTGTATCAGACTGCTGTAAGCACACAGAACGGTTTGCTGCAGGAAAACTGGTTCGATCTTGCCGCCTCAGTAGGCACAAAGAATGCCAGCATGAACAGGGAAGAGCTGCTCCGCACAGGTATGTTCCTCACAGCAAGCTATGGCTATGACAACTGGGGATTCCTTGAGGCATCGCTCCGTCAGGAGAAGACTTCTACCCTTGCTAAGGGTCACAACTCGTTTTGGTATCCTTCGGTAAGCGCGAGCGTCCTGTACACCGAGCTTCTCAAGGATAAGCGTCCGAAGTGGTGGAACTATGGTAAGATTCGCTTGTCTTACGGTATCGTGGGTAACGCCCCTGAACTTTACAAGGCCAACCTTGTGTTCAATGCCGAGACACTGAACCGCAACAACTCTTACACATATATCTATGTGCCGACAAGCATCGGTAACGAGAGCCTCACACCTGAGAAGAAGCGCGAGTTCGAAATCGGTATCGAGAACAAGTTTTTCAACAACCGCTTGGGCTTCGAATTCAACTTCTACAGCAACGACATCAAGGATCAGATTCTTGAGACTTCGGCAGCCGCCTCAATGGGTGGACGCAGCATGTGGATGAACGTGGGCGACTTGACCAACAAGGGTATCGAGTTCAGCGTAAACGGCACTCCTATCGTGAACAAGGACTGGCAGTGGGATCTCCGTGCCAACATCGCATGGAACCAGAACAAGGTGAAGAAGCTTGCCGACGGTCTTGACCGCCTTGAGCACTACAGCACCGACGGTGCCGTGCGCCTTGAGTCGCACGTGGGTGAGCCTATGGGCGACTGGTACGCATGGACATGGAAGACAGACGAGAATGGCCAGTATATCATCGGCTCTGACGGTCTGCGCATTGCTGACAAGACCGAGATGCACAAGGTGGGTAACGCCATGCCTAAGTTCACCGGTGGTTTCGGCACAAGCGTCAGCTACAAGAACTGGACTCTTGACGTGAACTTCGACTTCCGCATCGGTGGTGACGTTCTCAACTTGCCATGGCAGTACATGATGTCAGTAGGTAACATCACCGATGCCGTTGGCGTTCGTGATGCCAAGACTGGCGGTATCTTCTATTACAGCAAGACCGACAAGGTTACCGACAAGGCAAGCCTCGTGAGAGTGACCGACCAGAACGTCATTGCCAATTACAAGCGCGGCGAGACCATGATCGACGGCCACTATGTATGGGACAACGGCCTTATCCTGCCTGGTGTGAAGGAAGACGGAACGCCAAACGACATCATCGTCACACAGTTCGAGGCCAACGACGGCTTGTATGGTTGGGGTTCTGGCGCTACCCAGAGCTACGCCGACGCTGTACAGAAGAACACTTACGTCAAGTGTCGTGAGATCAGCTTGGCATACACCTTGCCGAAGTCTCTCACCAAGAAGTTCGCTTGCAACAACCTTACGGTTTCCGCATTCGCGCGTAACCCGTTCTACATCTACCGTTCAATGAAGTTGTTCGACTCTGAGACAACTGACGGTACAAACTGGATCTACCAGTCTATCGTCGGCGGTTCTACGGCAAGTGCCCGCTCGTTCGGTGTCTCACTCCGCGCAAGCTTCTAAATATAATATGTATCCAAAAGAGACATAAAACAAGAAAACGAAATGAAAAAGAATATATTTTCATCGATAGCGGTGGCGGGATTGGCCATTCTTACTCTTGGTGCTTGCTCTGATTCGGACTACACCGACAAGTACCAAAAACCATCCACCACGAAGTCGGCCACTGTGCCTGACGTATTCACTGCAGTGCTTGCCAAAGGCAACACCTGGATGAACCCTATTTATTATCGCTATTATTGCCAGATGTCAACGTCGGGAATATACTCAGGCATCTTTGGCAGCTCCAACAGCAAGGGTCGTTTCATGGGCGCCGGCGAACCACGTTACAACGACCGTTGGAAGCAGTTCTACGATATGCTCACGCAGTATCGTCTTCTCCAGAAGACATACAACGAGCTGAGCGACGATCAGAAAGTAAACAACGAGGTGTTCCTCTACCTTTCGCGCACGTTGATTGACGCGCAGCTTCACGAGATGCTGTCGCTCTTCGGCAGCGTCCCATTCAGCGGCTCCGGCACACTTTGGGAGAACAGCGACTATGCCGGCGCTAAGGAGAAAGACGTGTACGATAACGATGCCGAGCTGTACAAGCAGATTCTGTCCGACTTGAAAGAGGCTGGCGACTACTTTGCAAACGGTGGCCCCAATGCAGTGGCACAGACAAGTCTCAAGAACAAGGACTACACACGCGCTGCTGGCAACGTTTCGTTGTGGCAGAAGTATATAAACTCTCTGCGTCTGCGTATCGGCCTTCATCTTGCCACCAATGGCGATCTTGCGGCTGAGGGCAAGGCGGCAATTGCCGAAGTGCTCAACAACCCGAGCAAGTATCCTGTCATCGAAAGCAACGACGACAACATGGGCGTTGATCCAAACACAAACAATGACACTTTCAACTTCGGCAAGTCGCTCTCACAGGCTCTTCACGGAGGATACACGCCGTCACAGGCTTATCTTGATGCCATGAACCTTCCGGCAGATGGCAAGCCTGATGCAAACACTGACCCTCGTATCACAGTGTTGCTTGACCCGAACCCCGATGGTGAGTACATCTCTTACGACATAACAAAGTCGAACCAGGAGATTTCAAACATCGCCTCAGAGAAGGTACAAGAGTATGTAAAACGTGGCTTTACGGGCGCTGGCTACTACTGCACGCTTGACTCTACCGCCTATGCCGGTGTTCAGGAGTACAATGGCAACCAAAACCTCTTTGGTCTTTGGATTGGTGCAGCCGAGGTCAGCCTGTCAAAGGCCGAGGCCTATCTCATGGGCTATGGCGTGGGTGCTGATGCCAATAAGGCTAAGGAGTGCTTTGTGAACGGCGTTAAACAATCGACCGACTACTATTGGAACATCAAGACCTCAAGCTCGTTCTTTGACGCGAAGAATCCTAATGACAGCTACCGTAGCAAACGTGAATGCGTGAAGCCGTCAGACGAGGAAATCTTGGCGTATGCCAACAGCATTTGGCAGCCAACACAGCAAGCCGTCGCAACACAGCTTTGGCTCAACTACAGCTGGACCAACACGCTTGAGGCTTGGAATGTGACACGTCGCACAGGCTATCCACAGGTAACGTTCTCAGAGGACGGTATCACCACAAGTTATCCGAAACCGGCTAATCGTCTGCCTTATCCAAGTGATGAGCAGAATTACAACCAGACAAACTGGAAGAATGCCGTGGACAAGTATTACGACAGCAGTGATACATATGGTTATTACACAAAGTTGTTCTGGGCGAAGGACAATTACTATAAGTTGAGCGGAGTGAAGCAGTAACAAGAAGTTGACTTCTATTGTTCTATCGCTCTTTTGACATAGACTTTTTGGGCTGGATCCCTTGCAGAAAGGATGTCCAGCCCTTTGTTTATGTTTAGCCATGTCCTTGAACGAGGAAATAAACAACAAAAAGCGAAGCTCCCGATATGAGAGCTTCGCTTTTTTATAGGGGGGCTTAAAGACAAAAAAGACAACACGTGCAACGTGTGCTGTTTTGTAAGCACGATTATGCAGTATCGGCTTTACGGCGCAAAGCCGCTGCCATTGCGGTGTAAATCCCTTGCCTTTTCAGTGGTACGGCATTGCCATTTCAGCGTAAAGTTGTTGCCTTTTCAGTTTGTACGGCATTGTCATTTCAGCGCAAAGCCGATGCTTTTTTAGTGCAATGTCGAACTTGCCGACATTAAGGTACTTATGTCTTAGAGTTTTCTTTTCTCGAAATCCTCGATCATTGCGCGCCATTCTGGTGTGAAGTCAACCTTCTCGCCCTTCGTAGTGTCGTAGAGCACCATGATGGTTTCGCCTACGCATTTCACCTCGCCGTCCTTGCCGACGAGCTGTTGGCGTATGGTGAAACTGCTGTTGCCTATGCGCGTGATTGCCGACTGCACCGTCACCTCTCCATCCTTGGTGTAGACCTGCTGCATGAAGTCGGCTTCGAGATGTACGGTGACGATTGCGATTTTGCCCACGAGGCCTGGGCACACGGTGCGGAAATATTCCATCTTAGCCGTGTCATAGAACTGGAAATACATCGTATTGTTGACGTGCCCGAAGGCGTCGGCGTCCATCCAGCGCAGTTGGATGGACATGGAGTGGTGGAATTCCACCTTTTGTTCCTTGTCTATCATGATTTTCTTATCTTGGTTACTTCCACGCCGTCCTTATCAGCGTCGAAGGATATTGCTTGGTGTTAGACTCTGTAGAGCAGACCGTTTACGAGGTCGTCTTTTGCTATCGCCTTTATGCGTACGTGCAGCTTTTTGCCCGTGGCGTTGCGCGGTATCTGCTCCACGAAGCGGTAGAGGCGTGGGCGCTTGAAGTTGGCTATGTCGGGCGACTCCTTGCAGAACTGGTCGAGATCCTCGGGCTTGAGGCTGTGGCCTGTCCTTACAATGTAGGCCGTGACCACCTGGCCGCGAATCTTGTCGGGCACCGATGTCACGATGCAGTCCTTCACCTTCGGATGCTGGTTGAGCACCTCCTCAATCTCGGTCGGGTAGATGTTCTCGCCCGACGAGATTATCATGTCGTCTTTGCGGCCGATGATGGTGATGTATTGGTTCTTGTCCCACGTGGCGAGGTCGCTGGTATAGATGAACCCGTTCTGGTACTTGTTGTTGGTCTCCTTTTCGTTGTTGAAATACATGTAGGGCGATTTTGCCGGCGAGCATATCACCACTTCGCCAATCTCCTGGCCGTCCATTGCCACCACATCGTCGGGGTCAGCCTTGTGGTCTTCGTAGATCTTCACCACGCGCACGTCGTCATCGACCATCGATGCTCCTGCCGTGCCGGCATATTCGGGCAAGTCGAACGGACGGAGGAAGGTGTTCCACAGGGTCTCAGTGGTGCCGTAGCCGTTGTAGATGTTTGGCGTGAGCACTCTCTGGTAGCGCAGGCATGCCGAACGCTCCAGTGGTGAGCCCATGGTTATTATGCCGGAGAGCGACGACAGGTCGTAGTCGTTCTTCTCTTGCGCATCAGCAAGCTCTTCAAGCACGGTGGGTACGCCAATGACGAAGGTTATGTGGTAACGCGATACGTAGCGGAGCGTGTTCACGGCATCGAACTTGTTCATTACCACTAGTGTACCGCCGGCGTAGAATGTGGGGCAGGGACCGCCGCAGTGGATGCCGCCGCGGTGGAACCATGGCGTGGTGTTCAGCGTAACGTCACGGAAGCTCATGGGGAAGTGGATCATGATGTCGTGGGCCGACAGTACCTCGTTGATTGACGTCAAAGGCACACCCTTCGGCCTTCCGGTAGTGCCGGATGTGTAGAGGCGTGTGGTCTCCTCGTAGATGTTGAGAGGCTCCGCAACCTCGGGTTCGCGGTTTGACGCTCCGTCAACATAGTCGTGGTAGGAGATGACATTCATGTCGGTGATGCCGTCGGTGACGATGAGACGCTTGGGCTGTATGCCGCTTGTCTTCACGGCTTGCAGCACGGTGTCCTTGCGCTTGTTGTCGAAGATTATCACCTTAGGTTTGGAATCCTCAAGGTTGTGGACAAGCTCGCCGGCGCTCAGACGGAAGCTGACGGGCGACATCACGCCGTGGATCTTCTGGGTGGATATGTAGGCAAAGGCAAACTCGGGGCAGTTTTGTGTCATCACCATCACCACGTCGCCATTATCGAAACCGTCTTCAAGCAGCGTGTTGGCAAAGCGGTTTACCTCGTTGTTGAGCTCTTTATATGTCCATTGACGGTTGGAGTAGGGGTCTATCATAGCCAAGCGGTCGTAGTAGCGTCGCACGTTGCGGTTGAAGCCTTCTATCCATGTGTAATGGGTCTCGAATAACTCTCTCAGAGTCTCGTTCTTTGTTATCATCTTCGTTCTGTTTGTTACCTGTTGTGTTCTTTTTGTGAAACAAAGGTAACAACATCGTGAAAGAAAGTGGCGGGCAAAGTTCTGTGATGTACCGAAATGTCGTTTTTGAGTGATGAATTGTTGTTATTTGCCCAACCATTCGCACACTTCTTTGCGATGTGTGCGGCTAACGATTATCTCCGGGCAATCGTTGCCGTAGAGTTTCAGCTGTATTCTGCCGTTTGCCAGGTGCTCGAACTCCTTGACCTGTTCCTTTGGGACGATATACTTGCGGTTCACACGCATGAAGGCCTTGGGGTCGAGTTGTTTGGCAAGCTCTTCCAGTGTCAGATCGATGGTGAACGACGCACCGTCGATAAGGTGAAGGTAGGTCGATTTGTTTTCAGATGCCACGTATCGCAGCATTGGTACGTGGACGCGTCTTTGGCCTGTTGGTGTCTTCACTAGTATGTCGTGGCGGTGTTGGCTGCCATAGGTGCATGGCGTTGACAGTCTCCCCAAATCGTGGCTGGCCTGTCTTATGAGTGGCATGGTCCTTTTTATGGCCCTTTCCAAGGCGTGTTCGCTGATGGGTTTGAGGAGATAGCAAAGACTGTTGTAGTTGAAGGCTTCTAGGGCGTGGTCGTTGTGTGCGGTGGTGAAGATAACTGGAATGTCGTCTGGAGCGTAGGCCAGTGCTTCGAATACGAGTCCGTCGCTCAGGTTGATGTCGGCAATGATAAGGTCGATGTCCTGGTGGTAGGAGAAGAACGCCTTGCCCGATTCAGCCGATGTCAACGGCCCCACAACCTCGAAGTCGGGATTTATGGCGGCTAGGTGGTGACGTACAAGCATGAAATGGTATTGGTCGTCCTCGAAAACGACAATGCTCAGAGGCAAGCTGCCCTCGTTGTGGTCTTGCTTTCCGCAGGCTCTCTCTCTGTTGCTGCTGGTCTCCATGCCTTGTTGTGAGTGTGTAAATAAAAAGGGGGACGGCCTTTACGCGTGACCGTCCCCAGTGGTTTGCTTTTTGCTTAGCAATGTTTGCGTGTGTAGAGGTCGAGGTTGTCGGAAGGCTTGAACATCAGCTTCTCGTGAGCCTCGATGGTGATTTCCTCCTTCGTGCGAGGGTTGATGCCCTTGCGCTCAGGCACCTGCTTTACATAGAAACGACCGAAGTCGGGCAGAGCAAGCTCCTTGTCACCCTTGGTGAGGTTGTCGGCAATGACGCCGAGAACCGTGTTGAGGTACTTTGCTGCATCGGCCTTTGAAACCTCTGCACGCTCGGCCACCTTTGCTATAAGTTCTGTTCTGTTCATCGTGTTATATATAAAATGTTATTGGTTGCTGTCTGTATCAATAGGCGAAGAGCGGATACTGGCTCATTGTGGCGTTCACCTTCTCGCGCACGCTCTTTATCACCTTGTCGTCCTCCGGGTTGGCGAGAACCTCGTCGATGAGGTCGGCCACGAGATGCATCATGTCTTCCTTGGCGCCGCGTGTAGTCATGGCGGCAGTGCCTAGTCTGATGCCCGATGTCTGGAACGCAGAGCGCTCATCGTAAGGCACCTTGTTCTTGTTGGCCGTGATGTCGGCAGCCACGAGTGCATTCTCAGCCACCTTGCCCGTGAGCTCTGGATACTTTGGTCTGAGGTCGAGCAGCATGGAGTGGTTGTCGGTGCCACCGGATACGATGGCGAAGCCCTTGTCGATAAGGTCCTGGGCAAGCACGGCAGCGTTGGTCTTGACCTGCGTGGCATAGTCAATCCACGATGGCTGCAGGTTCTCGTTGAAGGCCACGGCCTTGGCTGCGATGACATGTTCGAGCGGTCCGCCTTGGTTGCCGGGGAAGACGGCAGAGTTTATGAGCTGGCTCATCTTCTTCAGTTCGCCTTTCTTTGTGCGCAGGCCCCAAGGGTTGTCGAAGTCCTTGCCCAGGAGGATTACGCCTCCGCGAGGGCCGCGAAGTGTCTTGTGGGTCGTTGTCGTAACGATATGGGCGTATTTCACGGGGTTCTTCAGCAGTCCGGCAGCTATGAGTCCGGCAGGGTGTGCCATGTCTATCATGAGTAGTGCGCCAACCTCGTCGGCAATCTTGCGCATGCGCTCATAGTCCCATTCACGGCTGTAGGCCGAGCCGCCGCCGATGATGAGCTTCGGCTTGTTCTCCAGGGCGAGGCGCTCCATCTCGTCGTAGTCGATGCGCCCGGTCTCGCGGCAGAGCGTGTAGCCGATGTGGTTGTAGAGTATGCCCGACGTGTTCACGCTGGAACCGTGTGAGAGGTGTCCGCCCTGGTCAAGGTCGAGGCCCATGAAAGTGTCACCGGGTTTCAGCACGGCGAGCAGCACGGCTTGGTTGGCCTGTGCGCCAGAGTGTGGCTGCACATTGGCGAACTCGGCACCGAAGAGACGCTTCACGCGGTCGATGGCAATTTGTTCCACTTGGTCCACTACCTGGCAACCGCCATAGTAGCGTTTGCCTGGAAGACCTTCGGCATATTTATTGGTGAGATAGCTGCCCATGGCTGCCATGACCTCGTCGGAGACAAAGTTTTCGCTGGCTATGAGCTCCATGCCCCTGAGTTGACGTTGGTGCTCCTGTTCGATGAGCTCGAAAATCATGTTGTCTTGCTGCATAATCGTCCGGATTATAGTTGGGTTAATACTGTGTTATACCAATTTGACCTCGTCGAGACGCTGCTCCTTGTCGCAATAGTGGCACCTTGCCAGGCTCTTAAGCTTGTCGACGCTGAAGTAGGTCTTCATTGGCTCGTTGTTAGTGATGCACTTGGGGTTGTTGCACTTCACTATGCCGTGCAGCTCCAAAGGCGTCTCCACGCGCTTCTTCTCCACCACGGTGTAGTTGTGGATGATGTTGAGCACAATGTTTGGCGCAATCACCGAGAGGCGGTTTATCTCCTCGTCGGTAAAATACTTGTCGGAGATTTTTATTATGCCTTTCCTTCCCATCTTGCTCGACGGGAAGTTGTAGCCGATGGTGACGGGAGTGCTGATTTCCTCAAGGCGCAGCAACTTCACCACCTGATAGGTCTTGTCGGCTGGTATATGGTCAATGACGGTGCCGTTTTCGATGGCGGTCACCTGAAGTTCTTTCTTTGCCATGGTGTCTGTGTTTTGTTTTCCTCGTTCTCACTCTATGATGGTCTTGTCGTTCTTTATCTCGTCGAGTGTTATGCCGAGACAGTGGCAGTAGATGGCTTCGCGTGCGAAGAGTCCGTTCTTGGCCTGCTGTATGTAGTAGGCGTGCGGGTCGTCGTCCACGTCGTAGGCAATCTCGTTGACCCTTGGAAGCGGGTGCATGATCTTCATGTTGGGCTTGGCCTTGCTGAGCATTGAGGCGCGGAGGATGTAGACATTCTTCACGCGCTCATATTCCATAAGGTCGGAGAATCTCTCCTTCTGCACGCGCGTCATATATAATATGTCGGCGTCGGCAATCTCTTCCTCGGTGAAATCGGTGTGCTCCACGTAGCGTATGCCGTTGGCTGCGCAGTAGTCCTTGTACTCTTGCGGCATGGCGAGTTCCTTGGGTGCAATGAAATGGAACGTCGGGTTGAAATGGCGCATGGCCATGATGAGGGAGTGGACGGTGCGGCCGTATTTCAAGTCGCCCACAAGATAGATGTTGAGGTTCTCGAGGGTGCCTTGTGTCTTGTAGATGCTGTAAAGGTCGAGCAGGCACTGCGAGGGATGCATATGGGCACCGTCGCCGGCGTTGACGATAGGCACCGGTGCAATTTCCGAGGCATATTGTGCTGCACCTTCGATGAAGTGGCGCATCACGATGATGTCGGCATAGTTGCTCACCATGAGTATGGTGTCCTTGAGCGTTTCGCCTTTGGTGGTGCTTGAAGTCTTGGCGTCGGAGAAACCGATGACGCGGGCTCCGAGGCGGTTGGCTGCAGTCTGGAACGACAATTGTGTACGGGTCGAGGGTTCAAAGAAAAGGGTGGCTACGACCTTGCCCTTGAGCATTTCACGATTGGGGTGACGCTCAAATTCTTCTGCCATTTGAAGGAGGTAGAGAAGTTGTTGCTTGTCGAGGTCGGCAATCGTGACAAAATTACGTTTTTCCATTACAGAGGGTTGTGTTTGCGGAATAGTTCTAATGCAAAGATACGAAGAAAAACGTAAAGACTGACGCTTTGCCGGTTTTATTTGCAAAATATTTTTCAATGGCAATAAAAGGTGCGGCACCCTTGTTGGGACTTTTGAAAATGGCAGTTGCCAAGTAAAGAAAAAAATACATATAATCTTATGCCTTTTTCTTTGCTTAACGCATAAATTGGAGTAACTTTGCCGTAATTTTGAACGAATGGATATGTCTTACAAGAAAGTTAACAAGTATGGTCAAGCCGCTCAGACGCTTGCCAATGTTATAGTTTGTGTCGCTCTCGTCTTTTGCGTTTCCACGGCTTGGGCGCAAAAGCCATCAGCCGGAAAGCCTGCGGCCAAGCCGGCGGTTGAAGCTCCGCAAGCCGCATCCAAGGCTGCGGTTCCGACCGACAAGCAGGCATCTTCGGGCCAGCAAGCTGACACCGCCTCTGCATCGCCGGCAGTTGACGGTGCTGCCGAGGATTCGCTCATGGATGCCGACAGCATGGCGGCGACGGCCGACCTTGATGGCGATGCCGGTATGCCGGTGGAGGAAGGACAGGGGTTCTACAAGTCGTTGAAGACCAAGTTTATAGAGGGTAACGCCGGCTTTATGTCGTTTGTGGCGTTGGCCCTGGTGCTGGGTCTCGCGTTTTGCATAGAGCGCATCATATACCTCAGCCTTTGCGAGATTGACGCCAAGAAGTTTATGGCTGACCTCAGCAAGCATGTCGAGGCTGGCGACATTGAGGCCGGCAAGGCGCAGTGCCGCGACACCCGCGGACCGGTGGCATCGATATGCTATCAGGGCCTGGAGCGCATAGACGAGAAAATGGACAACATTGAGCGGAGCATAGTGAGCTACGGCTCGGTGCAGGACGCCAATCTGGAGAAAGGCTGCTCGTGGATAACACTCTTCATTGCCATGGCGCCGTCGCTCGGATTCCTCGGCACAGTGGTGGGCATGGTGATGGCATTCGACCAGATACAGACCGCAGGCGACATAAGCCCTACCATTGTGGCAGCAGGCATGAAGGTGGCGCTCATAACCACCATCTTCGGCATTATCGCCGCCCTGATACTTCAACTGTTCTACAACTATATTCTCTCGAAGATAGACCATCTCACGTCGCAGATGGAAGAGTCGGCCATAACGCTCATGGATGCTATCGGCCGATACAAGAACGCCAATAAGGAGGGCTGATTTATGACAACAGACTACAGAAAGCTTCCTTCACGGGTGCTCTACGTGTTGAGCGGCGTCACCGTGCTGGTGTTCGCTCTCTTCTGGCTTGTAGGCTTTGACCGGCCTTATGATGATGACGCCAACTTCAACGCGCCGCTGTTTACCGATGCGCTGCTAGTGCTCATGCTTCTGCTCACGGCAGGAGCCATTGGCGTGGCGGTGTGGTCGGCAATTAGGAGCGGCAAGGTGAACAGGGGCGGAGAGCGCATTGTCAACAACATTCCGGTGAGGAAGATTGGCCTGGCCGTCGCTGTGGGCACAGCCGTGGTGCTTCTCCTGACGTTCCTGTTGGCGTCACCGGCCCCGATGAGAATAAACGGCCTCGACTATACCGACACGTTCTGGCTCCGGGCTTCGGGCATGTTTGTCTCCACCTCCTTGTTGATGATATTCGTGGCTATTGCCGCTGTTGTCTATGGTGCTACAAAATATATTCGCAAGCCATGATGTTCAAGCGTAAATCACGTCGGGTGCCCGGACTCAACACCACGTCGACGGCAGACATCTCGTTCATGCTTCTCATATTCTTCCTTGTCACCACCAACATGGACATCGACAAGGGATTGAGGCGGCAGCTTGCTCCAACCGGCAAGGACGATGCGCAGCAGTCGTTTGTGGAGAAGGGCACGACGCTGAGGCTCGCCATCAACGCCGAGAACCAGTTGTCGCTCGACGACAAGCCTTTTCCTGTGGGCAAGTTACGCTATGAGGTCGAGAACTTTGTGAAAAGGGTAGGCAAACGCCATCTCATCACAGTCAAAGTGGACCCGCAGGCAAGTTACGACGCTTATTTTGCCATGCAGCAGGAGCTTGTTGCGGCCTACCGCGACCTGCGCGAGCAAACGGCCTTGCGGCTTTTCGGCAACCATTACGCATCGTTGTCGCAGGAGCAGCGCGACAAGGTGAAGGACGATTGCCCGCAACGCATAGCCGAACAAAGCAATGGGGAAGGAGGTGAGCAATGAAAATGTTTCAGCGCAGAAGGCATGAGGTGCCGGGGCTCAATACAGCTTCGCTTCCCGACCTCATCTTTACGGTGCTCTTCTTCTTCATGATTGTAACCCATATGCAGAAGGAAACCGTTAAGGTGAAGTTCCGCACACCACAGGGAACGGAACTGACGCGTCTTACAAAGAAGACGTCGGTGACTTATGTCTACATTGGCCGCCCCACAGCAGAACTGCGTAAGGTTTATGGCAATGCCACGCGCATACAGCTCAACGACAAGTTTATCTCACCGTCGGAGGTTGCTGACTATGTCTCGGCAGAACGAAACAGAATGTCGCCGGAAGACCAAGAACAGATGACGGTGTCGGTAAAGGCGGACCGAGGCACGAAGATGCAGATAATCAACGATGTGAAACAAGCCCTTAGGGAGGCCAAGGCATACCGCATAAACTATTCGGCTACCGACAAGCGGCAGCAGGGCGTGGAAAAATAGCCTTTGCAGATGCCCATGCGGGTCAAATAGGATACTGAAAATCCGCCCCTGTTTGTGTAGTGTTCACTACTCAGACAGGGGCGGATTTTTTTGTGCCTGTCGGAAATCCCGACATCGAGTTTGTAAAGAATTATAGCAAGATTTTAACACTTGGGGGACACACCATCCAGGACGGGAAAAGAGGCTCAGAAGTGTCAAAAGGGGCACCTTCAAGCCGATTTTTGCCCCGAAAACCAAAAAAACGGGTCGCGATAGTAGCCATATCGCAACGCGATTCTAACGTAAAGCCGTCGCGATTCTAACGTAAAGGCGCTGCGATTCTAACGTAAGGTCGACTCAAAGGTTCAAATTTCGGCCATATTTTAGACTGTAAAAATATAACCACCAGACCGTGAGGCAGTTATGAAATTAGCGTAAAAATCGCTCAAATGCGCACGAGAGGAAAAGCTTTTCAAAAAAATCGATTCTCAGAGAGCCTTTTGTTGTGATTTTTCATCGTTAATTCCGTTTTTCCGAAACACTTCTAAACATCCTGTCACCATGCCCTGTCTCGCCATTGTCGGCGTTTCTGTTGCATGTAAACAGCACAAAATTAATGATTTGTGCTATTCTGTACACCTGCAGTGGGACATTGAAAACATAACGACTCAAAAAGTTGCAAATTATCAGAAAAGTTCGTAACTTTGCCGCAATATTAAAAGAAATTGTATTATAATGGCACGTCAAGTTATAGATGAATTAGACAAAAAAATCCTGCAACTTATTCAGAGCGATGCTCGTATACCCTTCCTTGAGGTGGCAAGGGCGTGCAACGTCAGTGGGGCTGCTATTCATCAGCGTATCCAGAAGCTCACGTCCCTTGGCATTATCAAGGGCTCGCAGTTTATTATCGACCCTGAGAAAATAGGCTATGAGACTTGCGCCTATGTGGGTCTGTATCTCAAGGATCCGGAGACATTCGACACGGTGGTGGAGAAGCTGCGCCAGATTCCTGAGGTGACCGAATGTCACTACACCACGGGCGGTTTCGATATGTTTATCAAAATTTTCGCCCGCAACAATCACCACCTCCTCAATATCATCCACGACAAGCTCCAGCCGTTGGGCCTTTCCCGCTCGGAGACTGTCGTCAGCTTCAATGCCGTCATCGACCGTCAGCTGCCGATAGACTTCAGCGCTCAATCGACAGTCGACGACAACCAGAACTTGTAGGCTGCATGCCAGAAACGTGACAAGGGTCTGCCGAAGACGGTCTCAGAAGGAAACGTCTTGGCAAAGTGGAGATTGCGGTAGGTCTCGAGAAGATATTGCCGCCAAAGGGGAAGGTTGGAAAAGTCGTATCTCTCGTCGTAGAAGCCGAAGTTGCCAGCCTTCAACATCTCTTCAAGCATCATCATGCCAATTTTGGGATTGGGATCGCAGAGCAGTTTCTCCTGTTCCAATCCCAAGATGTCGTGCATGATGAACATCATGGCGGCAGTGAACTTGCGCATGTTCAGGCGCTTGACCTTGGCCATGATGCCTTTGTCTATCGTAGGCATTGAACGTAGAAGATAATAGAAGTCTATCGCTTGCCGGAATCCGAGCCCTTCGAAGAAGAAGTGGTGCATCATGTGAGACAGTTGGAAGATGCTGTCGAAGTCCGGACTAAGAACACCAATCTCACCTAAATCGTCTGGCAATACCTTTTTATTGTCAAACTGCTTGGCTTTTTCCTTTCCGAAATACTGGCGCAGCCGCCACTCATAGAACAGGTTTCCCATGAAAGAGGGAATGTAGTGCACTTCCACGGGCGTGCGCAGTCCCCTCACGTCAATGTGGTGATAGCCAATGATTGCTTTTTGGTCGTGACTGCGTGTCCAGCGTATGACCTGCTTGGTCGATGCCGTTGTCCAAAGGTCGATGTCGCCCGGCTCACGTATGTAAGGGTTGGGATACAAGAGGGCATTGGACTGACCTTTCATGACTACGGTGTCAAAACCTGTCTCCTTTTTAAATGCTCTCGTGATGAGGTCGGCATCGCGGTAAACCTGCACGTTCGACTTCTTTATTATGGACACATATGTTAACCACAGATTCAACTGCTTTGCCGTGGGATGTGGGTCAGAACTTTTCAGCTTTTTGATGCCGCCGAACAGCACGCCACGAATGCATTGGCTCGTGCCGAACTTGAAAAGTCCGTCCCAATCGATGTCGCAGATAGAGGCTGGCAACTCAGCCCCGTCGTGAAGGCTGAAACGAAGAAAATCGAGATATGCTTTTGTTTTCTTATCCATGATTATAAAAGGTGGTATTTTTTAGAAACACCCTAACGTCCATTGTGTGAACGCGTATCCGTCGTGCTGTTCCCGTATTGTTTCCTGCCACTTGCAGGTGTCAAATTCAGGGAAGAACGTGTCGGCATCCTGAGGCTCCTGGTCTACCAAAGTGATATACATTTTCTTTGCCAATGGCAAGGCTGCCAGATAGAGAGTGGCGCCGCCGATGACGAAAACCTCCTGGGCTGTGTCGCCGTTCCCGGTTTGCGGGCAAAGTTTCAGCGCTTCGTCGAATGAAGCGCATACCTCACAGCCGGGCAAGGTGTTGAGCGTGGTGCTCACCACAATGTTGCGGCGCCCTGGCAGTGCACCGTGGGGAAGCGATTCGAAAGTGTGCCGCCCCATGATGACAGCGTGGCCCCAAGTGATGCGCTTGAAATTGGCGAGGTCTTCGGGCAGGTGCCAAGGCAGTGTGCCGTTGCGGCCTATAGCGCGGTTGCGCGCCATGGCAACGATGATGCTGACGAAGGGATGTGTGAGCTTTTTATCTTCCATTCTTGCGGATAGAGGTTGTTGGCCCGTTGGCCTATGTTCTTCACGAACCCCAATGGCTGTTGCCGGTAAGTGACTATGGTAAAGCCGCGCGGCGCATCCGAGGGTAGTGTAACCGCCTCTTTTCTCAGGTAGTTGACGGCTTGGGTGAAATCGAGCTCGGCTTGCGGAAAAGCCGACTTGTTGAGGGCTGTGCTGAGGGCGAGCGACGTGTCGGGTATCACATCCTTGCCTTTTCTCACACCCAGCTCTACGCCTGCGTGGATAATGTGGAGTTGCTTGGCCACATTATTATATATTGAAAGCCAGTGCGACGGTATTGCCCTTAGGCTGTCTTTTGCCTCCACAACGGCGAAGTCGCCAACCAGCCATTTGTCGAATTCGGAGGGCTTCTTCCTGTCCTTCCCCTTGCCTTCCGAAGCCATCGGTTTTTCTTTCTTGTCGATGCCGTTCTTCCTCAGCACGGCCATGAACAGTCCCTCGCCGCGTGTGCGGCCGGGAATGAAACGGCAGCAAGGCATGGAACCAACTAGCGCCCCGGTGATGTTCCATTCTGCTGGAATGTCCAAACTGATGAATTCGGCTCCAAGTGTGTCGGCGATCCACTGCACATTTTCCTCGTCCTCGTGGGCATTGAAGGTGCAAGTGGAGTAGACGAGTGTGCCGCCCGGCTTCAGACAAGGCCAGATGTCTTCGATGATCGAACGTTGCAGCAGCCGGCATTTCTCCACGTTCTGTGTGCTCCATTCGTCAACCGCACCCGCGTCTTTGCGGAACATCCCCTCGCCTGAACACGGCACGTCGGCCACCACAATGTCAAACTTTAGTCCGGTCTTCTTGTAGTCGCGTGGAAAATTGTTTGTCACAATCACGTCGGGATGCCCAAACTTCACCATGTTCTCCTTGAGCACGCTTGCCCTTGGCTTCATCGGCTCGTTGCTGAACAGCAGGCTGCCTTCAGGGAGCACGGAGCGCAGTGCGGTCGACTTGCCTCCCGGGGCGGCGCAGATGTCGGCGGCAAGCAGCGGCTCGTCGGATATGATGCCGCGCCCGATGCATTGCCTTATGGCTTCGGTGACAAACATCGATGACGCTTCTTGTACGTAATACAGGCCCGCGTGGAGTAGGGGGTCGAAGGTGAATGCCGGCCGGTCGGTGAGCCAATAGCCCCATTTGCACCATGGCACTTGCTCGCAACTGTCGAGGTCGTCGTGGGTCTTGAATGGGTTGAGGCGCACGCTGACCGGAGCCTCCTGCGCCAGCCCGCTTTCCAAGATTGAGTAGAGCGCGTCGCCCATAAGTCGGCGTGTATATTCTGCGAAGTCTTTTGGTATCATGCTCTTTTCTTGCGCTGTCAGTTTTTCGTCTTGCCTAATAGCTTGCCTCGTTTGCCATGTGCCATGCCGTGAGATATGCGGCACGCGTTATGTCGGTGAGCTTTGGATAGTTTAATGTTTGGATCTCGTCTGATGGCTGGTTGTAGTGGGGCTGCCCGCCAGTGTGATACCAAACGATTGGTACGCCTTTGAGATGGAACGATTGCTGGTCGCTGCCACCAACGGGATTCTCCCACGAACGGTAGTCGGGTTCAAAGGTGCTGAACTTGTATTTGTCCATGTCGCCCTTGAGCCACTCTCCGAGTTTGGGATGGGCTGCGGTGAAGAAATACATGAGGTATTTGCTGTCGGTCCCGCTCCCCACCATGTCGAAGTTGAGATACCCCTTCACTTTCGGCATTGCGTCGAAATGGTCGGTGAAATATTGCGACCCGAGCAGGCCTTGCTCTTCGCCGTCCCAGAATGCGAAAACAACGGTGCGCTCCGGCTGCTCTCCGCTTGCCACAAACGCCTTCATTATCTGCAACACGGCAGACACGCCTGAGGCATTGTCGTCGGCTCCGTTGTATATCTTGTCACCAGCCAAGTCGGCATACTGACCTTCATGGTCGAGATGCGCTCCCACCACGACATACTCGTCGCTCTTCTTGCCTGGCAGCACGGCAAGCACATTGCTTAGGCCGAGCGACTGGTAAGTGCCCTTCTTTATCTTGGCTATAGAGTCGGCATTTACGTAGAAGCGTATGCCGCGCTTGAGCTTCTGTGCTCCGCATGCCTCAAACGGTTGCTCGTAGGAGTCGCCGAGCAAGGGACGCAGCCCGGTCTCTTGTATCCGCGACTCTATGTAGCGCTTGGCTATGCGTGAGCCGCGTTCGCCGGCCCTGCGGCCTTCAAGCAAGTCGTCGGCAAGAAAATAGACATGGGCGCGTGCCGCGTCTTCGTTTATGGTGAGCATGCCGGCTTCTATTCTTGCTTCTGTGCTCTTGTTGGTCTTCGTTGCCTTCTTTTGAGTGGCAAAGGCGTTTGTCGAAAAGGTTGCCAATGCCACGGTTGACAAAAGAATTGCAGTTCTGATATTCATTCTATATAATTATGTGTAATTGATTATTGACTAATATTCCATTGAGAACGAGATTCCACGGCGCATCATGTCTTTGGCCATTGGGCTCATGCGTTTCAGGAACGACTCCCATGAGCGTCTTGCCTGTTGGCTCCATCCTGCTTCTGCAAGGGCTATGGCCCGTGGGTAGGCCTGGTAGTAGATACGTTCGGGCGATGTGATGCACTCGCTCCAGAGGGTGCCGGCTACGCCGAAGAGGTTGTTGTCTTCGAAGCTCTTGTCTTTTCCCCACGCAGGGTCAAGCGAATAGGTGTCTTTCAGCGTAGTGGTGGGCATGCCCCAGTTCACTTCCGGCATGTCGCCCTTGGCCATGGGATAGTCGAAATAGCAGTGCTCGCCCGGACAAAGCATTATGCGTGCGTTGTTTGCCACGGCAGCGTCGAGAGCCTTGCTGGTCAGGCCGTTGCGCCATGCGAAAGTGACGCAGCCCGGTTGTATCTTCTTGAAGTCGGTCTCATACCAGAACATTGGAGTCTTGTGGTAAGTGTCGCGCAGCAACTCTATTATGCGGTCGAAGAGGTAACCTTGCAGCTTCCAGTTCTCAGTGCGGTCGGTGGATGTAATGCCGAGCTTTTGCTTCAGCGCCTGGCATTTCGGACAGTCGGTCCAGCAGTCAAGGGCAGGGTTGCCGGCCTCGTCGCCACCAAGATGAATGTATTTCGACGGGAAGATGTCGGCAAGTTCCTTGAACACATTGCCAAGAAACTCGTATGTGAACTCGTTGCCTGCGCAGAGCAACTCGTTTGACACGCCGCAAGTGGTGCGGACGGGTACCTGACGTTGGTGGCAAGTCAGCTCAGGGAAAACGCTTATGGCTGCAACCTCATGTCCGGGCATCTCTATCTCAGGCACGATTTCCACATGGTAGCGAGCGGCGAACTTCACGAGGTCGCGCATCTGCTCCTGGGTATAGAAGCCTTTGTATGGCGCAATCATGTCGTCCATGCCCCAGCGCGACGAGGCTTGAGCGGTCAGTTGCGGATATTTCTTTATCTCTATGCGCCATGCCTGGTCGTCGACCAAGTGCAGGTGGAGGGCGTTGAGCTTATAGCGCGCCATCTCGGGAATGAAGGCTTTCAAGTCCTCGTATGTGATGAAAGTGCGGGCGGGGTCTACCATCAATTCGCGTACGTGTGTGCGCGGAGCATCCTTTATGGTGAGTTGTGGAATGGCGTCGACGCAGTCTTTCGTGCCGGAGCCTCGCAGAATCTGGTCAAGGGTCATCAAGCCCCAGAATACACCTCGTGGTGACTTGCCGCTGATGTTGACGCCTTTTGCGTTTACGGTAAGGACGTAAGCTTCGTCGTCGTCAAGGGTGTTGTCAAGTTGGAGTGACAGCTGTATGCCACGCTGACGGCTGTTCACAATGTTGCCTATGCGGTCGGTGAGCATCTGGCGGGCTTGTTCCACTTCGTTATTCAATGATGTGTCGCCGTCGTTCTTGTCTACAACAATGCTCCATGCCGTATGCACGTTTATGTTTTTTGCACCTTTCGCCACAGTTAACTCCATTGGCATTGGTGCAAGGCAATTGGCGGGGTCGCTCACCTCCTTGGCAAATTTCGGCTCGGCATAGAATCGGCTCCAGCCTGCAGCCTTCTTGTATGCTCCTTCGCTGCCTCTGGGAACTATGAGGCTAACCTTGCCGGGCTCGACGCCATAAAATGAAGTCACGTCGGCTTGGGGTGGTGTCTTTGAATCTACCCTTACGGTTTTCAAATTCTCTAAACGTGCGAATGCATATTCGCCGATTTTCGGACAGCCCTCAATGGTAAGCTCTGTCACTCCTTTGCATCCGGAGAATGCGGCGGCGCCAATGCTTTCCGCTGATTGTGGTATGTTGACAGCTCCCAGCTTGTCGCATGCGAAGAATGCCTGTGTGCCAATTGTTTTCACCGTCTTGGGAAGGATGATGCTTTCAAGCTGATGGCGTGAGTGGAATGCGTTCTTTGGAATCTCCTCGCTTTGGGCATCGCCGAGATCGATGTGGCGCACTTGAAAACAAAGGTCGCGCATTTGGCGGTAGTCACCGTCGCGCTTCGTGGAAAGCTCGCCAGTGAGTTTCAGATTGATGGCATTCGACTTCTGACTGGGGTTCAAGTCGGCCATGGTTTGCACTGTTTGAGCCGACAATGTCATGGCGATGATTGTCGAGATACTTGATATTAGTAGCCTTTTCATAGCTTTTGTTCTTATTTCTTGTTGTTATGTTTTATTGCTTGCTATTTGGTTGTTTGCTGTTTGGCTTTTGCAGCTTGCTACTTAG
>CAZXGQ010000044.1:0-24561 GCA_964640415.1 uncultured Prevotella sp.
GTTCCCTTCGGTCGCCTGCGGTTATGCAGAGTTTGCCCCCTTCGGGGACGTATATTCAAGCATAAATACCTAAATCCGAAACTTCAGTAGTTTATATTTTGCATCCCGCCCTTTTGTGCACCGAATCATGACAACGCCGATATTTTCCCGACATTTTATTCGGGTTTCATTTTTCTTTTATAACTTTGCAGCCGGAAAGCAAAAATTGTTTTCTAAGGGGTGCTGCGGTTGTTGCCGCGGCTGAGATCATACCCATGAACCTGATCCGGGTAATGCCGGCGTAGGTAGAGGATAATCCCTTTATGTTATTTTTTTATTAAACAAAAGGTTTAAAATGAAAAGATCATTTTTCATTATGAGCCTGTCGTTTTCGGCTGTCGCAGCGATTGCGGCCAGTCCGGAAAGACTCGACACGCTCAACACGTACACGCTGCAAGGTGTGCAGGTGACATCGACACGAGCAACAAAAACAACGCCTATGGCTTTTCTGACGCTCGGCAAGAAACAAATCGAACAGTTGAACTACGGCCAGGACATTCCACAGCTGCTGTCGCTTACCCCTTCTGTCACAACGACTTCCGACGCGGGCAACGGCATTGGCTACACCACACTGCGCGTGCGCGGCACCGACCCAAGCCGCATCAACATCACAGCCAACGGCATACCTATGAACGATGCCGAGAGCAGCTCGCTCTTCTGGGTCAACTTCAGCGACTTCGCCTCAAGCGCACAGAGCATACAGATACAGCGCGGCGTGGGAACGTCGACCAACGGTGCCGGAGCGTTCGGCGCAACGGTGAACATGCTGACCGACAACGTGGGCACAAAGCCGTATGCAGGCCTCGACTTCTCGGGCGGAAGCTACTACTCGCACAAGGAGACCGTGCGCTTCTGCACTGGACTTATAAACGACCACTGGGGCTTCCAGGGACGACTGTCGAACATAGGCAGCAAGGGATACCTGGACCGCGCGTCGACGAAGCTCAACAGCTACTTCCTGCAGGGCGGATACTTCAGCGACAACACGATGGTGAAATTCATAACCTTCAACGGTCAGGAAGAGACTTACCACGCATGGAACTACACGTCGAAATATGAGCAGAGCCTCTACGGACGACGCTACAACTCGTGCGGCGAATACTACACCGAGGACGGCAAGACGGCATACTACGACAACCAGACCGACAACTACCACTCGCAGAACTACCAGCTCATCTGGAACCAGCTGCTCTCACGCAACTGGAACCTCAACGCCGCCCTGCACTACACGCGCGGCGACGGATACTATGAGGAGTACAAGGTGAACAAGGACCTGCAGGAATACGGACTGGCCACAAAGAAGATGAAGACCGACCTCATACGCCGCAAGCAGATGGGCAACGACTTCTACGGAGCCATTGCCTCGCTGAACTACAACAACCACGGCAACCTCACAGCCAACATCGGCGGCGGATGGAACAAGTATGACGGCAACCACTTCGGCAACGTGATATGGGTGAAGCAGAACGCCGACGTGGAGCTGACGCCTGACTTCGAATACTACCGCAACAACGCCAAGAAGACCGACTTCAACATCTACGGCAAGGTGAACTATGAGTTCGTGGACGGACTGAGCGCTTATGTGGACCTGCAGTACCGCAACGTAGGCTACAAGATGCAGAACCCCTCCGACTACTATCTCGGCAGCAGCTTCACAAAAGACTATATCATCAACGAGAAGTTCAACTTCTTCAACCCCAAAGTGGGTCTGAACTTCAACCTCGACGACCACAGCAAGGTGTACATCTCTTACGCCATCTCCCACAAGGAGCCTGTGCGCAACAACTACGAGAACGACTTCGCTGCAGGCAACGACATGCCTAAGGCCGAGCGTCTCAACGACCTGGAGGTGGGCTATGAGTTCAAGAGCCAGAAGTTCTCGGCAGGCGCCAACTTCTACTACATGGACTACAAGAACCAGTTTGTGCTGACGGGCGAGCTCGACAACATCGGCGAGGCCGTGACACGCAACCTCGACAAGAGCTACCGCATGGGTGTGGAGCTGACAGCTGCATGGAAGCCCGTGGACTGGTTCCAGTGGGACGCCAACGCCACATGGTCGAGAAACCGCGTGAAGGATATAGCCGTGACCCTGGAAGACGGCACGACAAGCTATACCATCGAGGGCGAGACACCGCTGGGCTTCTCTCCCGACTTCATCTTCAACAACGTGCTCACGTTCCAGTATGCCGGATTCAAGGCTGCCATCCAGAGCCAGTATGTCAGCGACCAATACCTGACCAACACGGGCTTCAAGACCATGGAGTGCAACGACAACTGGAACGACAACTATGAGGCCGTGGGCAACACCACATACGAGACCCTGATGCTGAAGCGCCACTTCACCACCAACATCGACCTGAGCTACCACTTCGCTATGAAATGCGTGGGCATGAAAGACGCTACGGTGGGCGTGACGCTCTACAACATCTTCGACGCCAAGTATGACAACAACGGTTGGGCTGCTCCACAATACCGAGTGGTGGACAACAAGCTGAAGGCCGTGAACGCATGGGGCAACCGCGACTACGGAGCAGCAGGCTTCGCACCGTCGGCTCCGTTCAACTTCATGGCTCACCTCAGCCTGAACTTCTAACGGCAAATACACACAGTCCGGCTCACGGACGGTGATGACTTCAACGGCAGCAGACGGTCGGCGGGGCAACACCCTGCGACCGTCTGCAACCACTTTACTGACAAGCAAAAACCACGGCAAACATTTTGGCGACTGGAAATTATTGCCTAATTTTGCAAGGAAAGAAAGGAATCGGCTATGACAGAGAACATTGTTATCAATAACCCTTCGAAGAAACTTGAGGAGCTGATGCGCAAGATAGGCATCGAGAAACACGAGAGGCTGGAAAGGTTGAAGAAAGAATTCGATCCGAAAAACGCCATTCTGCTATAATGGTTGATTTAAAGTTCGATTTCACATCTCCATCCGGCAATTCATATTCTATCAAGCTGTCGTCATATGATGACAGCTACTTTTCCGATGATGTTTACCAGCAGATTTCAGGTGTCGAAATCGTAAACATAGATCTATCCAGGGTGAGAGGAAGCAATACTACATCTGTTCGCGAACTTATGCGAATTACAGAGTTTATTGCCCAAGTATTCTTGAAGAATGACAATTTGATTTTCTGCTACTATTGCGATTTCATGGGGCCGATTCCACATACCAACAAAAAGATAACTTGTCAGGATTACAGAAACCGCCTGTTTAGCCTCCTTTTTAAAAAGTACATTAAAAGGTTCAGCATAAAGGAGGTTTCTGAAAAAGTCATCACTATCCACGGCGCTGAGGACTATTTCGTACACATAATCTATCGTCAGATTCACGAGAAATATGTTCAACTCTTAGCCAACAGCATTCATTATGGATATGACAAACCATAAACCTTTCTGGCCCGACCACCCTGCCATAATCCTTGCCAACGGCCAGTACCCGACCCACGAAATTCCACTGGAGATACTGAACGGGCACGGATACCTGTGCTGCTGCGACCGCGCCGGACTTACGGCCATGGAGCACGGTCTGAAGCCGGATGCCATAGTGGGCGACGGCGACTCGCTGCCGCTGTCGACGCAGAAGGAGCTGGCCGGCATCTTCCACAAAGTGGACGAGCAGGAATACAACGACCTGACCAAAGCCACACGCTTCATGCTGGCCAAAGGATTCAGGGAGATAGTCTACCTCGGGGCTACGGGGCTGAGGGAAGACCACACCATAGCCAACATAGCGCTGATGGCGACCTACCGCCACGAGATGGGCGTGGAGCCGATAATGGCTACCGACTACGGATGGTTCTCGGCCCATGAGGGCAAGCACGTGTTTGAGTCGTTTCCCGGCCAGCAGGTCAGCATCTTCAACCACGGATGCAGCAGACTCCGTTCAGGCGGACTGAGATGGGACGCCTACGCCTACGCCACGGCATGGCAGGGCACCCTGAACGAAGCTGCGGGCGAGGAGTTTGAGATAGATGCCGACGGCACATATATCATTTACCAAACTTACGAAGCAAAATGACACAATATTTCATAGACCACTGGCTCGACATAACCACGACCATTCTGGGCATCGTCTATATCATTCTCGAATACCGTGCCAGCATACTGCTGTGGCTCGTGGGCATAGTGATGCCGGCCATGGACGTGTTCCTCTATTACGGCCACGGACTCTACGGCGACGCGGGCATGGCGGTCTACTATACTCTCGCCGCCGTGTACGGTTGGGCGGTATGGAAGTTCGGCAAGAAGCGCAAGCAAAAGGCCGGCGAGGAGATGCCCGTGACATTCATGCCCAAGCGCCTCTACCCCATCGCCACGGTATTTTTTGTGGCGGCGTGGGTGGCAACATGGTTCGTGCTGAGCCACTTCACCAGCAGCAACGTGCCCGTGCTCGACGGCTTTACCAACGCGTTGAGCTTCGTTGGCCTTTGGGCTCTCGCCCGCAAATACACCGAGCAATGGCTCTTCTGGATTCTGGTGGACGCCGTGAGCTGCTACCTCTATATCGTCAAGGGCATACCTTTCAAGGCCGGGCTCTACGGCATGTATGTGGTGATAGCCGTGATGGGCTACCGCAAATGGATGAAGATGGCGCGGCAAGCGCGATAGGCAAACGGGCATGGCGACCATTGGCACCATGTCCGTACACAAGAAAGACAACATATGTGAATGCTGCTATATTAGCGTTAAAAATATAGGCATAAGCAAATGGAATTTGGTATCTTTGCGGCTGAGAACCATCAAAGAACCAAGTATGAAAAAACTTCCTGTTTATTATTTTGCAGCCGCATCACTGCTCATGGCAGCAAGCTGTTCGCCGGGGCCGAAATTCTCGGAGACCAGCCATGGATTATACAACATCATAGAACAGAAAGGCGGCGCCAAGTTGGGTTATTCGCCCAAGTCGGGCATCAAGATCATTGAGGCCGACGGCTTCAAATTCAAGGACCACAACCGCAACGGCAAGCTCGACAAGTTTGAGGACTGGCGTGTGCCTTTCAAGGAGCGTGCCGCCGACCTTGCCTCACGCCTTACCGATGAAGAGATAGCCGGGCTGATGCTCTACTCTGCCCACCAGCAGATACCTTCTCCGACAGAAGGCTACGGCGCGTCGACCTACAACGGCAAGCCTTTCGACAAAAGTGGCGCCAAGGCCTCGGACCTGAGCGACGTGCAGAAGAAATTCCTGAAGGAGGACAATCTGCGAGCCGTGCTCGTGACCAAGGTGCAGAGCGCAGAGGTGGCAGCCGAGTGGAGCAACAACATGCAAGCCTTCTGCGAGAGCTTCGGCAACGGCATTCCTGCCAACAACTCGACAGACCCACGCCATGAGGTCTCAGCCAACGCCGAATACAACTATGGTGCCGGCGGAGACATCTCGCAGTGGCCCACGGCCTTGGGACTGGCGGCCACGTTCTCGCCGGAACTGGTTGAGGAGTTCGGGCGCATTGCCGCACAGGAATACCGCGCCTTGGGCATCACGACGGCGTTGTCGCCACAGGTGGACATAGCCATGGAGCCTCGCTGGGCCAGGTTCACAGGCACCTTCGGCGAGGATCCCACTCTGGTGGCCGACATGGGGAAGGCCTATATCGACGGATTCCAGACGACAACCGACAAGGACAAGCTGATTGCCGACGGATGGGGCTATCAGAGCGTAGTGGCTATGGCCAAGCACTGGCCCGGAGGCGGCACGCTAGAAGGCGGACGCGACAGCCACTACAACTATGGCAAATATGCCGTATATCCTACGAAAAACTTCGAACTGCAGATGGAAGGCTTCACCAAAGGCGCATTCCATCTCAATGGCCCGACAAAGACGGCTGGCTCTATAATGACTTTCTACAACATCTCAAAAGGCATAGACCCAAGTGGAAAGAACGTGGGCGAGAGCTTCTCAAAATACATCGTCAACGATCTGCTGCGCAACAAGTATAAGTTTGACGGCATTGCCTGCACCGACTGGATGGTGACAGCCGACAACAAAGCCATCGATGCTTTCGACGGCAAGTGCTGGGGCGTGGAAAATCTCTCGGAGGCACAGCGCCATTACGAGATTCTGAAAGCTGGCGTCGACCAGTTTGGCGGCAACAACGACAAGGGGCCTGTGCTCGAAGCCTTCAAGATGGGTTACAAGGAGTTTGGAGAGAAGGCATGGAAAAAGCGTATCCAAGACTCTGCCCGCCGTCTGCTGCTCCCGATGTTTGAGACCGGACTTTTTGAGAACCCTTATCTCGACCCTGCAGAGACAAAGGAGACCGTAGGCAAGAAGGAGTTTATGCAGAAAGGTTATGATGCACAGATAAAGAGCATTGTCATGGTAAAGAACCATGACAATACGCTGCCACTGAAGGACAAGAAGCTTAAAGTTTATGTTCCAAAGCGTTACTATCCTTCAACCACGAACTTCTGGGGCGAGGCAACAAAGGCCTACTGGGATGATCCTGTGAAAGCAGAGTTGATAAAAAAATATTATACAGTAGTGGACAAGCCTGAAGAGGCTGACTTCGCCATCTGTTTCATACAGGGGCCGGTGAGCGGTCCGGGCTATGACAAAGCCGACGTGGAAAAGGGTGGCAACGGCTACCTGCCAATCTCACTGCAATACAACGACTACACGGCTACCGACGCCCGTGCCACATCTTTAGCAGGAGGTGACCCTAAGGAGAGCTTCACCAACCGTTCTTACAAGGGCAAGACCGTGCAGACACCAAACAAGCCCGACATGGAAATGGTCATCAACACGAAGAAGGTCATGGGCAACAAGCCTGTAGTGGTAGCTATCCAGCTAACACGCCCGGCTGTTCTGGCAGAGATCGAGCCTTATGCCGATGCCATTCTCGTAAGCTTCGGCACCAGCAACCAGCCGTTCTTCGAAATCATCCAGGGCAAGAACGAACCGTCCGGCCTACTGCCTTGTCAGATGCCCCGCGACATGAAGACGGTAGAGACCCAGGCAGAAGACAAGCCTCTCGACATGATTCCTTACACCGACAAGGACGGAAACAAATATGACTTCGCCTTCGGGCTTAATTGGGATGGCGTTATCAACGACGCACGCGTACAAAAATACGCCAAGAAATAAAGGATACAAAGCAACTGCACTTCCAAAAACAGGAAACTCGTAGCAGGAATAGCCCCCAGCCGTCATGTTGAAGCCGTCAGGCCAGGACTTGCGGCTGGGGGCTTTTAGTCTATACCAGATATTGCACAAGGCCCGCACTTGGCTTATTCGTACGGGCTTGCCTTTGCCATTTTAAAGAAAACCCTTACCTTTGCAACCGCTTATGAAAACAACAACGTTCAACAAACGCGACGCGATCGTTTTCAAGCACTTCAGCCGCAAGGGCTACAGCCTCTTTGCCGCATTGGGCAAAGTGGTAGTAATAGGGGTTCTTGCAGTGCCCACGCTCACCTACGCCAAGGCTTGTGGCATAGCTACGAAGCCAGCCGGCGAGAGTGCCGACACGCTCTCGTTCGGAGAGCAAAGGCTCGACGAAGTGCAAGTGACAGGATCGCGAGCACCGCTGACTGCAAGGCAGTCGGCGAAAATCGTTGAGGTCATCTCGCGCGACGACATTCATCGTGCTGAGGCGCAGACCATCAACGACGTATTGAAATTAGCCACGGGCGTGGATGTCCGTCAACGCGGTGGCTTTGGTGTACAGACGGACATCTCCATCAATGGTGGCACCTTCGACCAAATCACCATTCTGCTGAACGGCATGCCGCTGACCTCGCCACAAACGGGTCACAACGCCGCCGACTTCCCCGTGTCGCTCGACGACATCGACCACATCGAAGTGTTGGAAGGAGCGGCCGCACGCGTTTTCGGCTCCGCTGCTTTTTCGGGAGCCATAAACATCGTGACCTCGCCACGTCCATCAGCCAAAAGTGCGAAAGGCTGGGAAGGGAATGCGACCTTGGAAGGCGGTTCGTTCGGGTCGTTTGGTGGAGAAGCAAGGGTGGCAGCCAACCTGCTAAAGGCAGAAAGCAGCGGGTCCGCAAATTCACAACTTTCTTCTTCTCTCTCCGCGGGATATAACCAGAGCGATGGCGGGACAACCAATTCAAGTTTCCGCAAGCGTCAGGGGTTCTATCAAGGCAGATTCTCGTCGACAATTGCCGACGTCCACTGGCAAGCGGGAATTGCATCGAAAGATTATGGTGCCAACACGTTCTATTCGGCCCGTTTCCCCAATCAGTATGAGTGGACGCGAAGATACATGGGCTCTGTAAGCGTGGGCATTCATCCGTTTGCCAATGAAAGCGGATTCATCAAGTCGCTGGAGATAGAGCCGGCAATCTACGCACACCGCGACATTGACCACTACCAGCTAACTAAGGGCGCCACAGGAGCCTCTAACGGCGAGAACTATCACCGCATGGACGTGTATGGCGGTTCGTTGAGTGCTGTGGCAAGTTGGGTGGCAGGAAAGACGGCGATAGGCGCCGACATTCGCAAAGAGCACATTCTTTCTACCGCCTACGGCGAACTGCTCGACGAAAACGAATGGAAGGCTATAGGCAACACGACACGCGCCTATGACCACCTTGGCAACCGCACAAACACAAGTCTGTTTCTTGAACATGATGTCATAATAGGCGGACTTACCGTGTCGGCAGGTATGATGGCAAACCGCAACACGGGTCTCGACAACAAGTTTCGCGTGTACCCAGGCGTGGACATCAGCTACAGACCCGACGACCACTGGAAGATATATGCCAGCTGGAACAAGGCGATGCGCCTGCCCACATTCACCGACCTATATACCAACAGCTCGGCACAGAAGGGCGACATAGCATTAAGGCCGGAGCGCAACAGCACCTTTAAGGGCGGCGTGCGCTACCGCACATTTGGATTCGAGGCGTTGGCAAGTGTTTTCTACAGCCAAGGCCGCGACATGATCGACTGGGTGTATGAGACCGCCGAATCGAAAAGATACCAGGCAATGAACATTGGTAAACTCGACAACAGGGGATTAAACATAGAAGCAAAGGCCAACCTGTCGGAGCTCTTATGTGGCAATGGTACGGGTCTTGAGAAAGAGCCTTGGCTGATTACGTTGGGCTATGCCTATATCAACCAAACCCATAAGACCGACAAGGAAATTTACAAGTCGCTCTACGCCCTGGAATACTTGAAGCATAAGGTCGTGGCCACAGTCTCTCACCCAATCTATAAACGCCTCTCAGCATCATGGTCGTTGCGCTGGCAACAACGAATGAATGGCTACCATCCATACGCCAAATTCGACGGCAAGGTACAATACCGGATGAACCACTGCACTATATTCGTGAAGGCAGACAACATCACATGCCACAGATACTACGACCTTGGCTCAGTGCGACAGCCAGGACTCTGGATGATGGCGGGAACTAAAATAAACATTTTCTAATCAAGTAAACTGACACAAAAAGCTTCTATATAACAAAGCTTGGCATGCTTGTTATATAGAAGCTATTGTTTTTCGGAGCCTGGCAATACGCCTTTGATGTTGGCATTAGTACAACTTCTGTTTCTATATAGTCAATGCCTTGGAACCGTTTTCAGACTTGTTTCAAGTTGCGCATTTGCCATTTTTATTCTTTTACAAAGATAGTATCTACAACCAACTGCCTTTCAGGCCAGCGTCAAATATCAAGTTTAGCGTGAGTGTGCTGTACACAGGAGCGGGCAGATATATGTGATTGTCTAATTTAAAATGAACAGGGGCTTCGTGTACATCAGCGCTTAATAATTGGTCTGTTGCGCTATGCGAGGAAGTTAGAAGAGAGACAAGCATATAGCAAGAATAATTTTTGATTCTTGTCATAATTGGTTCTCCAATGTTTAAGCTATATATTTGAGACCGTAGACTAAAATGGCTTCTGGCGTTCTGATTATTCAAATATTAAAAAAGGAGCTCCCCCGAAGCTAATACGTTATATTATAACGCATAAGCCTCGGGGGAGCTACTTTATTTTGATTGCGTGCAATCAAACAAGTTGTTTACATTGCTTGAACCTGCTTAGCAATATCGTTAGAAGGATCAACAGCAAGCATCTTCTCAGCCCACTGCTTAGCGGCAGCCTTATTCTGCTTAACATTGAACTCATAGACAATCATGTACTGATAAGCAGTCTTCAACATTGCTGTCTGATTTTCAGAGCGATCTGACTTAGCCTCCAATGAAGCAGCAAGAGCCTCATAATAGGGCTTTGCAAGGCCTTGCTTACTGTCAGGATCCATAGCAGAATTGATGCTACCACGGACATAGTTGATGTAGTTTGCCTGCTCAGGATACTTCTCGCCAACCTTTGCGTAAGTTTCATCAGCCTTCTGGAAAGCTGTCTTGGCACCAGCTGCATCACCAGCCTGCTGACGCTTTGTAGCTATCTCAAGATACTGGCTTCCGAGACCATTGTAATCAGAGAATGAAGGATTCTCCTTAGCCTCAATTGACTTCTCCACATACTCGAGAGCCTTGTCGTAGTCGCCCTTCTCGTTGTAAGCATCAGAGAGGCTCTTGTAAAGCACAGGCTTGGAAACAATGGCGTTTGCATCAGCATCAAGTGCAGCAAGAGACTTGTTGTAAGCTTCAACAGCATCATCCCAACGCTTAGCCTGCTTCAGGGCTGTGCCATAATAGGCATAGTCGTCTGCAGTGATCTTTGCGCTGTCGCTCTTGTTGAAAAGACGGTCTGCGTACTCAAGAGCCTGATCAGTATAGTTCTTGTCGGTAGAGTTCCAGAACACGAGACGGTTCAGAGTGCTCCACTTGGCATCCTTTGTCAAACCAGCCTTGGAAACCTCAATACTCTTGTCCTTGTTGCCAAGCATCCACTCAATGGTAGCGTAGTCCTTGATGTCCTCATCGTCCATCTTGGTAACGTCAGCAACCTTGCCATAGTAGTCGGCAGCCTTCTGCAGATTTGGATTCTTTGTGTGATAGTAGATGCGGGCAGCGAGAGCATCAACTGGATAATCTGGCACCTGCTTGCGCAAATCCTCAAGAGTAGCAACGGCATCCTCTGGGTTTCTGCCGCGAAGAATCATTGCATACTTGTAATAACCCTCAGCGTTCTTCGGAGCGAAGTAGATAGCCTGCTGGTAGTTCTGCGAAGCACCACCGGCATCATCTTGAGAAACACAAATGTCACCCTTCAAAAGGAAGGCCTCTGCATATTTGGCATTTTTCTGCAAAGCATAATCAGCAAACTGATTTGCATTAGTGTAATCCTTATTATTGTAGAATGTACGGCCAATAGCCAAGAGAGCTTCAGGATTCTTCTTGTTTGCCTTGTAGAGTTCCTTCACTTGCTTGTCGAAGTCTGCACCTTTGGCCTTAATCAACTGGGTTGTCTGCTCAACAATAGCCTTAGTGTCGGTCTGTGCCATTGCAGTAGAAACAGAGCCAAACATCAAAGCACCAGCTAGGAGAATTTGATATGTTTTCATAGTATTACTAATTTTATTATTCAACTTACAGTATAAACGTGAAGGAGAAGATAATGTTACGAAAACTATCTTCTTTATCTTTTATTGAACAGTATTAACATCCCTGACATTAATATTGCCCAAAACAGGCAACAGTCCTGTCTTCATCACTATACGCTGACCTTTAGGCCCCTGAATGAAGTGAGCAAATCCCCATGGAAGTCCCTGGCGGGGATCATTAAGAAGAGCGTAGATTGTACGTATGAAAGGATATTCACCATTGTAGATGTAATACTGGTATGGCTTGCGGCTGCTCTGAGGTGTGGCAGGATGAATCTTGCTAACACTCATCACACGAATATTCCTTTTAAAAGTAAGATTCGTCGTGTCGCGCTTGTCGTTAAGCCAGTTGTTGCCAATAATACCAATGGCTTGGGGATTCTGTTCTACATATTTAATCACCTCAGCAGTTTTCTTCACCGCAGCCACATTAGAGTTGACGATAGGTTTACCGCCGAGGACGGAATCTTCAATGAAATGGACGGTGCTCGACTTAGGATTGTCGAATACAACCGTTATAGTGCCTTTGCTGTTTCGCTTGTCAAGCTCACTCCATTTTGTTACACGACCGCTCATGATGTCTTGAACATCTTTTACGGAAAGCAAAGTGTCTGTGTTGTTCTTGTTGACAATGAACGCCAAAGCGTCATAAGCAATGCTAAAAGAAGTAGGAAGATATTGTTTAGCCTTCAAACTGTTCTTTTCTGCAGGCTTATAGTCCCTCGCCGTGAAAACCAGCCATGCCTTTCCCTGGAGAAGCATGTTTATGCCGTCAGACTCATTGGTATAGATAGGTTTTACCTTGGCATCGGGATAATCGTGTTGGAAAACGTCTCTCTCTTCCTCGATTATAGGACTAAAACTCTCGTCAGAGACGAAAGAGACAGTCCCTGACGAGTAAGTATCTGTCCTCCCATCCTTACCTTTCTTGTTGCTGTTGCCACAAGAAGAGATAAGGATAGAGGTAATAGTTAATCCTACAAAAATGTAAGATATAAATTTCATGTTCAAATAAGTTTACTGCAATCTGAATGCCACTGGCACGTTGTACTTCACACGCACAGCCTGACCGTTCTGCTTACCGGGAATCCACTTAGGCATGGCCTTAACCACACGCTGTGCCTCACGGTCAAGTGATGGGTCAACTGAACGGGCTACCTGCACGTCAGTGATGCTACCGTCACGCTCAACGACGAACGAGATGACAACACGTCCCTGCACACCGTTCTCCTGTGCTACGACAGGATACTTGATGCTTGAAGAAAGATACTGCATCAATGCTGAAGCACCACCTGGGAATGAAGGCATCTGTTCAACGACGTCGAACACCTTGTTCTCAACCTCGGGCTTTGGCTCAGCCTTTACAGGCTCAGTCTCCACACGCTGAGTAACCTTGAGGATTTCACCCTGGTCAGAGTTACCCTTAACGTCGAGAGCACCGATGGCAGTGTTTGTCTGCATGATCTGGTCTTGAGTCTTCATCTCCTCCTCAGGCTTCACATCAGCGTCCTTCTTGATGACAGGAGCTGTGAACTTGATAGAAGACTTAACTTCCTTGACCACTTCCTTCTTTTCTTCAACTTGGATCTTGCGCTCCACCTTAGCCTCTTTCTTCTTAGGCTGGTTGAGAGCAGAGAGCTCTGTCACAGCTTCGTTCTTTGCATGTGCAGCCTGATATGCATCATATCCAGCCTTGATGTAGAAAACAACGATGCAGAGAGCAGCGAGGATTGCAATCGTAATGATGGCTTTTAAGTTTCTCTGACCCGTCTGGGTACGAAGCTGATAAGCTCCATACGCCTTGTTTCTTCCTTCGAAGATAAGGTCACACCAGCCATTTCTTGTTAAATCAATTTGTGCCATTTTTTTAACCTTTCGTTTAGCTATGTTACCTTATAACTTGACGTTGTTTTCGTTGAGAAGCTTCAAGTCGTTATCATTAATCTTATCAATCACATACTTACCGATAGTACAGATGCTCATCTCATCCAAAGCATCGACAAGGTTCTTGTAAGAAGCGTTGTCTGTAGCCTTGATGATGATGGTCAGCGTGCTGATGTGCTTACCATTGATTTCACCTGCCTTGATTTTTGAAAGCTCCTGATTGTAGAGAGAATCCGGCATCTTTTTCTTTGGATCTGGGTTCTCGTGCTTCTTGTCGAGCTCCATCTTGGCTTTCATCACGTCGATAGTAGGCGTGGTACCATCCTCGGTAGTGTGGTTGATGATGACGTCGCGAATACCTTTAGCACCCCATGTAGTCTTTTTCAGACACTTAGGGTCCTCTGGCTTCACAAGTCCAGCCACATAGTAGATCTGGTTGTCGGCAGCGCAATAGATCGTAATAGTGTACGATTCCTTAGTCACTGTCTTGTCCTGGTCCGTAAGGTTCTTATCATTACTAGGCATACTCAATTCCATCGTCTGCGGCTTAGCGAGAGACGTACAGAGCATGAAGAACGTGATAAGAAGCATCATCATGTCCACCATAGGCGTGAAGTCCACGCGGACATTCATCTTCTTTTGTTTCGATTTTCCTGATGACATCTTTAATCCTCCGCTTTCTTGTATTGAGTAATCAGATAGTAACGGTTCTCATTCATATCCTGAAGCTCGCTCATGATCTTCTTAACGGTCTTGTAAGGAGTCTTCTCGTCAGCCTTGATAGCAATCTTGGCATCGGGGTTGGCCTCGTGAGCTGCTTTCACCCAGAGTTGGAACTCGCTCATAGCGGCATCACCTGTCTTACCCTGAACAGAGTCAGTAGGAATACCGAAGTTCTTGAGCTCCGTAGGACGAGTGTTCTTGTCGAGGCTCAGGTAAGCCTGAAGCTTCTGCATTGGAACACCCCACATAGGATCGTCGAGGAAAGCCTTCTGCTGTGCAGCAGAGAGCGAGATTCCGAACTGGTCGGAAATAGTAGACAAAGCCGTCTGAGTATCAGTGGTTTTGTCCATGCTCATGAAGATCTTTCCGTCATTTCCGACGAGGATATTCAGGACGTTTGTCTCTGGAACTTTAATTTCCGACACACTGCCCGGCGTGTTCACTTTCACTGGCTCCTGCTTGACGAACGTAGACGTCAGCATGAAGAAGGTCAGCAAAAGCACCATCACGTCCGACATTGGGGTCATGTCGATCCAGACGTCCGCTTTCTTAATTTTAATCTTAGCCATACACTAAAGAATTTAAAGTTAAAAGGCCAAGATGAATTAAGCTTCGTCGGTGTGGTTTGCTTCGTATGTCTGTGCGATTGTGTAACCTACCTCGTCGAGTGCGTATGTCAGCTTATCAATCTTGTTTGTGTAGAAGTTGTAAGTGATAACTGCGCACCAAGATGTTGCGATACCGAAGGCTGTGTTGATAAGGGCCTCAGAGATACCGGTTGACAGAGCGAGGGAGTCACCACCACCACCAGCAGCAAGAGCCTGGAACGAACGAATCATACCGGTCACAGTACCGAGAAGTCCAGTAAGAGTACCGAGAGTAACGATAGTAGCGACGATAGGAAGGTTCATCTGCAGAGTAGGCATCTCGAGCTGAGTAGCCTCCTCGTGAGCCTGCTCGATGCGAGCTACCTTCTGGCTCTTCTTCAGAGAAGCGTTTGCACCGCTCTCCATTGACTTGTAAGCGTGGAGAGAAGCGAGAACGACGTTAGCAACAGAACCTTGCATCTGGTTGCAGAGCTTCTCAGCCTTGTCGAAATCGTTGGCAGCGAGAGCAGCCTTGATGTTAGCGACGAACTTTGTCAGAGAACCCTTACCGAAAGCGGTCTTGAGGGCGAAGTAGCGCTCAACTGCGAGGCAGAGCACTGTAAGCAGCAATGTGTGGATGATAGGCACGACATAACCGCCCTTGTAGATTGTACCGAAGATGTTAGCAGGAGCGTTTGCGCTGTCGCCACCCTGGAAGTTGGCACCGTTGCCCAACCAGAAGTTGAAGATGCAAAGTGCAGCGATTAAGCAGAGGACGATAATCCAGAATGCTCCTCTAATACCTGTGAAGCCCTGAGACTTCGTTGCAGCCTTGGGGGCTGCGGCTTTTTGTGTAGTTGCCATAGTACTTGATTAATTTTTGGTTATAAATTTATTTGATTGTGTATATTGTTTCTTAATCTCTCGCAAAGATAATCATTTTCTTGATTTATGACACGTGTTTCTTTTATTTTAACACACTTTTTTTTAATTATCCTTGCCAAACGACTATTTCAGCTTTTCGCAAGCCTCCTTTATGCGCCTCAAAGCCTCCTTAATATTGTCGTCGCTTGTGGCATAGCTCATACGGAAGCCATCGGGCTCACCGAATGCGTCGCCTGCCACCGTAGCCACATGGGCTTCCTGCAAGAGGTACATCGCGAAGTCGGTCGAAGTGTTTATCTTATATTCGCCATAGCTCTTTCCGAAGAGTTTCTTGCAGTGGGGGAACAGGTAGAACGCTCCTTGCGGCACATTGACCTCAAGTCCGGGAATTTCCTTGGCGAGTTCCACGATGAGGTCACGTCTGCGCTGGAAAGCCACTCTCATATCCTCGACACACTTCTGGTCGCCCTTGTAGGCTGCCAATGCAGCGCGCTGTGCCACATCGTTGGTACCACTGGTATACTGGCCCTGCAGCTTGTTCATGCCCTTGATGATCCACTCGGGAGCTGCAACCCAACCGAGTCGCCAACCCGTCATGGCGTATGCCTTGCTGACACCATTGCATATTATCGTGCGTTCCTTCATGCCGGGAGCAGCGGAGACGCTTGCCTTGAAGCCCACATAATTAATATGTTCGTAAATCTCGTCTGAAAGGACGTACAAGTCGTCGTGTTTCCTCACCACCTCGGCGAGCGCGTTAAGCTCGTCTTGAGTGTAAACGCTACCCGTAGGGTTGCTGGGCGAGCAGATGATGAGCATCTTGGTCTTTGGGGTGATGGCAGCCTCCAGTTGCTCGGGCGTGAGCTTGAAGTCGCTCTCGAGCGGAGTGCGCAGCGTGACGGGCGTACCGCCTGCCAACTTCACCATCTGCGGATAGCTGACCCAGTAAGGTGCCGGAATGATAACCTCGTCGCCGGGGTTTACAAGTGCGAGGATAGCGTTGCACACGCCTTGCTTGCCGCCAGTGCCGACGATTATCTCCTTGGCTGAATAAGAAAGGTTGTTTTCCTTGGCGAGCTTCTCAGAAACAGCCTCTCTCAAGTCCATGTAGCCTGGTACGGGAGAGTACTTTGAGTAGTTGTCGTCAATGGCTTTCTTTCCTGCCTCTTTGATGTGGTCGGGAGTCATAAAGTCGGGTTCACCGACGCTCATGTTGATAACGTCGATTCCCTGTGCTTTCATTTCACTGCTCTTTTGCGACATTGCTAGCGTCGCAGAAGGAGCGAGCCTGTTTAGGCGGTCTGACAATTGTGGCATACTCTATATGTATTTAAACGGCAGTTAACCTACCATACTGCTTGCAAAAGTAATTATTTTATTTAATAAAATGAAGAAAAGGCTAGAAATTTTACTTGAATGAAACAAAAAAGTCATTTGCCATATCAACATAGCAAAGTTAGACATTATTACATTGGTTCAAAAGTTCAGGCAAACACCCAACATAGGATTCCTATGCTTTGCTCCGTTGGCTAAAGGTGCGGTCGTGCTCGAGCAATTGAATGACAGCGCGACAGTGTCCTTGGCTTACTTCTTGTTTCTGTGAGCTGCTACGAACAGCGGTATGCTGGCAGCCGCAATGGCAACGCCTCCTCCGGTGAAGGCAGCTCCATACACGGCCTGAGCTTCTTCCCATTCACCTTTCCAGTCGCTGCATATAATAGCAATGCCCATCAGTGTGGCACAAGCGCCTACGCCCAACACGCAATAAGCTGCCGTCTTATAGCGCCTGTGCCGTCTCCAATATTTGGTTTGTTTGTATTCTTCCCCCCATCGCCTTTTGCTTGTCCACGTTGACATTGGCCAGCATTACCGACTCTGTTGCGGCGGGTACTGACTCAGCCGCACCGACCGCTGCTCTTGTCGTCAGAGTACAAAGCAATAATATAAATGTATACAAAAACTTCATACTGCAATGGGATTACCGGTGATGAGGGAATTCTACATTATTATTCTATATTGTGCAGGTCATGGCCCATTCTGTCGCGCTTGGTACGCAGGTATTTGATGTCATACCTGTTTGGCTCAATCTCTATAGGCACATTCTCCACTATCTCGAGGCCGTAGGCTTCGAGCCCCACGCGCTTTGTGGGGTTGTTGGTCATCAGCCTCATCTTGTGGATACCGAGGCGTCGCAACATTTGTGCACCGCAACCGTAGTCGCGCTCGTCGGGCTTGAATCCGAGGTGGACATTGGCGTCCACGGTGTCGAGTCCTTCTTCCTGCTGCAGTTTGTAAGCGGCAATCTTGTTCATCAATCCGATGCCGCGTCCTTCCTGCTGCATGTATATCACGACTCCCTTGCCCTCTTTCTCAATCATCTGCATTGCCTTGTGCAGTTGCTCGCCGCAGTCGCACCTCATGCTTCCGAGAATGTCGCCGGTGGCGCACGAAGAGTGCACCCTTACGAGTACGGGCTCGTCTTCTTTCCACTCGCCTTTGACCAACGCCATGTGTTCCAGGCCATTGCTGGTCTGGCGGAACGGCACGAGATGGAAATTGCCGTAGACAGTGGGGAGCTCGACCTCCTCGCCCACCTCGATGCTTGTCTCCTGTTTCAGGCGATAGGCTATGAGATCCTTTATGCTGATGATCTTCATGCCCCACTCTTTCGCCTTCTCCTGGAGCTGCGGCATACGCGCCATGGTGCCGTCGTCGTTCATTATCTCCATCAGAGCACCTGCCGGGCGCATTCCGGCGAGCTTGCAGAGGTCGATGGCGGCCTCGGTGTGTCCCGAACGGCGCAGCACGCCATTGTCTTGTGCATAGAGAGGGTTGATGTGTCCCGGGCGGCCGAATGTCTCCGGTCTTGACGCGGGGTCAGCGAGAGCGCGTATTGTCTCGGCACGGTCGTGGGTCGACACGCCGGTGCTGCAGCCTTCGAGCTTGTCCACCGTTACGGTGAACGGCGTGCCAAGCATTGAGGTGTTGTCGCTCACCTGGTGGGGCAAGTCGAGTTCCTCGGCGCGTTTGATGGTGATAGGCGCACAGAGTACGCCTCGCGCATTCTTGAGCATGAAGTTGATTTTCTCCGGAGTGATGGTCTCGGCTGCGGTAATGAGGTCGCCCTCGTTCTCGCGGTCCTCGTCGTCGACGACAATCACAAACTTGCCTTGCTTGAAGTCTTCCAAGGCATCTTCTATACGGCTCAGTTTATACTCTGACATATCTATATTTATTTGTTTTCTTGTACGGTGCTTTCTTCCCCAGCGCCTATTCCTTCTCGTCGTCAAGATGTCCCAACCGCTTTTCTGTATAGTTCACGATGTTGGTGTTGGTGTATCTTATCACCTTCAGGTCGCGCAGCAAGCGGAGTCGGAACCTCCACATGCGGAGGTAGGTAAATATTCCGACGGGCACTATTATAGCCGCCACAATGTTCATCCATCTCTTGTCGAAAGGCCGCGTATGCGCCTTGCGCGCCAGCACTGGGTATTGGTTGATGAGGTGCATCACCTGCTTGTCGCGGGTGTTCGACAGGTCGCGTATCACGTCTTCGAGTTTGGCACCGATGGCCTCTATCTCGTGGTCTTCCTCATATTTGAAGAACACCTTTATGAAGTTTGGTGCCTTCTTGAGGTTATGTTTGCGCGAGTATCCCATCACCTCGGCGTTTATCTCGAGCAGCGTCTCGTTGTCTTGCTCGTAGTGCGGCGGTTCGATCACGACCTCTTTGCCTTGAATGCTTCTCTTGGCCCTCAGGCCCAGGAGCTTGGAGAAGAAGCGCTTCCAGCCGTCGGCGTTGAACACCATCGAGTCGTTCATAGCCTTGTAGGTCACAAACACCGCCAGCGGCGTCATCGTTACCACGGCAAGCCAGTGTCCGATCCATACTGGCCATGAGCCTTGCCTTGACATTCGGTAAGCCGAGTTGTCGAGAATATAATACACGATGAACACCAGCACCGATATGATTATCGGCATGCCGAGTCCGCCCTTGCGTATGATGGCTCCGAGCGGCGCTCCTATGAAGAAGAAGATCAGGCACTGCAGGGCGAGGGCATATTTGTTTTGTGCTTCCAGCTGGTGGTTGCGTATTATGCGCTCGTTGTTCTGGGTCATCATCGTCTTGAAGTCGAGGTCGGACGTCTCTCTCTGCACGCTGCCGAGGGCTGTAGAGTATATGCGCTGCTGCTGGTCTATCTTCATCTTCTGCAGGCGCTTGTCGAGGTTTATCTTGCCTGTCTGTGCCTGTCGCACCTGCTTCAGCGAGTCTGTCTTTGGTATGCTTGGCGAGGGGAAGCACATGTGCTTGGTGTCGTCCCAGAACGAGCGGCCTATGCTGTCGTAGGCCTCGTTGAGCGAGTCGATGGCAAAATGTATCTGCGAGAGGCTCTTTCCGGCGGCGTTGTTAGAGAGTGCCGCTGCGTCCATCAGCGAGAAGTTGTTGTCGAAGTCGAGCAGCACCTTCTTGTCGGTGAAGGTCTCGCGGCGGTACGGCACGGCTGCACTTCCGCCAAGGTCCGACGAGCGCATGTTTTCAAACCACTCTCCGCTCCACAGCGAGAGCAAGAGGTGTTTCTTCTCGGCTGTCGTCTGTATCATACCTGAGTCGGCAAGTATTATGGCTGCATCCTCATAACTGTTGGTCATGCGGTAAATCATTATGCCATAGAGCTTTCCGGTCTGTACATTCTTCTTCTGCACATATATGTTGCAGTTGGGCAGTCCGTCATAGAATATTCCTTCGGGTATCTCGAGTTCCGGACTTTTCTGCTTCATCGATGCCAGCAGCTGGTAGAGCTTCATGTTGGCGTTTGGTCCGATGTTGTTCTGGAAATAGAAAGACACTGCCATTATCGCCACCGTTATCACTATCAGCGAGCGGAAGCTCTGCATGATGGATATGCCGGCGGCCTTGATGGCCGTGAGCTCGGAGCTTTCGCCAAGATTACCGAAAGTGATGAGTGAACTGAGCAATATTGCCAGCGGCATGGCTTGCGGCACCATCATCAGTGCCATGTATTGGAAAAACTGTGCAAGCACCTCCATCGACAGACCCTTACCTATGAGCTCGTCGATGAAACGCCACAGAAACTGCATCATCAGCACGAAGAGGCAGATGAAGAACGTTCCTAAAAACAGCAGCAGAAACTGCTTGGCAATGAATTTATCGAGTTTCTTTATCCGAAGATTCATATTGATATGTGCAAAGCCAGGCAAGAGCAGGACATAATGCTTGACTGAATGTCACGGCGAGCCACAGCTTATATTGTGCAAAGATACAGAGAATATTTCAAACTCTCAAATTTTCTTTGGCATAATAAGCCCTACGTTAGCATTTAGAAGAACGAAGAATCTCCGAGCGGCAAACGGCCAGCGTCGAGCGGCGGGCACAGAGGCCGCCACTGCATGCCGGGTTTGCGCTAATTTGTTTTCCTTATTTTGTCGCACACATTGATTATATATGCAAGTTTGTCGGCGATGCGCTCTTTGTATGCCGCCCGGCATTCGTTCACCACATCTTCAGGGAAACAGTCTGACAGCGAGAGCCACGACATGTTGCGCACATAAGATATCACCTTTATCATTTCTATGTTCTGCCGTATGGTTTCTTCGGTTTCGCCACAGTAGTATTCATGTATGAAGAGGTCGAAGAAGCGGTGCCCCAGCTCTTCGTCGAACCCTACCACGTTGTTGTAGTCGCCGATGAGCCCCATCATTGTAGCATAGGTGTGTCCCAAGTCGATGAGCGGGTTGCCGTAGCTCACTTCGCCCATGTCGATGAGCATCAGCTCGCTGCCCTGCGCCATGACGTTCTTTGGGTGGAGGTCGCAATGTAGCAGCCGGTTGCCCTGCGGGATGCAACGCACTATATCCAGCAGGCGGTTTATGGTTTCGTCGTCGAAGTACCGGCCTATCTTCCTTATCGCCTCCTCCTCATTGGCATGACCGTTTGGAATGACTCCTCCCGGTGCCACTTCTATGGAGTGCAGTTCCTTTGCAAGTTTTGCAAACTGCACGGCATATTCAGGTATACGCTCCGGGGTTGATGCTACGAGCTTTGCCATTGTCGTGGCATCAAGCAGTTCGTAGACCAGACCGTAGCAGTTGCCCACTCTCACGGTGTCGAAGCTTATGGCGGTGGGCATGCCGAGAACGAAGGCTTCTTTTGCCATGGATATCTCTTTAGTCACGTCTTCGAGCGACGAGCCTTCGCGGAACACCTTGACAATCTCGTCGGGAGCAGTGCGGTAGACGATGCCCACTCCGCCCCGGCCTATTTCCGGACAGCCTTCGACGCTTCTCCGGCGCAGGGCTTTCGCAACATCCATCATCTTGACGAAGCCGGTCATCTCGAATACACTGTAGACATCAGGCTGCACCTCGACAATTCGGAACTGCGGATATTTCTTCTTCAGCGTGAGGATTATGCGCAGTCCCGAACTTGAGATGAAGGTCAGTTCGCTGGCATCGACAGTTATCGAGTTTACTTTCCCGATGCCTGCCAAAGCCTGATTGATGTCTTTGTCGACCTTCATTGACGCGACGGTGTCGAGACGTCCCTGAATCTTTATGATGACATTGCCGCTATCGTCGATTATCTCCATGATATTGTGTTTTTGTTTTTGGTTGTCGTTGTGTAGTAAACTATGCAAAGATAGATTGTTTTTCTGTAACCGCAAACCACTTCTTGGAAAAAAACGGAATATTTTGAAACGCAGCCTACACAACACCTAAGGCCCGATAACAGAAAAAGTGCGGTATCAAACACTCCATGTGTATTGATACCGCACTTTATAAGTAGTCGGTAAGGGAATCGAACCCTTATGCCAAGATTGAGAATCTTGTATCCTAACCGTTAGATGAACCGACCATCTTGGTTTGTTGACTAAAAAAGCCTTGCCCGCATGTCTGATGTAGACAAGGCCATCTTAAAAGGAAGTAGTCGGTAAGGGAATCGAACCCTTATGCCAAGATTGAGAATCTTGTATCCTAACCGTTAGATGAACCGACCATCTTGGTTTTAAACCTTTGCGGAAGCTGGGGGATTCGAACCCCCGGTACGCGTAATTGCGCACGGCAGTTTAGCAAACTGCTGGTTTCAGCCACTCACCCAAACTTCCAATCCTTTGGTTCTTTGACCTCACAGCACTCGTTTCGGAATGCGGATGCAAAGGTAGGCATATTTATCGTTACCACCAAACGTTTTGCGATATTTTTTTCAAAAACTTTCATTTTGTCGGCTTTGCAAGCTCACATCACATGTCTTCCATCGACAAGCCTTGGTATTTTAAGGTATAGTTCTTGAATTTCCCAGTAGCCTGAAGGAAACGCTCCGCCTTATCCTTGAGAATACCAATGTTCACGTCCTTGGCCTGACGCTTCACCTCATAGAAAACAGCAACTTGCTCCAACTCGTCGGCAGCTATGATGTCTATTTCGTTTTCTCCCTTGCGGTCCCACCACGACGCTATTCGGGTATACTCACCCGTTTCTTTCATCTTGGCCTTGAAATATCTCTCAAGCACCCTGCCGCTATACGTGGTATAGTCGGCATCCATCACAGTTTTCAACTTCTTGTTGGCACCAACCTCAAGCATATAACTATACTTATATATATAGCGGAACCAGACTCTCAAGAAGTTGTCTTCTATCTGATAGCGTATGTTGCGGTTGGTCTTATGAAACATGGGGGTGTAACGAGACACGAGACTGTAGTCCGACTCCAGTTTCGTAAGATAGCCCGACAGTTCCACCTTCATGACATCCTCCATCTCCGCCCTGGTGGTACGGCCGGAAGCTATCAACTGCAATATTTCAAAATAGCGCGTATAGTCTTTGCCGAATTCCTCTATCAGCATGTTCTTGCCTTCATAAATGAAATAGGAGTTCTTGCCGACAAACATATCCGTCATTTTCTCTTTGTTTGTCGCCCCCGCATCCATCATCATCTCTACGTATTCAGCCACCCCACCAGTATAGGAGTAAAGTGCCAAAAGGTCTTCGGGGGTGCACGTGGGATTATAGACCGACAATATTTCCTTGATGACCGAAGGTGGGAAAGGTGTCACCTTTATTTCTCCCGTTTGCCTGCCATAGAGCGGCTGCTTGTTGTTTTTAAAGATAATGTTCATGAGCGAATACACAGAGCCACACACCACAAGGTTGATATGCGCCTCTTGCTTGTTGAGGTCCCAAATCTTCTGCATATCAGAGAATACGGAGGGGTTGACCCGCTTGAAGTCCTGGAACTCGTCGATGACAAGTGTCAAGGGTCGCACCTTGGCCAACTGCATCAAATACTTGAAAATATCTGCAAAGCGTGTCACCTCACCAAGAATTGGCATCTGGAGCTTTTCCGTCATCTCATCAACGAAATCCTTACAAAGCTCAGCTTCCGACTTCCTTGCTACAAAGAAATATAGCATGTCACTGACATTCTCGAATGCTTTAAGCAACAAGGAGGTCTTGCCGCTACGCCTGCGCCCCGTGACTATGGTGAAGCGCGCCGTCTGCACCGACAGTTGTCTAATGTCATGCAGTTCATTTATCTCGTCTTTCCTACCGAAGAATTTCATATTTTCGTTGTATTAGTATTACCCATTTTCCGAAACGGTGGTTTCGGAAACGGTGGTTTCGGAAACAAAGTTAGCAAAATGTTTTTGATTATCAAGCCTTTCCGTGAAAATATTTTCATCATAGCACAGCATTGTTGCAGCCGCGGTTTCCGAAACCGCGGTTTCGGAAACAGTTTACGTCAAGAGTTCACCAGACTTGAGTGGAGCCGTTTTGCGTTTAAACAGGAATCGCAACGCGACGTCCATTATTTTATTTGGGTCTATGTTGATTTGTGTGGGTGAAATATTGCGTTATAATCTTTCTTATTGATTTTTACCACACGAATCAACATATAACCTAAAATATTAATGAGAGATTAACGGATGATTAATG
>CAZXGQ010000045.1:0-24524 GCA_964640415.1 uncultured Prevotella sp.
AAATTGTGCGTGAAAGTTATTACAGCACTCCGTTTCTTGCCCTTTTCATCTTGCTTTTTGCGCTCTCTACAAGCACCACCAAGCCCAATTGGGCTTCGCGCATGGGCTGCGACTACTCTACCTACATATATATATTCCACACACTTTTCGTGCGTGCGTTCTTCCCGTTGGCGTTCCATTATCTGCCCACCATTAGCCAAACAGTTTACTGGTATCTCTCGCCACTCATCATACTTGTATGCTGCGTGGGGCTGACTTGGATGCTGCGCCGTATGCGGGTGAAGATATAAAAGCCATGCACAGGAGCAATAATATCTATTTACGAATATCACAATATACACAATACACTTTATGAGACATCACTTTATCCTTTCTCTCGTGTTGCTTTTCGCCGCCGTGGGAAACGCGTTGGCAGACAACATCGTCGCCCGCACTCAACTGAAATCTGCCAACAACATGTGGCGGTACGAATTCCACTACACCTCGGTGGATGTTGACGGCACCACGCCTATTGAGCTCTCGGCTGCCATATTCATGAGCGATGATCTGCACGAGAAGCGCAAGACCGCCAAGGGCAGCATTCTGCTCAACCACTACACCATGACTTCCGATGCAGAACGGCCCACCAATGTGACAAGCGCCCTTACGCTTGAGGGCATGTTCTGCACAACAAACTGCTTCGTGATAGAGAGCGACGGAATAGGCTTCGGGCTTACCAAAGACCGCACACAGTGTTACCTGCAGGGACGTGCTGCCGCACGTTGCAACATCGATGCCTTCATCGCCGGACGGAAGCTGCTTCAGGAGGAAGGATTCGACACAGGCAGTGCAGTGATCAACTGCGGCTATTCGCAGGGCGGCCACAACGGCATGTGGGTAGACCGTCTCGTGGCCGAAGGCTACCGCAGCAGTGAGTTGTCGCGCATCAACATGAGCATTTTGGGTGACGGCCCATACGATATAGCTGGAATGTACCGCAAGATGGTGGCAGGCGGTAAGACAAACTTGCCCTCGGCTCTGGTGCTCATACCCTACGAGATTGACGCCTATGCCAACTTCGATTTCAGTATATCGGATGCAGTGGTGCCAGAATTGGCAAAACGTTTGCCAGCACTCCTGGATTCGAAAGCTTACAACCCGATAGTGCTCAACGACAGCATCTACAAGATTGTGGGAGGCAACAAGACTGACGGTACGGATGTGACCAATCTGTTCACGAGCGAGTTTCTCGACGAGACGAGCGACGGCATGAAGCCACTGATGCAGTGGTTTAAAGACAACTCGCTGGTGTATGACTCGTGGGCTCCTACGGCTACCGACACAATAATGCTTGTTCACTCCGATGCCGACGAGGTGGTGCCCTATGCCAACGCAGAGAGTCTTGTGGCTCACCTGAAAGCACAAGGCTACAAGCCATTCTCGCTCTATACCCTGAATGGCTACACACATGAGGCCGGTGGCACCATGTATGTCCTTGCGGCCCTCACTGCCATACAAAAAATCAAGGTATCTGCCACTGGTATACAGCAGGTGAGCACAACAAACGGTAACACCGCTACCAGTCGCGGCACATATACTATAGGTGGACAGAAGGTGGCTGACGATGCCACGAAGGCTCCCGGTGTGTATATCGTGAACGGAAAGAAGAAAGTGGTGAGGACTATGTAAACTCACTGTTTAGCCCGAGACAATAAAAAAGGCAAGCTCTTGAAAAAGAAAGAGCTTGCCTTTGTTCTTTTATATGTGAGTTATATTACTTCACCAGTATTTTCTTTACGTTGCCATTGCTCATCTTGACGATGTTGAGGCCCTTGGTCAGCTGTGACTTGCGTGCACCGTTGACACCATATATCTCAGCAGCTTTTGCTTCGGATGCAGAGTTTATTGCATTGATGCCTGTTGTGGTGTTGATGAAATCCTCGGCGGCCTTGATGGCATCTTCGAGCTTGGTCTTGCCGCTCTGCTCGTAAGAGTTGTAGTTGTAGCTCTGCAAGGCATCGTTGATTTGGTTTACAATCTCGTTTGTCTTCTCGACATCGTCCGACTTGAAGAGCTCGCTGTTGGTGTCAGTGTAGCTTGCTGCCTTGTCGAAGAGAGCTACGTACTCGTCGTAAGCGGCTTTCTGGGTTTCGGAGATGAAGAGCCAGTCGTTGCAAGGACCTTGAGTCTTGGCTGCAGAGTAGTAGTAGCTATCAGGGGTATCTGTATCGACATTGAAGTAACGTGGGTTGTAAAGTCCCCATTTCACGGAGAATTTGTAGGCATTACCCTTGTCAGATGTTGTGCCTGTCTTTAAGTCGAAAGAAGTGGCTGTGGTGTTTTGGGCTATCTTAATATTCTCCCAGTCTAGGCCTGTAATGCTGAACATTGATATGGCATAACCGTTCTCTTTGCTTGTGAAAGAGTATAAGCCATTGCTTTCCTTTGCATTCCAAACGGCAGCATTGTTGATGTCGGTGACAGACGGTGTATTGTCGGTAGCATAAATCTTTGCGCCGACATTGTAGAGATAGAATTCGCCGGTTGCCGCTTCTTCGCCCATCCAAAATTCTGACTGGGCAGCTGGTTGCGGCTTGTCTGTTGAAGTACCCTGAGCGTTTGCCGTTGACACGCCTAACGTCATGACGGCTGTAAGCATCAAACCTTTTACTAACTTTTTCATTGTGTAATTTTTCCTCATGTAAACTATATTATGTTTGTTATTCTGATATCTATTCTTTGGACTTATTGTCCTCTTGAATTTCTGTGCAAAATTACCCCAAAAATACAAAAGCACGAATATTGAAGCGTTATTTTTCTTAAAAAAGAAAGACATTCTTTCCGTAAGAAATATGCGGAAAGAATGTCTTATAGGAGTATATAGAGTGTCTTTTTAGAAAGACAGACTATGTCTTAATGGCCTAAAAATTACCACTTTTTTAGAACCATACTTAATTGTATCTCTTGGTATCCCACCAAACGCGAACGTTCATGCCGTCACCCTGGTTTTGGTTGAGCGAATTGTCTGAAGCGTTCGGGTTCTCTCTCAGCTCATCATCAGTGTAGCGAAGCTTCTTGATGAACGTGCCGGAAGGAAGAGTAGATTCCAAAGTTGTGGCCACAGGTGTCAGCTCCGGGAATCCGGTACGTCTGAACTCTGTCCATGCCTCACTTCCGTCAGGATAGAGGGCTATCCACTTTTGGGTAATGATTTGTTTCAGATGGCCTTCGGTAGTTGACTCCGAGCTCCACGCAACGGCACCGGTTGTTTTATAAGTGTTGTCGTTGTCTTTCGTGTAGTAAGCGTCGTCTACATCTGCTCGTTCGGCGTCGAATGAAGCCTGAATGCCAGCCAAGTAGTTGGCTTCGGCATCACCGGCACCGCTCCAGCCTCTCAATGCGGCTTCAGCCTTGAGGAAGCACACCTCGGAGTAGTCCATCACCTTCTGGCGCTTGCTTATGTCGTAGGTGCTTTCGTTGTTGTCGGCACTGTTCCACAAAGGCATCGTCTGGTATCCCCAGACATACGACTGTTGGGCTGCCGGATATTGGGCCAGCTGTTCGGCTGACAAACCATTGGGCACACCCTTGAATTCAGGTGCCTCGGCAGTGGAACCCGTAGTATGGCCGAACCAGAGAGTGGTGCGTGGGTCAAGCACAGTGCTTTGATTCTTCAGAGTGTTTTCCATGGTCTTGCTCATCGCAAACTCGCCCCAGCCGGAAATCTGGAACAGCGGCCATCCGTTGGATCCTGTGCCGGAAATGTAGACTCCTGCATTGTCGTCGATGCTGGAGAGCAATCCGCCTTCAGCCTGCAATGCCGCCTCGCCTTCTTTCTTTGCCGTTGCAGCGTCTATGTATGCTATTCGCAACGCATAGCGCAGACGCAGGGAGTTGGCCAGCTTGATCCACTTTGTCAAGTCACCGTTGTAGATGAGGTCCTGATTGTCCTTGAAGGTAATCATGGATGCATCGTTCTTGTGCTTTGACAAGTATTCTGAAGCTTCGGTAAGCTCTTTGAATACATCCGTGTAGATGCTCTGCTGGCTGTCGTACTTTGCATTGCTGTTGCCTCTTGAGGCTTCAGTGTAAGGAATGTCGCCGAAGATGTCGGTTGTTTGTGCAGTGCAACGTGCCGTGAAGATTCGTGCAACCTGATAGATGTTGCTGTAGCCCTCGTTGGTCTCTACAATCTCCTCAATGGCTCGCAGCTGCTTGAGCACTCCCACATAGTAGGAGTTCCAGAAGCCGTCAGTAACCCATGTGCTGTTGTAGCTGTAGCTGTCGGAACTGAAGTAGGAGGCAGTGTTGGCGAAATACTGTGCGAAGAGGTTGGTGTGCAGGTTGTCGCCCACTTGGTACTCCCAAGAGCCGATATGCGTTCCCCATTCCTCCATGTAAGGGACAATGTATCCCGGGTTTCCGTCGGTGATACCCGTAGGGTCTGTGTTGATGCTGTCGTAGTTGTCTGTACATCCGGCAGCAAGCAAGCCTGCCAAACACGCAATGCCTATATGGTTGAATTTGATTTTCATACTGTTGTGATTTAGAATTTGACATTAAGTGAGAAACCGAAGCTGCGTGTCGGGGGCATTGAGGCAAGCTCGAAAGCCTGGGCGTAGTCGCTGCGTGAGAATGCACCTTCTGGGTTTACCGGCGCATCTTTGTGGATGTAGAACAAGTCGCGTCCGACAAGTGAGAACTTGACATACTTGATAGGCGTGTTGGCAAACCATCTGGCTGGAAGGATGTAGCCAAGCGACATCTCGCGCATCTTGACGTAGCTGCCACTGTAGAGGAATGCCTCTGAAATGCCGTCGGAACCAGCTATGCTTGTCCAATAAGTCTCGGCACTCACACCCTTGGTGTTCTTTTGTCCGTCTTCTGTCACACCGTCAACAACAATCAGCTCGCCGTCCTTGCGGCCGTAGAGAGTCTTGGCTGAAGTACCTTGCTGGCAAGCATAGTTGTCGGTGTTGGAGATGAACTGACCACCGTGGCGAATGTCTACAAGTGCAGAGAAGCTGAGGTCGCGCCAACGAAGGTTGGTGCCTACTGAACCTGTCCATTTGGGAAGCATGTTGCCAATGACTTTGTCGCTTTCCGACTCAGGCAAGCCATTGCTGTCCACTATAATGCGTCCTTGTGAGTCGCGCTTGTAAGCCTTGCCCACGATGTCGCCATAGCCACCGCCGGCATTTACAACAACCTTTCCAATGCGGATCTCGCCCAAGGTGTAGCGTGAAATGTCCTCGTCGAGATAGTCGCATGAAGTGCGGTTCATACCCCAGTTGACATTGACATCCCACTGCCAGTCCTTAGTCTTCACAGGCGTGCCGCTGAGCATGAGCTCGAAGCCATGACTCTTGATCTTTCCGGCATTGATGCTCTTCGACGTATAGCCTGATGAACCAGGCAGACCAATGGAGAGAATTTGGTTGGTCGTTTGCGTATTGTAATATGTGAAGTCGAGGGTCAGGCGGTTGTTGAAGAAGTGGGCTTCGGTACCAACCTCGGCAGAGTTGGTTTTCTCCGGTTTGAGATCAGCAAGTGCCTTGACATTGCTCATATACTCTTTGATGATGCTTGGATTGACTTTGTCACCGGTAGAGTCGAGCTTGTCGCCGGATGTCCAGAGATAATAGAGTGTAGCCAACTGGTATGGGTCGGTGTCGTTACCAACTTGTGCCCATGAACCACGCACTTTCCAGAAGTCAATCCATTTTGGGAGATTCAATACCTCCGACAGTATGGCGCTGACGCTTACTGAAGGATAGAAATATGAGCGGTTGGTGCTTGGCAATGTTGATGACCAGTCGTTGCGGCCGGTTACATCGAGATAAGCCCAGTTCTTGTATCCGAACGAAGCAGAGAAGAATGCAGATTGAATCTCCTTCTTCGAGTATGACTCGGTGACGGTTTGTGTCAAGCCGTTGGCCAATGTAATGACATTTGGTGTTGCGAACAGGCCGGAGTATCCTGCCAGTCCGTCGTTTCTCTGGTTCATTACCGATGTGCCCAGGTTTGCATTGATGGATATGTCGCCAAAGGTCTTGTCGAAATAAAGAATCAAGTCGGCGTTAAACTCCTTGTTGGTCAAGTCGTTGTTGGTGTATTGCGATGCTGTGCTCGTTGGGTCGGGCAGGGTGTTGTAGTTTTTAATCTTGTCGTTGTACCAGTCCAAGCCCACTCTGCCGGTCAACTTGAGGTAGTCGGTGAACTTGACGGTGGCATTGACTTGCCCGATCAGCTTGTTGCGATCCATGAGGTTGCCGTTGGCTGGGTCGGTGAGAGAATACGGGTTGGTATAGTTGTCGCTCGGTCCCGACCAGTTGACACAGTTGTAGTAATACTTTCCTGTGCCTTGTGGGTTTTTCAGATCGCTCAACCTTATTCCGCGTGGCATCTTGATCAATTGCATCATTACACCATACTCGCCTTGACCAGGACGGTTGCGGGTCTTCTCGTGCATATAGTTGATCTTTACTCCCACGGTCAGGTATTTGTTGGTGAACTCAGTGTTCAGATCGAAATATTGCCTGTTCTGTGAGTAGTTGGGTACAACGTCTTTGGCTCGAGTGTCGGTAAACGAGAATCGGCCACGCATGTTTTCTCCACCAGCCGTTGCCGTTACAGTGTTGGTGTAGTTTACGCCCGTATTGTAAAAGTCGGTGATGTAGTCTTTTTGAGGCGTGAGGGCATAACTGCCGTAATTGGTATCGCCATAAAGGACGTTACGCCAGTTTTCCACTACGGTACCGTCAAGCTTCTGTCCCCAACTCATCTTGGAGTTCATATCGTATTTTCCGGCCGTGCCTTGGCCGTACTCGTTCTGATACTCGTAGGGAGAATAAACCTTTGTGATGTCGAGCGTACCGTTGTATTCGAGTCTCAGCGGTTGGTTGTTCTTTCCTTTCTTTGTTGTTATGACGATGGCACCGTTTTGTGCGCGCGAGCCATAGAGTGCAGCTGCGTTGGCACCTTTCAGCACGGAAATGGTCTCAATGTCTTCAGGGTTAATTTCAGATGCAGAACCTGAGTAGTCGAATCCGCCCCATTGTGTGGCTTGCTCCACGCTGTTGTCGCTGATGGGCAGTCCGTCAACGACCCACAATGGCTGGTTGTTGCCCGACAAAGAGTTAAGACCGCGCATGACGATTCGGGTGGAACCGCCAAGACCCGTTCCCGACTGCGAAATCTGAACGCCGGCAACCTTTCCCTGCAGCATATTGGCCACGCTGAAATTCTTGTTTTCTGTCAGACCGTCAGCTTTGACTTCCTGCATGGCATAACCCAGTGCCTTTTTCTCTCGTTTGATGCCTAGTGCCGTAACCACAACCTCGTTGAGCTCATGGTCGGAAGGTTGCAACACAACGCGGATGCCCGTGCCGTTTGCGGTCACGGTAGCAGTGGTGTAGCCAAGATAAGAAATCTTGAGCTTGGCACCTTTTGACACTTCGATGGAGAAGTTTCCGTCTGCGTTTGTGATGGTGCCATTCTTGGTTTCGCCCTCAAATACGCTGGCTCCTATCACAGGATCGCCATTTTCGTCGAGAACGATGCCTTTCACGGTCAGCTTAGCCTGTTCAATGGCCTTTGTTGCCTCTGTCGCATTGGTTGCGTTTGCAGCGACATTCGACAAACATAGTAGACCGAGTGCAAGAACTGCAGAAGTTCTCCTGGTGCCTCTTAGAGGCTTTTGGTTTGGTCTCATATTCATTGAATTTAAGTTAGGTAATAAATGATTGTATCCGTATTGATTAATCCGTAAGCTTTATAGATTAGCAAGTCAAGTTTTCCAATACATTCCTCTCTTTGTGAAGAATGCCGTGAGCAACATGCACAAGCCCGTGAGTATTACACCTTGCAGAAAACCCATCAATGGCATATTGCAGATATTTGCCATTATTGGATAAACTTGGCATAACTGCAGTAAAGGGATAACGGCGAGCCCATTGCTCACATAAGCCACCATCGGGTTATGTCCTACAAGTTCCAGAGGCTTGCTAAGCCATCGTACGTGATAGTGGTCGCAGACGATGGTGAAGAAGAGCAGGGCGAAGAAAGCCAGTCCGCAGGTGACAAATAGATAGCTCAGTGTGACGTCGTCTTTGCGTATGCCTCCTTCGTAAGCCTCGATTATAAGGCCCAATGCAAGCATGTAAGCACCACTAAGGAACAGTTTCCGCCAATATTCCTTCTCGCCATTGCCTTTTGCCAACATTACCCACATAGCCGTAAGTATTACAGCCGAGATAAGGAGGTCTGCAAGCAGAGTGCGGACATAAAGCGTCACGACGTTGGCTACAATAAGTGCAAGTGACAGGATTGCTATGAAGGGTGCCCACTTAATCTTTTCTCTTGTTTGGCATGTGGTCTCTTTTCTTAGCCAGCGTGTCATCAGGTCGCCGGCAATGGTGCCGGGAATTATGATTAGCAGGTATTCTTGGTAAGCAACGTTGTATAGCCAAGGTGCTAAGGTGAAGTCGCGCACTGCTTGTTGCCATGAACCGTCTGTCTTTGCCGACATGAAGAAAGCCATGAGCAGAGGTATGACGGCGAGTCTGGCTACGGGCTTTTGCGGTGTCAGCAGATAGATGATGGCTCCCGTCAGCGACACGTTGGCGAGAATGAGCATGATGATGTCCTCATCTTGCAGCATAAACGGTTTGCCTTCCGCATACGGCTGAAACAGAATCAGTGCAATGGCGCCAACATAGGCCAAGGTGTTCACTGTGCGGTTGCCCCATTTGCTGAGGTGGAAGGGGTTGGGCATGAACAGCAAAAACATCAAGGCAAAAGCCACGATGGCCACCGCCTGGTTCATCCATTGTGCCGGATAGCCCAACATATAAGGATAGACGTGGATGACAAAGATAGCGAAGAACGAGAGTTTCAGCCAGCGGACCGTGGTTTTCTTCACCAGCGCCCACTTGCCTACACCTTTTTCCAACTGCCGTCCCAAAGAAAGAGGTATGGCAGCCCCCATGCTGAACAGGAAGAAGGGGAAGATGAGGTCAACCCAAGTTATGCCGTAGACGTGTGGGTTGAAGATATGGTCTGGTGGAGGTACCTGGGCATGATACATCCATCCCGGCAGTATGCCGAAGGCCTCTGTTGCAGCGAGAATCATGGTCATGATGGCATACCCCCTCAGTGCGTCAAGTGAGCTGGCGCGCCTTGAGGGTATGCTCTGGCTATTAGAGATATCGTATCTATTCATCCTGTTTTTTCTACTTTTTACCCTTGCCCTGCTTGGTCCAGTAGCGTTCGATATCCTCCAGCGACATTCCGGCAGTTTCCGGTATGCAGCGCCACATGATGAGAATATAAGGTATGCACATCACGGCAAACAGTACGAAGGTGCCGGTTGGCTTCAGGTTCTCGAGCATCCACGGAGTGAGCTGACCGATGAGGTAAGTGCCTATCCACAAGGCAAAGCCGGCTATCGACATGGCCAATCCGCGCACGCTGTTGGGATACATCTCGGAAAGCAGCACGAAGACTACGGCGCTGATGCTCACTGCGCAGCAGAACACGTAGAGCAGGAAGAATGTCAGCATGAACCATACGCCCAGGCCCCAACTCTCATGGAAGGAGAAGTAGACGGCAATCATGACGAGGCTGAAGATCATGCCCGACACACCGTAGTAGATAAGTTTGTGACGGCCGACCCGGTCGATGATGAATGTAGCGAGCACAGTCGTGAGCATATTCACGATGCCGACGAGCACTTGGCAGAAGAGCGGATCGCTCATGCCTGCTTCCTTGAATATAGACGGACCGTAGTAGAGCACGGCATTCACGCCCATAAACTGTCCCAGGATAGCGATGCACACACCGAGGATGACGGCTTTGACAATGCCGGGTTGAAGCAGTTGCTTCCACTCAGACTTTACTTCACCGGCAATGGTCGACTTTGTGTCAGCTACTTGCCTTTCCACATCTTCCCTGTGAGTATATATCTTCCCGAAGATGCCGATGGCCTTGTCGTCCTTGTTCTGCGTGATAAGCCAACGGGGACTTTCAGGTATGATGAAAAGGATGGCGAAGAAGAATACGGCAGGCAGCGTTTCCATGCCCAACATGCCTCTCCACACTTCTCCGACAAAGATGAGCTGCAACCAACTGTTGTCGAAATGGCCGGTATGTGAGAAGTTGAGCAGCAGATAGTTGACGACGTATGCCGCAAGAAATCCTACCGTGACGGCGAGCTGGTAGAGTGATACGAGCTGGCCGCGATAGCGCGTGATGGAAATCTCGGAGATATAGATCGGTGCAACCACGGAGATGATGCCTATGCCCACACCGCCTATGATGCGTGCCACGACAAGGACTTGAAACGAGGTGGCAACGGCGCACCACATGGCAGAAATGGTGAACAGTGCGGCTGATATGAACATTGTGGGGCGGCGACCGAGCCGGTCGCTCATGATGCCCGCCATGGCAACACCACAGATGGATCCGATGAGTGCACATCCAACATACCAACCCTGTTGCATTACGTCAAGATGGAATTGCGCCACCACGTCGTCGATTGTGCCGGAGATGACTGCCGTGTCGTAGCCGAAGAGCAGTCCGCCTAAGGCCGCCACTATGGCAAGGAAAAAGACATAGCCCAATTTAACGGTATTCATATGGATGCGATTTTTTACTTGATGTCGAAATATTCCTTATAGCGGTCGTAAAGGTGGTGAGCTTGTATGTAAGCCGACTGTGGGCTAAGGAAGTGGGAGAACTCAAACGTGATGGCCTTGTCGTAGTTGCAACGTTTGGCAGCCTCAAGCTTCATGCGGAGCTTGTCAAACTTGATAGGCAAGAAGTGAATAGGCATGTCGCGGTCGAATGTCTCGGCATTGGTCCAGCATTGCATGCCATATTTGTCGGCGAGCTTCTTGTTGACAGAGAAGAAAGCGTCGAGCTCGTCGTAGTCGATGTGCCCGTCTTGGAATGCGCAGCAGTCTACAACGTCGTGTATGCCGTCGAATATCTCGTTCCATTCGCGCTCGTGCTCCTGCACGCTCACAGCCTGGTCGTTGGTCATCTTGCCTGTCCCCATCACGGCCTTCTTGCCGTCGATCCAAGGCGAGATGAATACGGGCAGACCATTAGAAACGTCTTTGCAGTGCTTGCCCATGGTATGGAAGGCAGGTATGGCGCCTTTGGTCTGGCGTGAGATTTCGGTGCTGACATACCATCCCTTGAAACTCTTGTGGTGGCCGTAGCGTTTCCATACCTCGTCGATGACATATTTGTTGTCGTCTATTTCCCACGACATGTCCCCCGTGTCCCAATAGTGTCCGGAGTCGTACAGGCCGAAGTAGAACTTCATGTCGTATTTGTCGGCAAGGCGGAGATACATGTCGATGAGGTCGACTGACGGCATGTAGCAACCATGCTTTTTCATCAGGTATTCAGACGGGTAGGTAATGAATTTCCTGTATCCGCATCTGATAACTATTACGGTGTCGATGCCTATCGCCTTCATGTTGCGGAAGTCTTGTTCCCATTCTTTCACGCCCCAGTTCTGGTGAGGTATGTCGTGTGAAATCTCGTCGAGAAAAGTGCCTGTTATCTGCAGGCCTTTTGCTTTCGGCACAATGAGTTCGCCTCCGGTACTTATGCTGTTTGCCGCACCCGTTGTCAGAGGTTGTGGGCCAACTGTGTTTTCTCCTTTCGCGAGTATAGGCGCGGCCATGGCTGCGGCACCCGTGAGCAATGCTTCTTTTAGAAAGTCTCTGCGATTAGTCATGATGTTTAGTATTAGTTTGTTGTTCCTTTTTAGGGGTGTTGTTTTTTATCAGCTTCAAGCCTATAGGCTATTCAACTTTGAAGTTGGTGATTCTGCTGTTGAACTTGCCCGTCTTCTGTGTGGGGAAGTACAGCGCGCGTTGGTAGCGCATGCTGCGTTTGGGCTCGTAGCCTTCAAGCTGCCAAGAATTGCCGGGCATGTGATTGGCCTTGTCGTTTGGGTTCACCATGTAGATGCGAACCTGCTCTAGTTTTTCGGTCAACTTGCCGTTTATGTAGAGGTTGGTCGATGTCGATGTGTTCTCTATCGTAACGTCGACATGTCCCTCTTCGGGCAATGCATACTTGAAACAGTCGGTATAGTTTTCGCGCTTGAATCCCAATTTGCCATTAATGGGGTCAGACAGGTAGAAAACCTCGTTTGTATTTGATGTCAAGACGGTGCCTTTCTGTTCTGGCTTGCAGTCTATGGTGAAAGATATTTTATGCCCATAGCCTATTGCATCTTGCCCCAAGTTGAGCGACTTGTCGGGCGTAAGCTCTGCTACAGCAATAGGCTGTTTGCTGACCTTTCCGAGCTCGTTCACGCCCGGAGCTTCAGCAAGAAGCTGGCGCTTGCTTTCAAAGGTAGAGTAGGGGAGGCTGGTCAGTTGTCCTGTCCAGCATTTTACGGCCATGGCCTGAAGCACAGGCAGAATGCGGATGTGAGCGTCGTGAACCGTAACGCCGTTGCCGTACAGGTCGTTCCACAGGGCAAACATGCCACCTGCTATTTGCGGGTCTTGCTCGACAAGAGTTGTGTCTTCAAAGTTGGCAGGCGTCCAATTGTTGTAAATGTCCTCATTGGGCAGAATGTCGTGGTAATAGTCAGCCAAAGGCACAATGTAGACCGATGCGTCAGGCATGCATATCATGTTCCAGCCTTCAGCTTTCATGTCGGCAGCTTTTGCCATGTAGTCGGACCACATTCCCATGAGTGCACCTTTGGAGCTGACAGGAGTCTTGCCGGGAGCAAAATTCAGTGCGCCCCACAGTACGGGAGTCTTGCCGTACTTCTTGATAAGGTCGAGGAAATGGTTGGTATATGAGCGGAACTTCTCGCGAAGGTCTTCAGTAGAGTTGTTGTACTCATCGGTGCCAATGTTCACGTATTTTCCTCTAAACACGGGGTCCTTACCGGAGAGGTATTCGTCGAAGAGCTTGTCCATAAAGGTGTAAACCTCGGGATTGTCGAGGTTGAAATGGTCCATGCCAAACTCTTTTGAGCCCAAGCTCGGCTTGTAATGCGTAAATGCCAGTACGTGAGCCGGTGAGTCAATCTCCGGTATTATGTTCACTCCAAGGCTCTCTGCGAATTTTTGCAGGTCGATGAACTCGGCCTTTGTATAATGTCCGTCTTTAGACGCAAGCCCGGGGTAGGTGTCGCTTTCAAGTCGGAAATCACCGGGCGTCTTGCTCCAGTCGTTTCCAAAGTAATATTTGAAGGCGTTGTCGTTGAGATGAAGCTGCAGAGTATTCATCTTATAATAAGCCATGATGCGTATGAGGTTTTTCAGGTAGCTTATCGGGAAGAACTTTCTGCCCACATCGAACATGAATCCTCTCATGCCATATTGCGGCACGTCAATGGCGTCACCGCATGGCAGGTCTTTCTGACCTTGCAACATTTGGAGCACAGTTTGGGTGGCCCAAAAGGCACCGGTGGTTGATGCTGCCGTAATTTGGCATCTTTTGCCTATAGACAAGCGGTATCCCTCATTGCCCAACGACTTGTCTTGTTTCGTTGTCAGCACAATGTCGCCGTCTTTGGCTTTGCCGGTTGTGACGGTCAGGTCGGTGCCGAAGAGCAGTGCATAGCTTTGTTTTAGCTCCTTTGCAGTTTTCTGGAGCTTCTTGTTTGTTACTACAATCCGGCCTGAAAGCTTCATAGAGCCGGTGGCTCCGCTCCAGTGAGTCAGTTCGGGTACGACAAACGGTTTCTCGTTTGTTTGTGCCATGGCAAGCGTTTGGCATAAAACCATTGCCAGAAAGATTAATACCTTTTTCATGTATGCGATGTTTAGAGGCGTAATATGGTTGATTTTTCAAATTGGCTGCAATTTACAATTGTTTTACAAACCGAACAAGAGTTTTGTAACTTTTTTAAGAATTTATAAAAAAAACATCAAAACGCTTGTATATATTGTAAAACTTGTTTAGTTTTGCCAAAGAATAATCTAAACATAATTAACCGCTTAATTTTACACTCGATGGAACAACAGTCTATTAAAAAGCATTCTATGCTTGCAAAGGCTTTCGCGACATTGCTGGTGGTTTTTTGGTTGGTAACTCTCCCAACTGCTGCTCAGAATGTTGTGAAAGGTGTTGTTACGGACGCAACCGGTGAATACCTGCCAGGCGTTAGCGTTCAGGTGAATGGCTCGTCCAAAGTTGGTTCGGTCACGGACATCAATGGAGCCTATTCTATCAAGGCTAATGGCAAGGATGTCCTTGTTTTCTCTTACGTCGGAATGAAACAACAAAAAGTAAAGGTTGGCGGACGAAGCATCGTTAACGTTACCATGCAGGAAGACGCCTCCACGCTTACGGATGTTGTTGTCGTCGGTTATGGCACCGTAAAGAAGCAGTCGCTTACAGGCGCTGTCTCGGCTATGCGGGGAGACGAACTTCTCAAAGGTCCTTCAACCAATATTTCAAGTCTTCTTGGCGGTAAACTTCCTGGCTTGTCATCTGTCCAGGTGTCTGGTGAGCCGGGTGACGACCAGGCAAGCCTTCGTATCCGTGGTTCCCAGTATGCACCTCTTTATATTGTAGATGGCATGCCACGTTCTATCAACGATGTAGACCCCAACGACATTGAGAGTGTTTCTGTGCTTAAAGATGGTTCTGCTGCTGCAGTCTACGGTCTCAATGCAGCTGGCGGTGTTATTATTGTAACAACGAAAAACGGCCAGAAGGGTAAGCCAAAAGTCAGCTATGACGGACAATATGGCATATCGGTCAATGCCAACTTCCCGCAGTTCATGAATGGTCCGGAATATGCCTACTACTATAATATGGCAGACTATATGGACAAACTGGCCAATGGTACCGTGAAGAGCAAGGCCGACTATACCCCGGTGTTTACACAGGCAAACATTGAGGCTATGCTCAATGGTGACCCTACAGACGGTTGGGACAATGTGAACTATATAGATAAGGTATTCGGCACAGGTACCAACATGAAGCACAACGTCTCTCTTCAAGGAGGCAACGACGACGTGAGCTACTATGTCGGTGCCGGCTTCATGAATCAGAAAGGTAACATCGACAACTTCGACTATCGCCGCTACAATCTTCGTACGAACATAACCGCAAAGGTAAGTCGCGACTGGACAATCAAGCTGGGAACCGTAGGTACCGTGACACGCAAGCACACTCCGGGGTATTCATCAGGCGGTGCAGATGACGGTACAGGCGGAAGTGGTGAAGTAGGCTGGCTTTCGATTGGTCACCAAGCCATTATGATGCGCCCTTACTTGCCCGAGACATGGAACGGTTCATATACTGCCACAATTCCTAACAATGCTTCTGTAGCGTACAGTCCTTTGGCAGCCATTTATGACTCTGGTTATAAAAAGACCCGCGGTGCAGAGATGAATACCAATCTCTCTATTGAGTACGCTGCTCCATGGCTTCCCGGACTGAAATTCAAGGCAACGGGCTCCTACGACTATCTTTCATCGAAGAACAAGAACCTCGACACTCCTTACCAGACATACTCGAAGGATCTCTCATCCGGCACCTTTACGTTGCTCGAAGATCCGCGCGATGTGTCGTCGAACCTTAATCATGTTGGCGATGGCCAGTACACCACAGAGCAACTTGTCGGACAGTTTAATATCGAGTTTGCCCGTAAGTTTGGCAAGCATAATGTAGACGCATTGGTGCTTGTTGAGGGACGTGACTACAAATCGAGCTCAATGGCTGCCTATGCCTACAAAGTCCCGTTTGCAGAGTTGCCGGAACTTAGTCTCGGTACTGCCCTTTCTGAGAATCCCGTGAGCGGTTACAGCACTCACTCGCGCACGGCAGGTTATGTATTCCGTATGAAATACGACTATGCCGACACTTATCTTGCTGAGTTCAGCGGCCGTTATGACGGCTCATATAAGTTCAGCGGCAATGTGGCAGGCAAGCGTTGGGGATTCTTCCCCTCGTTCTCTGCAGGTTGGCGTGTATCCAACGAGGCTTTTATGAACAAAACCCATTCGTGGTTGAGCGACTTGAAAATCCGTGCATCCATCGGATTGCTTGGCAACGACGACGTTACCGAGTTCTCTTACCTTAGCACCTATTCGTTTGGTTCCAACCGCGTGATCGGTGGCAGCACAGTAAGTTCACTTTATACATCAGGCATTGCAAATCCAAACCTCAGTTGGGCAAAGACACGCTCGACCAATGCCGGTTTTGATGCAACATTGTGGAACGGCTTGTTAGGTCTGTCGTTTGATTGGTTCTATAACCTCAACTACGATATCCTCACCTATATGGGCGGAGACAAGTCTCCATCAATGGGTGGATACTATTCCACATACGAGAACTATAACCGATACAATAACTACGGTTTGGAGTGGACGATTTCTCATCGCAACAAGTTTAACGTTGGCGGTAAACCTTTCCAATACTCGGCCAGCCTCAATATGACGTGGGCAACGAGCAAGTGGCTCCGCTACACAGATGATCCTAACACGCAGTCGTGGAGAAAAGTTGTAGGCACTGATGTTGACGCTACTTACATTTGGCTCGCCGACGGACTATACCGTTCTGAAGAAGAGATTACCAACTCAGCCTGGTATGGCACGCGCCCGAATCTTGGTGACATAAAATACAAGGACCTTAACGGTGACGGTGTTATCGACGAACAGGACAGAGGCCGTTTCGGCCGCAGCAACCGACCGAAGATTATGGCAGGTCTGAACCTCAGCGCCAGTTGGAACGGATTCGACTTCAATGCCCAGTTCACCGGCGGTTTCAAGTTTGACGTCTCGTTGTTGGGTACCTATTATAATGGCTACGACGACAATACTGTTTGGAGTCAGACCTTTAAGGAAGGTGCCAACTCTCCTCTTTGGCTTGTACAAAACTCTTACAGCGAAGATAACCCAGATGGCATCTATCCCCGTATTACACTCAGCACAGTGTCGCATGGAGGCAACAATGGCTTGGCTTCAAGCTTCTGGAACAAGAAGGGTGACTACATCAGACTGAAGACTATACAGTTGGGATATTCGTTGCCAAAGACTTGGACAATGGCAATTGGCATTGAAACAGTGCGTATATATGCTGAAGCATCCAACTTGTTTACTATCGACAGCCTTCCTACCGGAGTTGACCCCGAGTCTCCGCGTGTCAACAACGGTTACTACCCGCAGCAACGCACCTTCATGGGAGGTATCAACATCACGTTCTAACAATTTAACCTTGCAATGATGAAAACGAAATATTTTATCCCGGGTATTCTTATGGCTGTCATGGGATTGAGCTCTTGCAACAAGTTCCTCGACATAGATCCTACTGATCAAGCCAGTGACCGTTTGGTTTGGAGCAATACAAGATACGCTGAGTTGGCTATCAACTATTTCTACGCAGATATTCCAGATCTTGGTAGCTTCAGCGACTACCAGTGCTACGCAGGTTTGACCGAGGGACTCACCGATGAGCTGAAGTATGGCAACATGAACTACAACTCAGAGAACTATATACCTAATGAGATATCTTATGGTGGTCTGGTCCTTACGGCAAGCTACGTTGACGTCTACATGGGAGTATGGGGAACCACCTATACGTCGATCCGTCGCGTCAACGAGGCTCTGTCTAAGTTGAAGGCCAGTGACTTTGACGAGGCTTCAAAAACACAATACGAGGGAGAGCTCCGCTTTTTCCGTGGAATGTACTACTTCGAGTTGTTGAAACGATATGGTCAAGCCATCATATACGATGAGGACCTTTCGGAAATCAACACCAACCACGCGTTGGACACTGCTGACGACTGCTGGAATTTTGTCTATCAGGATTTGGCATTCGCAGGCGAGAACCTTCCAAAGAGTACAACCAGCAATGGCCGTCTTACGAGTGGAGCCGCTTATGCGCTTATGTCGCGTGCAATGCTCTATTGCAAGAACTGGAAAGCCGTTAAAGAAGCCAGTGAAGCTGTTGTCGCTCAGGGATATAAGCTGACGGCTGACTATAGCGACGCTTTCAAGGCCAATGGTAACACAGAAGCCATCTATATGTACTCTTACAGTGCCGACGCAAGTGTTACCCATAGTTTTGACGGTTACTATGCACCTGGAGGTGACCATAAAACAGCCGGCATGACAATGTACGGCGGATATGGAACTCCAACGCAGGATATGGTTGAGGAGTACGAGTATGCAGACGGCACGAAGGTTGACTGGTCGCCTTGGCATACCACGTCAGGCACGCTCGACAATCCACCTTACGACGAACTTGAGCCTCGTTTCCAGGCTTCTATCCTCTACAATGGCGCATCATGGCGCAAGCGTACTATCGAACCCTATGTCGACGGTACTGACGGATGGGCAAAATGGAAAACCGACGCTACAACAGAGGGAAGGACAACAACAGGTTATTATCTGAGAAAACTTGTTGATGAAGACCATGACTTTAGCATCACACAAAACTCAACGCAGCCTTATGTGGCCTTCAGGTTGGCTGAAGTGTTGCTCAACGAAGCTGAGGCTTGCCATAATTTAGGCGACGATACCAAGGCTGTCAGTCTTATTAATGAGGTGCGTGCCCGTGTCGGTTTGCCAGGCATTAAGTCTTACAGCGATGAGGCTCTTCGCCATGAGCGCAAAGTGGAACTTGCCTATGAGGGCCTCTACTATTGGGATATGCGCAGATGGGGCTTGTCTACAACGGCTTTCACAGGTATAAGGCGTCACGGATTGAAGATTGAGAAGATGGGTGAAGACTCTTATCGTTACACTTATGTTGAGGTTGACGACGAGGATCTCAATTATCCCTCTAAGATGAACCGCTTGCCAGTACCTGAAAAAGAGTTGAACAACAACAAGGATATTGAGCAGTTTGCAGAGTGGAAGTAATAACATTTAACGATTATTCATTATGAAGACCAAGATATTCAATACAGGGCTTTTGCTTTGTCTCGCTCTTTCATTTGCAGGTTGTGCGGAAGAGGAGAGGGTAGAACCCACCGCCGACCGAGAAGGCATTACGAGCTTGTCGGCCTATTTCACAAGCGGCACTTACCAAGACAAGCTCGCTGCCCAGCTTGCGACAGGCAATGAGGAGATTACCGACTATGTCATTCCAATTCCTTATTATTATCCGGAGGAGAGCGACTATGTGCCTTCCGAGGATATGAAGGCAATGAAGGTGACTGCCAAACTGGAGAACAACTGTTACCTCTCGCCCGGTTTGGGAGTGCTCGACCTTACGAAGAAAAACACGTTCACATACACCGATCCTTATGGGAACCAGCGTCAGATTACAATTTCAGGTTCGCTCACCCACTTGAAAAAATGTGCCATTAAGAGCTTTATGGCACAACCGGGCGATTTGACGGGTGTTATCGACGACGATGCCAAGACCATTTCTCTTGTCACGGCTAATGACCTTTCGCAAATGACGGCGGATGTGGTGCTTGACCCCCATGCTGCCATTTCTCCAGACCCTTCGGAGGTTCACGACTTCAATTCTCCTTTCAAGTTTACAGTAACTGCCGACAATGGCGTAGACAAAACTGAATACACTGTTGTCAAGCAGATTCCACCAAAGATAGACAATGGCTATCGCACGGACAGCGAAAAGGAGTTGTTTGTCAATGATATGACTACGCTTGGAGTGTCTGATCCCAATTCAATTCATCCGACGCTGGCTTGCATAGGCAACTATGTGATTCTTAACCTCGGTGACGGGTCTGCTCCACAGTACTTCAGAAAGGCTACCGGGTCAAAGATCGGAACCGTTAATCTCGGTGATGCAAAAGCCTCAGGTGCCGTTACAAGCGACAATGCAGGCAATATGCTTATCTGCAACTATGCCGAGAGTGGACAGACGCTTAATATCTACAAGACTAATGATGTAGAGAAGGCTCCTGTTAAGTTGATATCCTACAAGAATCAGCTTGGCGTAGGTATTGGTGCCCGCTTGCACGTACAAGGCGATTTGAATGGCAATGCCGTCATCACGGCCACTCCTTACGATTGTACCAATGCAATACGTTGGATCGTAAAGGACGGCAAAGTAGGCGAGCCCGAGAATCTGCTGATGTCGTTGGGTGCTTCTTGGGGTAGTCAAGACGATGCTGCCAAAGTTTGTGCAGTCGACGATGAAGGTAAGCTTGGTTCTATAGTTGACTACTATCAGAGCGGCAACTGCCAAATGTATTATCTTTCCGACTGGCGCACTCCGTCAAATCTTGTACAAGATGTTAGTGGATCGGCTTGGGGTTATAACACAGGCGCAATTGACACCCGTCCGTTCAACAATGCCCGTTACATTGCCTTGTTTGAGATGGGGTATTGGCCAGACTGGGGCTTGACGGGTCATATTTATCTGTATGACGCAAGCAGTCCTTCGTCTGTGACAGGCTCTATTGACAGCAGTTCTGCTTTGAAGTATGTTTACGAGATACCCGACGATTATGGTTCAGTTGGTTATGCTTCGGGCGGTCGTTTTGCCGATGTCTTGATTACGCCTTCCGAAGACGGCTACTTCCTCTATCTGTTCTACGCTTCCAACACTCACCTGTCGTTTGGTGGCATACAAATGGATTGCATTAAGAAGTAATGTTCAGAATTCTTATTTGATAATATGGTTGATTCGTCAACCATATTGTCAATGAAACAACACACAAAGATATTATGAAGCGATTAAGGTTCACATTTTTATTCTTGACCCTTGCCTCCGTGCTTGGCGTTTTCTCTGCTTGCAGCAAGGAGGAACATGAGGACATCCTAAGCAAATGGACTTGGGATAGCAATGATGACGAAACTCCCGATGTTGCAAAGCGGCGTTATGTGTGGATTGATGCAGCTGCCAATTTCCCTCGTTTTGCCAACAGCAAGGAAAACATAGAAGAAGACCTTACAAAAGTGAAAGATGCCGGCTTCACAGACATCGTTGTCGACGTGCGTCCAACAATGGGTGACGTGCTGTTTAAAAGCTCCCACTGTCAGGAGGTCACTAAGCTCGATTATTGGACTGACAATGGAGAGTATAAGTTCTATGAGCGTACGGCCTCTTGGGACTATTTGCAGGCATTCATTGACATAGCCCACAAACTTGGCTTGAAGGTTACTGCGAGCATGAACACATTTGTGGCTGGCAACCTTTATGCCTATGGACTTGGTGAGCAGGGATTGGTGTTCCGTGACGAGACAAAGAAAGATTGGGTCACAGTTGTGAATACAGAAGGAGGACCAAAGAATGAGATGGATCTTACCACAACAGACCCTTCTGACGCCGAATACTATGGCACAAAGTTTCTTAACCCCGTAAATACGGAGGTGCAAGACTATCTCATTGACATTATATCCGATTTGGCAAAGTATGATGTCGACGGCATCTGCCTTGACCGTTGTCGTTTCGACAATCTCTTGTCTGATGTCTCTGACTATAGTCAGCAGAAGTTCAAGGAGTACCTCGGAGTTTCTGATCTTGATTTCTTTCAGGATGTAATCAAGCCCGGCACTTCTGCGGTTAGCGGCGGCTCAAGCTCCAAGTATTTCAAGGATTGGTTGTCGTTCAGGGCAAAGACTATCAGCGATTTTGTCAAGCGTGCATCCGATGCTGTTCATTCCGTCAACAAGGACATAGAGTTCTGTACCTATGTTGGCGCATGGTATTCAAGCTATTCTCCGGAAAGCGGTGTCAACTGGGCAAGCTCCAAATACGACCCTTCAGCTGACTACAGTTGGGCTAACAGTGATTATAAGAATTACAGTTACCTTTCTTCGCTTGACCGCATTTTTGTTGGTTGCTATGCAGGTGCCGATGATGTTTATGGCAGTGGCGAGTGGACTATGCAAGGATTTGCCAAGCAGGCTATGACGTTGACTAAAGGTGACGTGCCTTGCGTTGGCGGTCCAGATGTCGGCAACTCAACAGGTTTCACCGAAGGAGGCCAAGATGATGCTGTAACCAAGAGCGTGGATGCCATTATCAATCAGGCTGACGGCTACTTCGTCTTCGACTTGTGCCACATAAGGCAGTATAACTATTGGAATGCATTGAAGACGGGCATCGACAATTATTTGAAAACTATTCAAAACTAATAAGTCATGATAAATACTAAAGAGTACATTCGTAATTGGGCCGACTGTTACAAGCGCGACCTCACAGAAAACATCATGCCCTTTTGGATGGAGCATGGTTGGGACCGCAAGCATGGTGGCGTTTACACATGCGTCGACCGAGACGGTTCCTTGATGGACACCACAAAGAGCGTATGGTTCCAAGGCCGTTTCGCTTTTGTTTGCGCGTTCGCATATAACAATGTAGAGCATAACCAGGAATGGCTTGATGCGGCAAAGAGCACAATCGACTTCTTTGAGAAGTATTGTTTCGACAAGGATGGTCACATGTATTTCTCTGTCACGGAGGATGGTCGTCCTTTGCGCAAGCGCCGTTATGTTTTCAGCGAGACCTTTGCTGCCATAGCTATGTCGGAGTATGCCATTGCTACTGGTGAAAAGTCTTATGCCGAAAGGGCATTGAAGGTCTTCCAGGATGCCCAACGCTTCCTCAACACGCCCGGCTTCCTTGAGCCAAAGTTCGAGCCTTCGGTCAATCTTCGCAGCCACAGCATTGTGATGATCTTGATCAATGTCGGCTCGCGTCTGCGTGCGGTCATCGACTCTCCTGTTCTCATGCAGCAGATAGACGAGAGCATTGAGCAGCTCCGCCGCTATTTCATGCATCCTGAATTTAAGGCTCTTCTTGAGAGTGTCGGACCCAACGGTGAGTTCGTTGATACAAATGCTACCCGTGTCATCAATCCCGGACATTGCATCGAGACTTCATGGTTCCTGATGGAGGAAGCCCGCTATCGCAATTGGGACAAGCAACTGCTTGATACAGCCCTGACCATCTTCAATTGGTCTTGGGACTGGGGATGGGACAAGGAATACGGAGGCATAATCAACTTCCGCGATTGCAAGAACCTGCCTGCTCAAGACTATTCTCAGGACATGAAGTTCTGGTGGCCGCAGTGCGAGACTATCATCGCATCGCTGTATGCTTATCTTGGTACAGGTGATGAGGAATATCTTTATCGCCATCGTCAGATTAGCGAGTGGACCTACGCCCACTTCCCCGACAAGGAGTTCGGAGAGTGGTATGGTTATCTCCATCGCGACGGCACAGTGGCACAACCTGCAAAGGGCAATCTCTTCAAGGGACCTTTCCACATCCCAAGAATGATGATCAAGTGCTTCTCTCTGTGCAACGACATTCTCAAGGCATAAGCCAGTCAGCATTTTGAGATTGTATGATAACTATGAAATGATGAAAAGACTATTTTTCGCATGTCTGTTGTTCTTGTCTCTCCATGTCTCGTCTCAAGACTTGCGCTTCAGCAAGACTGGAGAGTTCAAGATAGTACAATTCACCGACTTCCATTACAATGGCTCTGCCCAGTCAAAGGTGGCATTGAGTGTTGTTGACAGTGTTCTTCAGCACGAGCACCCCGACTTGATCGTGCTAACGGGCGATGTGCTTTGGGCACGCCCGGGCAAGGAAAATCTTCTCGCTGTGCTGGGCCGCATATCTAAGTATAACGTGCCTTTCGTTTATGAGTTCGGCAATCACGACAGTGAAACCACCGGACTCAGCAACCGCGAGCTTTATAACATTGCACGCACGGTGAAAAACAACCTCTTGCCGGATTTGTCCGCACAGAAAGAGCTCGACTATACCTTGCGCATCAAGTCTCATGATGGAAAAAAGACGGCAGCCGTTCTCTATTGCATGGACACCCATTCCTATCCCGAGGGATTCCCTGAGGACAAGAGTCGCGGCACTTATGCATGGCTTACTTCTGACCAGGTGCAATGGTACCGTCAGCAGAGCGCTGCTTTTACAAAGGAAAACGGTGACGTGCCTTATCCGGCATTGGCTTTCATCCATATACCTTTGCCGGAGTATCACGATGCTGTGAGAGATGAAAATGCTATCATGACAGGTACGCGCCGTGAGGCAGCATGCTCACCAATCTTCAACAGTGGCATGTTTACAGCGGTAAAGGAGTGTGGCGATGTAATGGGCATCTTCTGCGGACACGACCACGACAACGACTATTCCGTCATGTGGCATGATGTCTTGTTGGCTTATGGACGTTACTCAGGTGGCAATACTGTTTACAACCATCTGCCTTGTGGCGCTCGCATAATCGTGCTGAAGGAAGGAAAGCGTGGATTCGATACTTACATTCGTGAGCGTAAAGGTAAGGTGCTCGACGAAACCACTTATCCTGATAGTTATGTCTCAGACGATTGGCAAAAGCGTCCTTTAGAGGACTAACGTTTTTGTCATCCATTTGGATTTGCCTCACCATTATAGAATAACATATAGTTGGCAAACAGTTTTTGCTGTGTTGTAAATCCATAACTAATTCATCCGATAAGGTCAGGGACACACTGGCTTTGTCGGATGAATTAGTTTATTTTTGGTATATGAAAAACACGTCGCAACAGGTCAATCTTGTTAAAAAATCCCATTCCCATCTCTCTGTTGTGAGAGCATGGGAATGGGATTTATTGTAA
>CAZXGQ010000046.1:0-24374 GCA_964640415.1 uncultured Prevotella sp.
CGCTACGCTCGCTCCACCTGCGGTTATGCAGAGTTTGCCCCCTTCGGGGACACTTCTAAATGACAAATCCGAAACTTGAGTATTTTTATTTTATTCTACAACTAATGTCTAGCAGAATCCGCAACTTGTTCCATCTGTTCTTTCAAAAGCTCGTCTGATGGTTCCTCCATAGAGGATAAACGGCTCCTGTTTCTTTATAAACGTGTTCGTTATTTTTTCTTATTTCTTTTGTTAGCTCAGAAAAACATATTAGTGTTGAACATGAATAACAAATTCAAGTACTATTATGAAGTATCCAATAGGCATTCAGAGTTTTGAGACAATCATCAAGGAAGGGTATCTCTATATAGATAAAACCCATATGGTTTATGATTTGGTACACAATGGTCATGTGTACTTTCTGAGTCGTCCACGTCGATTTGGAAAGTCCTTGCTTGTCTCTACGATCGAATGCTATTTTCATAGAGAAAGAGCAGAACGAGGGTAGAGTGGATTGTGTTGTAGAGACATCTAACGATGTCTATATTTTTGAATTCAAACTGGATGGTTCTGCTGAGATGGCACTGCAACAGATAGAAGATAACGGATATGCTCGTGAATATGCCTTGGATAAGAGACACATCCATAAGATTGGTTGTAACTTCTCGTCTAAAACAGGTACTATTGATGGATGGATAGTAGAATGATTCACAAAAAGAAATAATAAGAGGTAAAGCCTTTATGGAAGTGGATGCCATTAATCTACCAGTGCCTGAAAAGCTCCAGGCCAAACTTGCATCCTACGGTGCGGTTGCCCTTGCCGTTGCTGACAAACAGGCCGACGGAGATAAACCTCGTGGTGAAACCATAACCAAACTCAAGATACGGGTGCATCCTGCGTGCGTCGAGCCACGACACGTAGACGCGTTCCATCTCCATGTAGTGACCTATCAAGGGAATCCAGCTCAGGAGCAAGAGCGGCGACTCGTAAGTAAGGTTTCCACGTATATAATAAGGTGACGAGTTGTAGTTGTCGCTCCTCAACAACTCGAACTCACCGCTCCAGTCGTCGTTCCATCCCCCGGGAATGTTGTTTTCCTTAAAGTTCTCATAGTTGAGGAAGTAGGTGTTTCGCCCTTTATGGGAATAGAATCCCGCGCCAAGCCTCATCTGCAATGCCTGGAGGCGGTTGAGCTGATGAATGTATTCTGCGTTGAACTCATACCGCTCATATTTCATGTTGGAATTCAGCACATTGGTTATGCCACGGTCATAGTCAAGTGTCAGGATAGGGCCCGACCAACCCAACGGACGGTATTGGACTTCAAACACTGGAGCAAAGGCACTGTAATGGGTCGGCATGTCCATGGCACGGAAAAAGCCCGGCGTAAACGCCTTGTACCGCTGGTAAAGCGAGCCCACCTGGAACCCTATGAAACTGTTGATGTCGAAGTTGAGCACCAGACGCGCATCGGTTTGGGTGAAGTCATTGAAATTGTCGGGGGCCTTAATCATGGCATGGTCGCCAAAGGTATCCAAGGCCTGCTGCATTTCATTATAGATAAGGTTGTTGCGTATGCGGTTGCCATTGCCTATCTCAAACTTCAGATACCTGTTTTTTCGCCGGCTCATGTAATAATATAACGGCAAGCGAAAATAATACTGCTTGTTTTTGAAGGAATAACCGAAGCGCAGGTTGCCGAGCAACTCGGCATCCTTGCCCGTTTGGTAGTTGGCGTGCACGGCAAACTTATAGGTTATTCCCCTTCGGTCGCTGTAACTCATGTAAAGCGGGTTCAGCACCGGGTTGATGCGCAGATAGCCTTGGCTGTTCTGCCCGAATGTCATCTTTATGCGGTTGAAGATGTTGTCGCCCACTGCGTCCCAGAACACCCTTTTCGCCCAATTGCCACGCTTCTGGCGCGCAGCCACGGTATCGGCAGTGTCGTTTACGGCTTTACTGGCCACCATGGCGTCTACGATCTTCCTTTCCGCCACCGTGAGCACTCCCTGACGCACACTGTCCATAAGGGCAGGATCATCAGCACAGTCATAACCGTCGCCATGAAGCACATTGTCCAATCCGTAGTTTGCCGTGTAGTGAGCCGACACACTGTTGCCGAGAAACTTGAAACGCAACAGTCCGTCACATTCTTGCGGAAAGAGCGAGTTGACGCCCCTCTCCCCCATAGTCATTGACAGAAGCGAGTTGACCATGTCGTATTCGCTCCAAAGGTTACAGCTGACGATACGTCCCGTCAAGTTGTCGATAACGGCGTTGCCGTTAACGAGTTGGGTATTCTTGCGGCGACCGGAAAAGCTCAACTTCACCACGTCGCCGGTGATGGCATCCACCTTATACTTGTAAAACCTGAAGTTGTTTGGGTGGAAAGGCGAAAGGATGGTTTTGCCCACGATGGTCTCATCGTAGACGGTAGGTGTCATGTAGCGGCTGAAACTGCTCATGACACCCCTGTCGCCGGGTATGTTGCTGTTCCTCAACAAGGTCTTCGTGTCGAAGTCGTGGTAGCTTCTCACCTGTATCTTCGAGAATCTCTCCGTGAGGAACTCCCGCTTGTTGCCTCGGGCCAGAATGTAGGCCGTGGGCACAAGTTTGAGTATGGGGTTGCGCTTGTCTACCTTGATGTAAGCGCGCGAATAGGAATAAGCTTCATTCGACATGTTGGCGGTGTCGATAGTTGCAGCATACGTGTGGACACGATGGAGCAACGAGAGTTTTCTAACTCTCTTCGCATCCGCATTTACCGTCATCGACAAGAGTACGCACAACAGCAGCCACGCTATTCCAACTCGCTGAGCTCCAGCCATCTCATTTCCTTTTCATCCAGCTCGTCCTTGATTTGCGGCAGCCGCTTGCTCTTCTCCGTCAGTTCATCTACCGACAGCGTTCCGCTGCAAAGCAACTCCTCTATCTGGCTTTGCTCCGCACTAAGGGCCTCTATCTCCTTCGACAGTTGTTCAAACTCGCGCTTCTCCTTGAACGACATACGGCGGCGCGTGTCGTGGTGATAGTCTTTCTTCTCAGCCTTGGCTTTCTTTGCCGCTCCATCGTCTTTTTCCGACTTTAGCGACTTCCATTCCCTGTACTGGGTGTAGTTGCCTGGGAAGTCCTTTATCGTTCCGCCGCCTTCGAAGACCAACAGGTGGTCGACCACCTTGTCCATGAAATAGCGGTCGTGGCTGACCACGATGACACAGCCGGGGAAATCCTGCAAATATTCTTCAAGCACCTGAAGCGTCTGGATGTCGAGGTCGTTGGTGGGCTCGTCGAGGATGAGGAAATTTGGCTTTTTCATCAGCACCGAACAGAGGTAGAGCTTGCGCCGCTCGCCTCCGCTGAGCTTGTAGACGAAGTTCTGCTGTTGCTCGGGCGTGAAAAGGAAATAGTTGAGAAACTGCGATGCCGTCATCTTGCGGCCTCCGCCCAAGTCAACATAGTCGGCAATGTCGGTGATGATGTCGATGACCTTCTGGCTCTCGTCAAACTTCAGGCCTTCTTGCGAGAAATAGCCGAACTTCACCGTCTCGCCAATGTCGAACTTGCCACTGTCGGACGGCACATGACCCAAGAGCATCTTTATGAACGTCGACTTGCCGGTGCCATTGTTGCCGACGATGCCCATCTTCTCAAAGCGGGCAAAGTTGTAATAGAAGTTGTCGAGGATAGTCTTGTCGTTGCCTTGCGAGTCGGTGAACTTCTTCGAAACATACTGGCACTCAAAGATTTTGGAGCCGATGTACACGTTGCAGGCTTTCAGCCTCACCTGCCGTTCCTCGATGCGTCTGTGGGCACGTTGTTCAAGCTCGTAGAAAGCATCCTCGCGGTAACGGGCCTTGTGGCTACGGGCCTGTGGCGTGGCGCGCATCCACTCCAACTCCTTGCGGTAGAGGTTGTTGGCACGTGCTATCTCGGCGCGCCGGTTGTCGATGCGCTCTTGCCTTTTCTCCAGATAATAGCTGTAATTGCCGCGGTAGGTGTATATAGTCTCGTCGTCGAGCTCCAATATGACGTTGCACACGTTGTCAAGGAAATAGCGGTCGTGAGTGACCATGAGCAGGGTCAGCGTGGAGCGTGAGAGATAATTCTCAAGCCAGACAATCATCTCAAGGTCGAGATGGTTGGTAGGCTCGTCAAGAATGAGGAAATCGGGCTCGGTGATGAGCGCGTTGGCAAGTGCCACGCGCTTGCGCTGGCCTCCGCTCAGCTCCTTCATGGGCTGCGAGAGGTCGTCGATATGGAGCTTGGTAAGTATCTGCTTGGCCTTCAACACTTTTTCCGGGTCGCCGTTGTGGTTGAAACAAGCATCCAACACCGACTCCTCAGGATCAAAGTCGGGCGTCTGGTCAAGATATCCCACACGTATGTCGTTGTGGAAGATTATCGATCCGCTGTCGTAGCCTTCCTTGCCGGCTATAATCTCCAGGAGCGTCGACTTGCCCGTGCCGTTCTTGGCAATAAGGCCTACCTTCTGCCCTTCGGCAACCGACATGTTGATGTTGTCGAAGAGCACTTGGGCCCCAAAGCTCTTCGTCAGGCCTTGAATGTCTAAATATGGTGTCATCCTATGTTATTTTTCCGTATGGCCTATATCCTTGAGAATCTGGCCTATATATTCGAGCACCTCTTCCTTTCCCGACTTTGCGCTGGCGCTGGTAATGAAGTAAGGCGGCAACGCCTCCCAAGTGTCGAGAAGGGCGTCCATCCACGCCTTGGCGTTGGCACGGGCCTTGCCCACAGTGAGCTTGTCGGCCTTGGTGAAGATAATGGAGAACGGAATGTTGCTGGCGCCAAGCCAGTCGACAAACTCACGGTCAATCTTCTGCTGGTCGTGGCGGATATCGATGAGCACGAAGACATTGACAAGCTCCTTGCGCTGGAGGATATAAGAGCGGATCATGCGGTCGAGCTTGTCGCGCTCGGTCTTCGAACGCTTGGCATAGCCGTAGCCCGGAAGGTCAACGAGATACCAGTCGCGGTTGATTATGAAGTGGTTGATGAGCAACGTCTTGCCCGGTGTCGCCGATGTCTTTGCCAAGCCCTTGTGGTTGCATATCATGTTTATCAGGCTCGATTTGCCCACATTGCTCCTGCCGATGAATGCGAACTCGGGACGCTGGTCTTTGGGGCACATTGTCACAGTAGGAGACGAAATGGTATATTCTGCTGTCTTAATTACCATACTTTTATGTTTTTAGTGCAAAGATAATGATTATCTATTATTTTTTTGCTAACTTTGCGCCTAAATTATAAAAATAATAAGGTAAAAAGAAATATCATTATGGCTAAGAGATTTGCCGAGCACGACCGTCTTGACCTTACCAAGACAAACGAAAAGGTTTTAGCAGAGTGGGAGAAGAACGACATCTTCCACAAGTCTATCGATGAGCGCGAGGGTTGCCCCCAGTTCATCTTCTTCGAAGGTCCTCCTTCAGCAAACGGTCATCCCGGCATTCACCACGTACTGGCCCGTTCCATCAAGGATACGTTCAACCGCTACAAGACCATGAAGGGATTCCAGGTTCACCGCAAGGCTGGATGGGATACCCACGGACTGCCGGTTGAGCTCGGTGTAGAGAAGGAACTCGGCATCACCAAGAAGGATATCGACAACAAGGCTTCTGAAAAGTATATCTCTACAGAGGACTATAACCACAAGTGCCGTGAGAACGTGATGATGTTCACAGCCGAGTGGCGCGAGCTGACCGAGAAGATGGGTTACTTCGTTGACCTCGACCATCCTTATATCACCTACGACAACAAGTATATAGAGACCCTGTGGTGGCTCCTCAAGCAGCTCTACAACAAGGGGCTGCTCTACAAGGGTTACACCATCCAGCCCTATTCTCCGGGCGCAGGAACAGGTCTCAGCTCTCACGAGTTGAACCAGCCTGGCTGCTATCGCGACGTAAAGGACCTCACCACCACCGCCCAGTTCCTCATCAAGGATCCTAAGGCCGAGTGGACGAAGTGGGGCAAGCCATATTTCATAGCCTGGACCACAACTCCTTGGACATTGCCTTCAAACGTGGCTCTCTGCGTTGGTCCTAAAATCGACTATGTGGCCATTGAGACCTATAACCTCTACAATGGCGAGCCCATGACGCTCGTGATGGCAGAGGCCTTGGTAGGCTCTTACCTGAAGGCAGACCAGGAGTGCAAAGAAGGCGACCTCCTGCCGTTCGACAAGGAGAAGAAGCAGTGCCCTTGGCGTATCGTCGACCACATGAAGGGTACAGAACTCGAGGGTCTGCACTACGAGCAACTGATGCCTTGGGTGAAGCCTTGCGAAAAGGTGGATGATTTCGCTCCCAAGTTCGTGACAGAATATGCAGCCGCCCATCCCGAGAAGGTGTTTGCCTCAGAGGACGGCCGCGACAAGTTCGTGGAGATGGAGGGCGAGGCTTTCCGCGTAATCCTCGGCGACTACGTGACGACCGACGACGGTACGGGTATCGTGCATATCGCTCCCACATTCGGTGCCGACGACGCCAAGGTGGCAAAGGATGCCAACATCCCTGCCCTATACCTTATTAATAAGAAGGGCGAGACCCGCCCAATGGTTGACCTGCAGGGCAAGTTCTATGCCTTGGAGGATCTTGACAACAATTTCATCGCTACTTGTGTCGACAAGGACGCTTACGCCCACCACGCTGGCGACTATGTGAAGAACGCCTACGACCCACAGTTCAACGTGGACGGCGTTTGGGACAAGAAGGCTTCCGACAAGGCTGAGGACCTCAATGTAGTGCTCTGCTACGAGCTGAAACAGGAAGGCAAGGCCTTCAAGAGCGAGAAGCATGTGCACAACTATCCTCACTGCTGGCGCACAGACAAACCAATCCTCTACTATCCTCTGGACAGCTGGTTTATCAAGGACACTGCACGCAAGGAGCGCATGGTGGAACTCAACAAGACCATCAACTGGCAGCCAGAGAGCACCGGTACAGGCCGCTTCGGCAACTGGCTGGAGAACCTGAACGACTGGAACCTCTCACGCTCACGTTTCTGGGGAACCCCATTGCCAATCTGGCGCGACGAAAACCGCGGCGAGAAGTGCATCGGCAGCTTGGAAGAGCTTTATGCAGAAATCGAGAAGGCTGTTGCCGCAGGCGTGATGCAGAGCAACCCATTGAAGGACAATGGCTTCGTGGTTGGCGACTACAGTCAGGAGAACTACGACAAGATTGACCTCCACCGCCCGTATGTGGACAACATTGTGCTGGTGAACGATGAAGGCAAGCCAATGCATCGCGAGAGCGACCTCATAGACGTTTGGTTCGACTCAGGCTCTATGCCTTACGCCCAGCTCCACTACCCGTTCGAAGGTGAGATGGCACGTGGCACAGAGGCCGACCGCGACGCTCTCATCCACAGCACATACGAGGGCTATGCCATTCCGCCTAAGTTCTACCCCGCCGACTTCATCAACGAGGGCGTTGACCAGACACGCGGATGGTTCTTCACCCTGCATGCCATCGCCACAATGGTGTTCGACAGCGTGGCCTTCAAGAACGTGATATCATCAGGCCTCGTGCTCGATGCCAAGGGCAACAAGATGAGCAAACACGTGGGTAACGTGACCAACCCGTTCGATATGATCGGCAAATACGGCGCTGACCCAGTGCGTTTCTATATGATGACCAACAGCGAGCCTTGGGACAACCTCAAGTTCGACCCCAACGGTGTAGACGAGACCCGCCGCAAGTTCTTCGGCACATTATATAATACATACAGCTTCTTCGCCCTCTATGCCAACGTAGACGGCTTTGACGCAGAGGCAGCACAGGTGCCGTTTGAGAAGCGTCCGGAGATTGACCGCTGGATTCTCTCTTCACTCAGTACCCTCGTAAAGGGCGTTGACAAGGAGCTGGCCGGTTATGACCCGACCCGTGCGGGCCGTCTTATCGACGCCTTCGTCAACGATGACCTCAGCAACTGGTACGTCCGCCTGAACCGCAAACGTTTCTGGGGCAAGGAGATGAGCGAAGACAAGCTCAGCGCTTACCAGACTCTCTATACCTGCCTTATGACCGTGGCCAAACTCTTGGCTCCGTTTGCTCCATTCTATGCCGATGAGCTCTACAAGGATTTGGGCGGCAAGTTGGAGAGCGTACATCTTGACAAGTTCCCCGAGGCTGACGAAGCAGCCATCGACCACGACCTTGAGGAGCGCATGGCCATCGCCCAGAAGATCACTTCAATGGTATTGGCATTGCGCCGCAAGGTAAACATCAAGGTGCGCCAGCCGCTGCAGCAAATCATGATTCCGGCAGTGGACAGCACACAGAAGGCTCACATCGAGGCAGTGGCTGGTTTGCTGAAGAACGAGGTAAACGTGAAGGACGTGAACTTCATTGAGGGTCAGGGCATTCTGGTTAAGAAGGTGAAGTGCAACTTCCGCGTCATGGGTAAGAAGTTCGGCAAGCTCATGAAGAGTGTAGCAGCCAAGATGAGCGGCTTGTCACAGGACGAGATTGCCTTCCTCGAGAAAGAGGGCTCTATGTCGTTTGAAATCGAAGGCAATCCTATCACCGTAGACGCTGCCGACGTGGACATCATCTCTGAGGACATTCCTGGATGGCTCGTCAGCAACGACGGCAACATCACTGTTGCCCTTGAGGTGGAACTGACTCCTGAGCTGAAAAACGAGGGCATGGCACGTGAGCTCATCAACCGCATACAGAACATCCGTAAGGACAGCGGACTGGAGATAACCGACCGTGTGAAGATTACCGTGGCTCCAAACGAGGCTACCGACGCCGCTATCAACGCCTTCGGCGATCTTATCAAGAGTCAAGTACTCGCCAACTCCATCACTATTGCCGACAACGACGGCATGGAAGTGGACATGGATGAGTTTAAACTGAACATAAAGGTCGAGAAAGACTAACAATCTGTCGTCATGCAAGTAAAGCATTATTCTGACGAGGAGCTCGAAGAGTTTCGTGAGATTATCAACGACAAGCTTAAGGTCGCAAAGCAAAGCTATAAAGAAGCTATGGCGGCCTTAAGCAACAAAGGTAGCAACACGGACGCTGACACTGCCCCGACATATCATATCATTGAAGAGGGCACAGAGGTAATTGAGCGTGAGAACCTTATACAAAAGGCTCAACGCGAATACAAGTTCATACAGTCGCTCGAAGCAGCCCTCATAAGGATAAACAACAAGACATACGGCGTCGACCGTGTCACTGGGGAACTGATCCCCAAGGAGCGGTTGCGCCTTGTGCCTCATGCAACACTTAATGTCGCCACTAAAAACGCGAGAAAGAAGTGAAGAGAAAAGGACTTTTGGCATGCATCATTATCGCTGTCATTCTCATAATTGACCAGCTGATAAAGATTCATGTCAAGACAACAATGACCTTAGGTGAGTCGATAAGAGTCACCGACTGGTTTTATATCACATTCATCGAGAACAACGGAATGGCTTGGGGCATGACTTTTGTCAACAAGCTGTTCCTCAGTGTGCTACGCGTCGTAGCCGTTTGTGCCATAGGCTGGTTTATCCGGCAAGTGGTGCGACAGAAAGGCAGAACTGTTTTCGTGGTCTGCCTCTCCATGGTTTTGGCAGGCGCGGCAGGCAACATTCTTGACTCGATGTTTTATGGACTTTGTTTCACGGCTTCCACTCCCTACAGCGTAGCTTATTCCGTGCCAATCGGTTCCGGCTACACCGACTTCCTCATGGGAAAGGTTGTGGACATGTTCTATTTTCCTATCATACACAGCACTTGGCCCACATGGATGCCATTAGTGGGCGGCGAGAGCTTCACCTTCTTCTCGCCTGTGTTCAACTTTGCCGACGCCGCCATCACAACGGGTGTCATCTGCCTGCTGCTCTTTTGCTCAAAGGATCTCTCAACCATTGGGGAAACCATTGACACTGCACGCGGAAAGCAATCGGCAGAAGAGCTGGACAAGGAAGAAGCAAACAACGTGAAAGACACGAAGAAAGAATAAGCCATGAGAAAGACATTGTTTTTCTTTATTGCCACGATAGTTGTCGGAGCCTTAATCTCAAGCTGCGACGACAGTCCTTCTGTCATCTCCTCAGGAGAGATGGAAAAGATTCTCTACGACTATCACCTTGCCGATGCCATGGCACAGCAAGCCGATGGAGGATACGAGAAGAATGCCTTTGAGTATCGTGCTGCGGTGCTCAAGAAATACAATGTCTCGCAAGGCGAGTTCGACTCGTCTATGGTATATTATATGCGCCACACCAGTGAACTGCACACGATGTATGAACACATCTCCGACCGTATGCAGGAAGAGGCAAACAAGTTGGGCGCATCATCAAGCGGCATTACCGCTGCCGGCGACTCTGCCAACGTATGGAACGGTGAGAAGTCGTTGACGCTTATACCAAACGAGCCTTACAACCTCTACTCTTTCAACCTCACCCCTGACACGACATTCCATAAAGGCGACAAGTTGATTCTCAGTTTCAAAGCCGACTTCATCTTCCAAGACGGAATGCGGGATGGCGTAGCCGTGCTTTCGGTAGTGCTTGGCAACGACAGCGTGACTTCAAATGTATCACACATTTCCTCTTCCATGCCTATGTCGCTGATGATTTCCGACAACGACAGTCTCGGCATCAAAAAGATACGCGGATTCTTCATGCTGTCGAAAAGCATGGATGCCAACACCTCTTCCACGACGCTTAAACTGATGAGCATTCACAACATCCAGCTCATTAGGGTTCATCCTTCGAAGCCCATACCCGGCAACACGCCAACGACTCCACCAGACGGCAGAATTCCCGTTAACGCCAACGTTCCCGACTCTGAGAGAATGAGACCGCAAGTGGTGAGATAAGGATAACCCAAGGGGCTTGTCATCAAAAAACGAATAAACAACAAGACCAATAGGAAAGGAACTAACAGATAAAAAACAGATAAAAGATGAGAAAACAAATATTCAAGGCTTTCTTCGCCACCGCTGTCTTAACGACAATGGCGACAGCAGCATCGGCATGCACCAATTTCATTGTAGGCAAGGGTGCTTCTACCGATGGTTCCGTCATATGCACTTACAACGCCGACGACTACGGCATGTTTATCGGACTGGCACATTATACCGCCGGTACACACCAAAAAGGTGAAATGAGAAAGATAATCGACTGGGACACCAAGAAATATCATGGTGAGATTCCGGAAGCTCCAGTCACGTATAATGTCATCGGCAACATCAATGAGCACCAGCTTACCATTGGCGAGACAACATACGGTGGCAGAGAGGAGATGGTCGACACTACCGGCATCATCGACTATGGCTCGCTCATCTATATTGCCCTGCAACGCTCAAAGAACGCAAGGGAGGCTATCAAGGTGATGACTTCTCTCGTCGAGAAATACGGCTACAACTCTGAGGGTGAAACGTTTACCATCTGCGATCCCAACGAGGCCTGGATAATGGAAATGATGGGATGCGGTGGCGACAAGAAGCAGAAAGTGGTATGGGTTGCTGTACGTGTGCCCGACAATGCCATCTGTGGCCATGCCAACCAGAGCCGTATCGGCGTGTTCTCACAATATGATACCGAAGTGCTCCACAGCAAGAACGTTGTCAGCTTCGCACGCCAGAAAGGCTGGTACAAAGGCTCTGACAAGGATTTCTCTTGGAAGAACACTTACGCCTTCCCCGACTTCTCCGGCCGCCGCATTTGCGACGCACGCGTTTGGAGCTTCTTCAACCATCACAAGGACATGAGCCATTGGCTTCCTTGGGCCCTTGGTAAGGACAAGAACGCAGAAGACATGCCTCTTTGGATTGTACCAGACAAGAAAGTCAGCGTTCAAGACGTTGAGTCTGACATGCGCGACCATTATGAAGGCACGGAACTGTCGGTTGCCGATGGCAAGGACATGGGTGGTGGAATATGGCAAATGCCCTATCGCCCTACTCCACTGATATTCAAGGTGGATGGCAAAAGCTATTTCAACGAGCGCCCAACATCAACGCAACAGACAGGTTTCTCTTATGTCTCGCAGATGAGATCTTGGCTGCCCAATGAGATTGGCGGCGTGTTGTGGTTTGGCAACGACGACGGCAACATGGTTGCCTACACTCCTATATACTGTGGCAATAAGGTTCAGCCAGAGTGCTACAACACCCCAGGAGCCGATGCCGTTACATTCTCCATGAAGAACGCCTACTGGGTTTGCAACTGGGTGAGCAACATGGTTTATCCTCGCTATTCAATGATGTTCCCAAGCCTAAAAGAGGTTCGCGACAGTTTGGAGGCAAGCTATTTTGCCAACCAAGGAGCTGTGGAAGCCAAGGCTGCAGAACTGTATAAAGACAACAAGGATGCTGCAATAGAGTATCTCAACAACTACAGTAACCAAAAGGCACAGCAGATGCTTGAGCGCTGGCGCCAGTTGGCATTCTACCTCATCGTGAAATACAACGACATGACGGTCAAGCCAGAAGCTGACGGCAAATTTACACGCACGCCAGAAGGCATTGGAGCTACAGTAAAACGCCCAGGTTACCCAGAGGCTTACAAGAAAAAGCTCGTTGAGGAGACCGGCGACAAGTTTGAGGTTCCCCAAGACTAATATTGGCACGATGGGGTGACAGAAGGATAAAGAAACAGGTTAAAGACCACGCTTGATATGGAGCAGAAAGAGATCACTTTTGATAAATTCATTCGTTGGACAGGCATAATATTGTTGCTTTTTGCCACAATATTGCTTGTCAACTATCTCAGCGGAGTGCTCATACCTTTTTTCGTGGCATGGCTCTTTGCTTACCTGCTCTACCCCATCGTGAAGTTTGTTGAGAACAGGCTTCACATACATGTGAGGGCCGTGTCGATCATAATAACGTTCGTCTTCGTCTGTTCTATCATCGGCTTGCTTGTTTGGCTCATAATACCGCCGATGATAGAGCAGTTTCAGAAGCTCTACGACATACTGGCCAACTGGATGCACGAGAGCACACACACCAACAACATCTCGGCTTGGCTCTCTGAGAAGATAACGGAAAACCAACATCAGATTGAGCGGTTCCTGAAAAGCGGTGACTTCGCCAACACGCTCAAGACGACCATGCCAAAGCTTTTCAATGTACTTGGAAAGACGGCAAACATCGTAATGAGTATTGTGGCGTCGCTCATCACGCTCCTCTACACCTTCTTCATTCTTCTCGACTATGAGTTTCTTACCATCAATTGGATTCGCATTTTTCCGAAGAAGCACCGGCCATTCTGGCATGAGCTTGCAAAAGATGTCGAGAGGGAGCTCAACAACTACATCCGCGGTCAAGGCTCAGTAGCTTTCTGCATGGGAGTGATGTTCTGCATCGGCTTCACCATCATGGATTTCCCCATGGCAATAAGCCTTGGCATACTGATTGGCATCCTCGATCTTATTCCATACTTGCATACCTTTGCCCTAATCCCCACCGCGTTTCTTGCAATGCTCAAGGCCACCGACACCGGGCAGAGTTTTTGGATTATCTTCGGCATGGCCGTTGGCCTGTTCATCGTGGTGCAGGTAATCACCGACATGATTGTCACTCCGAAGATTATGGGCAAGGCCATGGGGCTCAACCCGGCCATCCTTCTCCTCTCACTGTCGGTATGGGGTGCACTGCTTGGCTTCATCGGTCTGATAATAGCCTTGCCGCTCACCACTCTCATCATTGCTTATTGGAAGCGATACGTGACCAAGGAGGAGGAAAGTTCTACAGCCATCAGTGCTGCAACCATATCGGACAAAGCAAAGACCGACTAGAACCATTGCCAAGCAATAAAACAACAAAGCAATTCTTTATCACAACAAGAATCTTCGTTATCACAACGGGATTCCGCATTATCACAACGGGATTAGCAATATGTTTCAGCCCCGTTTCCTCAATCCGACAAGGGAAAAAGGAAACGGGGCTGATTTTTACACCCTCATGAAGCGTGCCTTGGCACACCTGCATGTATTCTTAGAGATCCCAACCAATGGCTGAAGCACCGAGAACGGCTGCTGAACTGCCTTCCAAGCTGCTGAACAAGAACTTAGCCTTGCCTCTGAAGATAGAGAGCACGTGGTTCTCGAAACCTTCCTTGATAGGCTTCATCAGAAGGTCGCCTGCCTTTGTCATTCCACCGAAGAAGATGAATGCCTCTGGAGACGTGAAGGCTGCAAAGTCTGCGCAAGCCTCACCAAGCATATGACCGGTGAACTCATAGATCTCGTTTGCAAGCTTGTCGCCCTTGCCTGCAGCGATGCTCACGTCGAGCGAAGTAATCTTCTCCGGGTCGAGCTCACGCAGAATTGAAGGAGTGTCTGTCTTTACCAACATCTCACGTGCTGTGCGTGCCACACCGGTAGCCGAGCAGTAAGCCTCCAGGCAACCCGTTCTGCCGCATCCGCAAGGACGTGCGTTCTCACCGCGAACTGTGGTGATATGGCCAAGCTCGCCTGCGAAGCCGTCGCAACCGTAAACCACCTGTCCATTGACGACAACACCCGAGCCGACGCCAGTGCCCAGCGTAATCTCGATGAAGTTCTTCATGCCGCGAGCAGCACCATAAGTCATCTCGCCCACAGCAGCCGCATTGGCGTCGTTGGTAAGAGCCACAGGGATGCCCAACTTGTCGGAGAACATCTTTGCCAAAGGCACAATGCCGTCGTGACCCCACTTAAGGTTTGGAGCGAACTCAATTGTACCAGTATAGTAGTTGCCGTTAGGCGCACCGATACCCATCGACTTGATCTTCTCAATGCCGCCAACCTGGTCGATAATCACCTGAAGAGCCTCTACACAAGCGTCCACATAGTCTTCCACCTTATCATAGACTTGAGTCTTCACGGCTGTGGTAACCTTGATGTCTCCACGAGAGTCAACAATGCCGAATACAGAGTTTGTTCCACCGAGGTCAAGACCGATGACATACGGCTTCATTACAGTTTCTTCCATAATAATATGTTTTTAGTCAGTTATAATTTAGAATATCTTAGTTCAGAATCTTATAGTTGCAAAGGTAGTAAAATATCACAGAAAAGACAAAAACCAATGGTTTTTTTATAAATATTGACAGTATTTTTGCACATCAGGCAAAGAATATGTATCTTTGCGCTAAGTTGAATTGATTATGACACAAGAAGAAGACATTAAGAATGCCGTCAAGGTCCTCAAGGGAGGCGGCGTGATTCTCTACCCCACCGACACGGTCTGGGGCATCGGCTGCGACGCCACCAACGCTGAAGCCGTGGCAAAGGTTTACAAGATTAAGCAGCGCGACGACTCCAAGGCTCTCATCTGCCTTGTCGACAGCGATGCGCGCCTTCAACGATACGTGCGCGACGTGCCGGCAGTGGCGTGGGACGTGCTCGACCTGGCCGTGAAGCCCACCACCGTCATCCTCGACGGGGCGGTGAACCTCGCGCCAAACCTGATTGCTGCCGACGGCTCTGTAGCCTTGCGCATCACCAAGGAGCCTTTCTCGCAGCAGTTGTGCTACCGCTTCCAGAAGGCCCTCGTCTCTACAAGCGCCAACATCAGCGGTGAGCCAGCTGCGCAAAATTATGGCGACATAAGCCAGGAACTGCTCGACAGTGTCGACTACGTGTGCTTCTCGCGCCGCCAGGAGCACAAGCCTCACACGCCAAGTTCCATCATAAGGCTTAAGCCAAACGGAGAAGTACAGATTATCAGGAAGTGAGATGCTTGAGAGATTAATAGTTTGGGGAGGGCAACATCTCACGAGGCGTCAGACGACATCCCTCATCGCGTTTCTTATAGGTGTGATAGCGTCGCTTGCCGCATTCTTGTTGCACAAACTTATCGCTCTGATACAGAATCTCCTCACCAACGACTTCGTGACAGACAGTTTCAACTGGCTCTACCTTGTCTTCCCTATCGTCGGCATCTGGCTTACCATGCTCTTTATAAGATATGTCGTGAGAGACAACATCTCCCACGGTATAACGCGTGTGCTGTATGCCATATCGACCAAGCAGTCGAAGCTGAAGGCCCACAACTGCTGGACATCGCTCGTGGCGTCGGCGCTGACCATCGGCTTCGGCGGATCAGTGGGTGCCGAGGCTCCTATCGTGCTCACGGGCTCAGCCATAGGCTCCAACCTCGGGCGGCTGTTCCATATGAGCAACAGACAGCTGATGGTGCTCGTGGGATGCGGCGCTGCGGCAGCAGTAGCCGGCATCTACAAAGCACCGATAGCAGGTCTGGTGTTCACCCTTGAGGTGCTGATGATCGACATGAACATGGCATCGATAGTGCCGATACTCATCGCCACCATCACTGCCGACGTAGTGAGCTACTGCCTTGCCGGCACCGCCACCATGTTCACCTTCCAGCTCGACAGCGAATGGAGCGTGGAGCGTGTGCCTGCCACTATCCTCCTTGGCGTCTTCTGCGGTTTCGTAAGCCTCTATTTCATGCGTGGCATGACGTGGTGCGAGAGTATCTACGCCAAGCAGAAAGACCACCCATACAGGAAGTTGCTCCTGGGCGGCGTGTTGCTCAGCGTGCTCATATTCTTCTTCCCGTCGCTCTACGGTGAGGGATGGAACGGCCTCAGCATACTGCTGAGCGGCAAGACGCAAACCGACTGGAACCAGGTCATGGACGGCTCTATGTTCTACGGCCATTCCGAACTCCTCATAGCCTACATCGGCCTTGTCGTCCTCACCAAGATAGTGGCCACCGCCTCTACCAACGGAGCCGGAGGATGCGGCGGAACGTTTGCCCCCTCACTGTTCGTGGGCGGCTTTGCAGGATTCTTCTTCTCCCGCCTTTGGAACATGGAGATGTTGGGCACCTATCTGCCTGAAAAGAACTTCGTGCTCTTGGGCATGGCTGGTGTGATGTCTGGCGTGATGCACGCCCCATTGACGGGCATCTTCCTCATAGCCGAGATCACGGGCGGCTACCAGCTCTTCGTGCCGCTGCTTATCGTTGCCGTGGTCAGCGTGATGGTGATAAGCATCTTCGAGCCCCACAGCATCTACGCCATGCGACTGGCACGCGAGGGAAAGCTCCTTACCCACCATACCGACAAGAGCATTCTCACGCTGATGAACATGGACCTGGTGATAGAGAAGAGCGTAACCACTGTGAAGCCGGACATTCGCTTAGGCAAACTGGTCAACGTACTGTCGAACAGCGACTTCAACTACTTGCCCGTGGTCGACGACGACGGGCATCTCCTTGGCGAGATTGACATATTGAAGATTCGCCACATCGTCTTCCGCACCGAACTGTACCAGCGCTATACGGCAGCCCAGCTCATGACTCCAGTACCGGCCTTCCTTTTCAACAACGAACCGATGGAGAAAGTGATGAAGAAGTTTGACCACACCAACGCCGAGGCTTTGCCTGTGGTCGACATCAACAACCACCTCAAGGGCTACATCTCGCGTCTACGTCTCTACAGTGTCTACCGCAAGATGGTGGCTGACTACTCAGCCGAATAACGACCACCTGCCAAAGGCATTTGCCTTTACAGCGTAAATGCGATGCAATTCAAAATATTCGCCTTTTGCCGGACATTCGTGTGTACTCGGTATGCATGACAGAAATGCAGCCAATCATCTTATAAACAAAGATGGTTGGCTGCATTTTTTTGTATGCCAAGCAGTTACAAATTCTATTTCACGATAATCTTGATGCCCCGAGTGCTTATCTTAGTTGTGACGAGAGAAGCGGTAGCTGCGGCTTGCCGTAATATATAAGTTAATTCTCCAGATCTGCAATTTGTTTTTGTGTCAAGCCTGTGGCTTGTGTTATTTGCGCTACAGTCAACCCCATCTGCAACAAATTGTGAGCTATGGCAAGTTTAGCTTTCAACTCGCCTTCTGCAAGTCCTTCCGCTTTACCTTCCTGGAAACTGTCATACTGCAAGGACTTCTCCACCCGCACTCCATCCCAGAATTTGTCATAGGCTCGCAGCTCTTCTTCCGTGAAAGCAGAAACCTTTAGTTCCTCCAAAGCCTTGCCTATCTGTGGGTCGTTCAGCAACTCACTTGAAACTTCCGTAGTCTTGGCATCTATTTCCGTCAAGTAGCGCAGCCACAACACCATCATGCGCTTGTCGGAAATGCTGTGAGGTGTGAACTTGGGAAGTTCTATGAACGTAAAGTGCAAACCGTCTATCACCTTCTCGCTGTTTCTGTCGTGTACGATTCTGTAGTTGTGAATAAAACGCTCGGGCATGTCATGCTCGAAGACATCGTTGACTAGGTTCAGAGAATAAACTGGCTGCAAACTGGAATATTGGTCTTTCTTCATCGCTTGCGTCACATATAGCTTGGAGGCGTTGAAGAGCACAAGCTGCTTGAATGAATTCGACCATTCCATCTGCATTTCCACACAGAATTTCCTACCACACAAATCTTCGCATAAGACATCCATGATGGACTTCTTGTGCGCATAAAGCTCCGGCACCAATTCGGTGGGCAGATAACTAATGCTCTTTATTTGTTCGTCATCGCTTAATGGCAGGAGAGCATTGAGGAGACTAATCAGCAAGTCGGGATGCTGACCGAAAACCTTCTTGAACGTCAAGTCTGCCTTAGGGTCGAGATATTTCATATTCTTCGTTTCCATATTGCTGAATATTCTAGGGGTAAAAGTACGGTTTTATTTCGACAAAGCCAAATCTTTCGATAAGTATTTGCCGGGCGAGGCAAAAATAAATGCCAAGCAAGGTTTACGCTTATTTCTTGCTTGGCATTTTGGTTGTGATTTTGTATAAACTTACTATTTCTTTACTACTATCTTGATGGCCTGAGTGCCTATCTTGGCGATGACGAGAGAAGCGGAAGCGGCGGCTTGCGACGCCACGCCGTCTATGGCTTTCACGGCGCCAATCTGCTTGCCGTCAACGGAATAGAAGCGGACTTCCTCGCCATTGTCGAGACCAGAGAGGGTGACGATGCCGTTGTGGGACGTGGCTACGATGCCTCGCATCTTGGCTTGGCTGATATTGGTGGAAGTGCCGTCTTCGAGTGTGGCGTTCGACTTCAAATACAAAAGCAGTTTTTTTCCAATGACGTAACGGAGGAAGGGATAGTGACGCTGGTCAATTTAGGGCAATATGCAAAGCATTGACTTCCCAACGACGTGACGGATGAAGGTATGGTGACGCTGGTCAAACCTGAGCATTGGGAAAAGCAATAATTTCCCAACGAACTGACGGAAGAAGGGATGGTGATATTGGTCTCAAGTTTCGGATTTGTCATTTAGCAAGTGTCCCCGAAGGGGGCAAACTCTGCATAAATAACTAAATCCGAAACTTCAGTAAGTTATTGTTTAGTGATTTATCGCTTGTATCTCCTTAACAGCCATTCATAGAATGACACCACAAAAATAAGGAATAGGTTTGAAAGCACAAAATTATACAAGCGCTTTCTTAATTATAGCACATAAAAAGCCTTTTATACTTGGCTTTATCTGTATATAAAAGAAAGGCGTTGGCTTTACACCGTGATGCCGATGGCTTACCAGTGTAAAGACAACGCGATATTAGCGTAATGCCGACGGCTTTTCGATGTAAAGCCAAATCGTTCTATCACGAATGAACGCCCTGTTTTTTAGTTCACTCCTATATTATACCCCAATCGGTCGGGGCGCGTTCCGTCTACAAAAGTATAGTAGTTGCCGGTCGGGGTTTCCGTGAATGTGACTTCCGTATAGGTGAAATCGGGATAAAGCGCATGCAATGTGTCAAGCACACTGCTCGGCACTGTGGCACCTTCGGGCAAGTCATAGCGCGTTTCCTTCCATCTTGGGTCTATATTGTTAGAGTCGAACAGCACCGACTTCACCACTCCGTCGTGCATGACGAGATATTCGTCACTCCCCATGTCGTTCACATATGCGAGCACTGTGGCACCTTCGTAACGCTCTGAAATCCAAGAGATATCGGTAGCGAGCGGCCGCACGTATGCCGTGTTGTTCAGTTCGTATCCGCACGACTTGAGCACCCTTCCCTCGCTGTCTATGACAAGCGTGTGGATGCTGGGTACGGACGGGTCACTATCTAATGACGAGTCGTAAAGAAGATAACACAGCTCATAGTATTTGCCGCCAATGCAAGCCTGCGACACCTCTTTTATCTCATGAAACTCGTATTTGGCAGTGCCTGAGACCACCTTGTTGAAAGTCCACCACACGCTGTGAGGCAGTTCGTTTATGTCTGTCAGGGTCTGCACGGTGCGGTTCCACACGTTGTCAACATATGCCACAAACAGTTCTTCCCCAGCATCATTCTTCGAATAGACCATCGTTTCCTGCTGCCCCGTGTGGCGGTAGAAGTCGGAGCCGGTATAAATGTGTTCTATGGTGTTGTCGCCACAACGGCTGTTGAAGTCATCGGCGATAGCCTCCGGCAATTTGTTTACTGTCGCTGTCGGAGTATCGTTCTCCGAACTGCATGATACAAGTACTGACGTTGCCATAGCGAGCAATCCGCATGCAAATAATCTACTTGTCTTTGTCATCCTTTTATTTGAAAATCATTGTTGTTCCGTCGCTAAATCACCTCTGTGATTTCCTGCATTTCCTTCCGCTTCTTCTCACCGTGCGGACAGTCGTCGGCTATGTGGCCCAACGGCACGATTACCACCGGCTGATAGCCCTCGCGGTGGAAATGTCGGTCTACGATGGAGGGGTCGAAGGCGCACACCCAGCATGACCCGATTCCCCTCTCCGTTGCCGCAAGGCAGAGATGCTCGGTGGCAATGGCGAGGTCGATGTCGCCATGAGGCTTGGCGTCATACTTGCGCACCCAGTTTTCTTCCACATTCTTCATTCCCACGACATACATCGGAGCGGTGGCGAACCACGGGCGGTCGTAAGCCTCGCGCAGCTGCTTCTTTGCTTCTTCCGAGCGGACAACGAGCCAGTGCCACGGTTGCTTGTTTACCGCAGAAGGTGCCAGACGCACGCATTCCATGATATACTCCAAATCGTCCTGACTCACCGCATCGGCGGTGAACTTGCGAGCCGAGAAACGCTCACGGCTCAATGACAGAAAGTCTTTCATATTTCTTGTGTGTTGTTGTTGCTTGTGGATCAAAACCCGAATCGCTATCGGGGTGCAAATGTACAGAATTTATAGCTATAACCCAATGAAATCGCTGCAAAAAAGAAGAACATGTCACCTGTCTATCCACTCCTTGAGCTGTGCCGACTTCTCCTTGCTCATTATTATTTCCACTTCGGGGTAAGCCTTCAGGTGAACTGCAAGCTTGGATGAGAAGAGGAAATTGATGCGCTCGATGCTGTCGATGCCGATGATATACTGGCGGTTAGCCCTAAAAAACTTCGCCGGATCGAGTTGTGTCTCCACATCGTTGAGCGAATAGCTGAGTGCCATCGACCTGCCGTTGTGAAGAAAGGCACGGGTGATGCCGTTTTCGGTAGATATATGGTTGATGTCCTGCACGTTGAGCACGGTGTAGCCGTCGTTGTTCTGCACGAGGAAATGCTCACGGCACGCCCGCTGTTTCAGCCCCAGCGTTTCCAAGAGGGCGGAGTAGTCGTATGAGGGCTGGTCGTCAGCAATCAGTTTCCTGGCCTTGGCCACCGCCTCGGCAAGTTCCTGCGGAACGATGGGCTTCTGCAAGTAAGCGATGCCGTTGCTTCTGAATGCCTCCAACGCATATTCGTTGTAGGCTGTGGTGAAGACGACGGGTGCCTGGACCGTCACCTGCAGGAAAGCCTCAAACACGTCACCATCGTCCAGCCGGATGTCGGCAAAGACTATGTCATACGCCAGGCCGGCATTGGCCAACACCCTGACGGTCTCGCCCACGCTCGTTACCGGTCCGTCTATCTCAAAACATTGGTCTATCTGCAGGAGGAGTCGCTTCAAGCGCATGAAGCTGCGCTCCTCGTCTTCTATTATCAGGATTTTCATGTCGTCACTTCTTTATAACTGGTAATTTGACCTCAAACATATCCTCCGTTCCGTTTACCACAGGGTGCAGCCCCAACAGGGCGTAGCGCTCGTCAAGATTCTTCAAGCCTATTTTGGTAGTGGCAGGCGGCTTGCCCACGAGCGGCATCCGCACGTTTCTCACCACCACAAAGTCATCCTCACGGTCAATGGTGACTTGCAGGGGCTTTTGTACGGAATGTGCATTGTGTTTCACTGCGTTCTCCACGAGTATCTGGATAGACATAGGGAGAATGAGACCGCCGTCGCACGCCAAGTCCTCGCTTATACTGAATACATAATGGCGGGGATGGCGTATGCTGAGCAGATCGCAATATTCCCTGATGAAGTGGATTTCCTCGGCAATCGACACCGTCTCCTTGTTGAGTTGGTTGACAATATAGCGGTAGATATTGGAAAACTTCAACGTGAAGGTCTCGGCAAGCTCCTGGTCCTCACCTATGAGTTCGGTGAGGGTGCTCAGGCTGTTGAACACGAAGTGCGGGTCGAGCTGCAGCTTCAGCAGTTCCTGCTGCATCTCCACATTCCTGCTGCTCTGCCTTATGACGATGCGGCTGTAGTAAAGACTGAGATAGACAATGGTGAGCAAGGTGGCGCAGGTGATAAAGACGTAGAGGCGGTCCCAGAAGATTTCCTCCGTGCCCTTGTAAATCTCATTGACAATGCTCTCAAAGCCGATGGCAATAAGAATGTTGGCCACGAGCATGGCCCCACTGTGCAGGAAGAACTGCGTAAACAACGTATGCCCTTTGCCAAACAGCCGTTTGTCGCGCAGCCGTCGGTCGAGCAACAGCCTGCGGATGATGTTCGACACGGAGAGCGACACCAGCACGTAAAGGGAACAGTAGCAGAGGTCAAACACCAAATCCTCCCAGCCATATGGGCATTTGTTCAATACCTCGTCGCTTGTGGTGAGCCACCACAGCAGGTAGTTGAGCACGAATGCGGTCAAGGAGATCATGGCCCAGTCGTTCAGGAAATGTCTTGCTTCTGTCAGATGTTTGTTTTTGCCCATAGTCTTATTTTGCGCAAAAATACGAATAAATTCAGAGTAAACGAACGAAAAAGTGTGCGAAGCGGAAAAAACAAAGGATGAAATACACTTTGCCCATACGACTGTTCACCCCCTGTTTTTTCCGCTTCACACAGATTGGCTACATATGTATAAGTTTCTTGCCGTAATTTTGCAAAGGCTGCGCACGATCTGTCGCAACCGTCAGGCAAGAAGAAAGTATAACCAAAACACAACAGCAGATATTCACAACATGAGAAAGAAAACTCATATCTTATTTTCGGTTGCCATGGGTGCCCTGCTCCTCATGACAGGATGCAAGGGCAAGGGCGACACCCAAGCACAACAGGAAGCCGGCGCCAAGGCTGGCAAACAATGGAGAACCACAGTGGTGAAGAAGAGCGACACCGAGGTGAAGCAACTCTTCTCAGCCTCCATCCAAGGCCGTCAGGACATAGAAATCCGCCCGCAGGTGCAGGGCAAGATAGTGGCTGTCTGTGTGAAGGAAGGCCAGGAGGTGAAGCGCGGACAGACGCTCTTCACCATCGATGCAGTGCCTTACCGCACAGCCTTGGCTCAGGCATCGGCTCAGGTGCGCGCGGCAATGGCAAGCTCTGCCACAGCCAAGCTCACCTACGAGAGCAAGAAGCGGCTCTTCGACCAGAAGGTAGTCTCCAAGCACGAGCTCCAGCTGGCCTACAACAGTTGGCTCGATGCACAGGCACAGGTCGCCTTGGCCAGGGCCACGGAAGCAAGCGCACGCAACAACCTCTCTTATACCGTGGTAAAGAGTCCGGCCAACGGCGTGGTGGGCGTGCTGCCGTTCCGCCAGGGCGCCTTGGTGGGACCGGATATCACACAGCCTCTCACCACCATCTCCGACAACTCCACGATGTATGTCTATTTCTCGATGGACGAGAACCAGCTCCTGGGTCTTCTGAGGAAATACGGTTCTACCGACCAGGCCATCAGCAAGATGGATGCCGTGGGCTTGCAGCTCAGCGACGGCGGCATGTACGACAGACAGGGCAAGGTGGCGAGCATCAGCGGTGTCATTAACAAAACCACAGGCTCCGTCTCCCTGCGTGCCGACTTCCCCAATCCCAACCGCCTGCTGCACAGCGGTGCCACGGGCAACATCGTGATGAAGAACCAATACAAGAACGTGATTGTCATACCTCAGGCAAGCACCGTCACCTTGCAAGACAAGCTCATAGTGTATCGTGTGGTGAACGGCAAGGCGGTCTCCACCGACGTGACCGTCGCACCCTACAACGACGGCCGCACCTACATAGTGCAGAGCGGACTGAAGCCCGGCGACGAGATTGTGGCAGACGGAGCCGGAATGGTGCAAGAGGGAATGGAGATTAAGTGAAGAGTGAAGAATGCTATAGCTTATTGAGTTAATGAAGAAAGGAAATATATTT
>CAZXGQ010000047.1:0-24299 GCA_964640415.1 uncultured Prevotella sp.
AAGTGTTAAAATCTTGCTATAAATCTTTACATTCGCAGCCACACAGAGACGTTTTGTTATATCCGATACATCACTCCAAATGTCGGATGAGCCATGATAAAGAATGTAAGAAGCGCATAACCAAAACAACACTACCATAGCCGTTGTTTCGTTTCACAGAAAAGCCGCCGCCCTTACGGTGTAATGGCGATGTCGTTACGGTGTAATGGTGATGTCGTTAGGGCGGAAAGGCGATGCCTTTGTGGTTGAAAGGCAAACAGTATGGAAATAAAAAAGCCCATTGGCAAGATTAAGCTTTGTGCTGAATCTGTCAATGGGCTTTATTGATGTTATATTGCCCGATATAATTGAGAAACGGGCAATATTAGTTGTGATTCTATATCAATACTCTCCCCAAGCCTTGATGTCGATGTCGTCGAGCGACAGTGTGGTGAAGGCATTGATGAATGCTGAGGCGAGACGGCAGTTGGTAATCAATGGAACGTTGAGGTCGATGGCAGCACGACGAATCTTGTAGCCGTTGGTCAGCTCGCCTGCAGTGAGGTCTTTAGGAATGTTGACCACCATGTCGATTTTCTTTTCATGAAGCATTTGCAAAGCCTGCGGCTGCTTGTCGGCCTCTGACGGCCAGTAGACAAGTGTGTTTGCCACGCCATTCTCCGTGAGGTAACGCGAAGTGCCTGGGGTAGCGAAGAGCTCATAGCCATGGTTGACGAGACACTTTGCGGCATCAAGCATTTCTGCTTTCTGCTTGGCGCCTCCGGTTGAGAGCAGCACTGTGTGTTTCGGTATGCGCTGTCCCACAGCGAGCTCAGCCTTGAGCAGAGCCTGGTTGGTGTCATCGCCCAAGCAGCCCACCTCACCGGTAGAACTCATGTCTACGCCGAGCACGGGGTCAGCCTTCTGCAAGCGGTTGAATGAGAACTGTGAAGCCTTGATACCAACATAGTCGAGGTCGAAGAGGCTCTTGGCCGGCTTCTCGACAGGTATGCCGAGCATTATCTTGGTGGCAAGCTCGATGAAGTTGAGCTTCAGCACCTTGCTTACGAATGGGAACGAACGTGAACTGCGGAGGTTGCACTCGATGACGAGAATGTCGTTGTCGCGTGCCATGAACTGGATGTTGAACGGGCCGTTGATGTGCAATGCAGCGGCAATCTTGCGGCTTACGCGCTTGATGCGGCGAACCGTCTCCACGTACAGCTTTTGTGGGGGCAACTGCAGAGTGGCATCGCCAGAGTGGACACCGGCGAACTCGATGTGCTCGGAGATGGCGTAGGCCATGACCTCACCATTGCGTGCCACGGCATCGAAGTCGATTTCCTTGGCGTGCTCAATAAACTTCGAGACTACCACAGGATGGTCTTCGCTCACGTTGGCTGCAAGCTGCAAGAAGCGGTGAAGCTCTTCGTCGTTTGAACATACGTTCATTGCGGCTCCGGAGAGAACGTAAGAAGGACGCACGAGGACAGGGAAGCCTACACGCTTGACAAACTCGTCGATGTCGTCCATGCTCTTGAGTGCGCTCCATTCCGGTTGGTTGATGCCAAGCTCGTTGAGCATCTGAGAGAACTTGGCACGGTCCTCAGCGTGGTCGATGTCCTTGGCTTGCGTACCGAGAATTGGCACGTTCTGCTCGTCGAGATACATGGCGAGGTTGTTAGGAATCTGTCCACCTGTGGAAACGACGACACCGTGAGGCTGCTCCATGTCGATGATGTCCATGACACGCTCAAAGGTGAGCTCGTCGAAATAAAGACGGTCGCACATGTCGTAGTCGGTCGACACGGTCTCGGGGTTATAGTTGATCATGATAGACCTGTATCCCTGTTTGCGGATGGTTTGCAGAGCCTGCACGCCACACCAGTCGAACTCAACGGAAGAACCGATGCGGTAAGCTCCCGAGCCAAGGACGATAACCGAGCGGTGGTCGCTGGTAAAGTCGATGTCGCCTTTTACGCCGGCGTATGTGACATACAGGTAATTGGTCTGTGCGGGATACTCTGCAGCCAGGGTGTCTATCTGCTTGACCACAGGCAGGATGCCATAGTTCTTGCGAAGACTGCGGATAACGAGCATTGCCTTGTGCATGTTGCCAATCTCTTTCTCAAGGTTGACGGCGCGGGCAATCTGGAAATCGGTAAAGCCATAGACCTTAGCCTCGCGAAGCAAGTCCTTGTCGAGCGTATTGACGTTGCACTTCTTCAGGCGCTCGTCAATGTCGATGATGTGCTTGAGCTTGTTGAGGAACCAGCGGTCAATCTTGGTAAGGTCGTGAATCTCGTCGACGGTATAGCCTTTGTGCATGGCCTTTGATATGACGAACACACGCTTGTCGGTTGGCTCACGGAGAGCCTTGTCGATATCTGGAATCTCCAGCTCCTTGTTTTCCACGAAGCCGTGCATGCCTTGTCCGATCATTCGGAGACCTTTCTGTATGGCTTCCTCGAAGTTGCGGCCGATGGCCATCACTTCACCTACCGACTTCATGCTGGAGCCCAACTCCTTGTCGACGCCACGGAACTTGCTGAGGTCCCAACGTGGAATCTTGCAGACCACGTAGTCGAGGGCAGGCTCAAAGAAAGCTGATGTGGTCTTCGTGACAGAGTTCTTCAACTCGAAGAGGCCGTAGCCCAATCCGAGCTTGGCTGCAACGAAGGCGAGAGGATAACCTGTAGCCTTTGATGCCAAAGCTGACGAACGTGAGAGACGCGCGTTGACCTCGATGACGCGGTAGTCCTCTGAGTTCGGGTCGAAGGCGTACTGCACATTACATTCGCCCACGATGCCGATGTGGCGCACAATCTTGATTGACAGGGCGCGCAGCTTGTGGTATTCAGAGTTGGTGAGTGTTTGCGACGGTGCTATGACGATACTTTCGCCCGTGTGGATGCCCAATGGGTCGAAATTCTCCATGTTACACACCGTGATACAGTTGTCGTAACGGTCGCGCACCACCTCATATTCTATTTCTTTCCAGCCTTTGAGGCTCTTCTCCACGAGAACCTGCGGAGAGAAAGAGAATGCTTTTTCGCATATCTTGCGGAGCTCGTCGTCGTTGTTGGCGAAGCCGGAACCGAGTCCGCCGAGGGCGTAGGCGGCGCGTACGATGACAGGGTAGCCCAAGGCATTGGCGGCCTTGAGAGCCTGGTCCATGTCTTCGCAAGCCTCGCTCTTGATGGTATTGATGTTGATCTCGTCGAGCTTTTCCACGAAACGCTCACGGTCTTCAGTGTCCATGATAGCGCTTACAGGCGTGCCGAGCACCTGGACGTTGTATTTCTCCAATACACCGCTCTCTTCGAGCTCCACACCACAGTTGAGTGCAGTCTGTCCGCCGAAGGAAAGAAGTATGCCGTCGGGACGTTCCTTGGCAATTACTCGCTCCACGAAATAGGGTTGTACTGGAAGGAAGTATATTTGGTCGGCAACGCCTTCAGAAGTTTGCACCGTGGCAATGTTCGGGTTGATGAGAACCGTCTGTATGCCTTCCTCGCGCAGAGCTTTAAGTGCTTGAGAGCCAGAATAGTCGAATTCGCCTGCCTCACCAATCTTCAGTGCACCGGACCCTAAAAGAAGAACCTTCTTGATATTTTGATTTTTCATTGTCTCAGTCTTTCAAAGTTTCTATGAATTTGTCGAACATGAACTCGGTGTCTACAGGACCTGAGCATGCTTCAGGATGGAACTGTGATGAGAACCAAGGATTTGTCTTGTGACGTATGCCCTCATTTGAGCCGTCGTTCATGTTGACGAAGAGCTCTTCCCAGTCAGAGCCTAACGTGGTAGCGTCAACGGCGTATCCATGGTTCTGAGAGGTGATGTAGCATTGCTCGGTGCCAACGAGGCGCACAGGCTGGTTGTGGGAACGGTGGCCGTACTTGAGCTTATAGATGGAGGCTCCTGCAGCCTTGCCGAGCAGTTGGTTGCCCATGCAGATACCGCATATAGGCTTGCGGCTCATGCTCAGCTGTTTCTTCAAGACATCTACGGCATCTTGGCATGTGTCGGGGTCGCCGGGGCCGTTGGCAAGGAAGAGACCGTCGAAATCCATGTCGGTATAGTCGTAGTTCCATGGCACGCGGATAACCTCTACGCCACGGTTGATAAGACAACGGATGATGTTTGCCTTAACGCCGCAGTCGACGAGCAACACTTTCTTACCCGCTCCTTCGTTGTAGCGGATGATTTCCTTGCACGACACTTTGTCGACAAAGTTGACTCCTGAGTAGTCGGCGTGTGGCACGTTGTCTGGTTCGTCGTCAAACACAATTGAACCCATCATGACACCATGCTCACGCAACACCTTAGTCAGCTGTCTTGTGTCGATGTCTGTGATGCCTGGTATGTGTTCGCGCTGAAGCCATGCGGCAAGCGACTCCACACCGTTCCAGTGGCTGTATTGCTCACTGTAGTCGGAGCAGATCATGGCAGCGGCATAGATTTTGTCGCTCTCCATGAATGTTGGCAGACCGTTTTTCTCGAATGTGAATGGTGGCACGCCATAGTTGCCTATCAATGGATAGGTGAACGTAAGGATTTGCCCGGCATAAGAAGGGTCGGTCAATGATTCGGGATAACCCATCATGGCGGTGTTGAACACAACCTCGCCAGCTACGGGTGCGTCGTAACCGAAAGAGCGGCCATGAAACTTTGTGCCGTCAGATAATATCAAAGTAACATTCTTCATCTGTTGTTGTTTTATATGCCTAAATTGGTGCAGCCGTAAACATTCTCATAAAAATTGACGAATGCCTTTATGCACATCTTGTTTCCGCCTGGAGTGGGGTAGTAGCCCGTGAAATACCAATCGCCCTGTTCGTTGGGTATGGCTCTGTGGAGACCGCCGATCGACTGGTAGACAATGTCCACGGGAGTCGTCATGCCGTCGGGCTTGAGCATCTCCACTATTTTCCGGTTTATTTCTTCCTCTGTGAATGGCTGGTAAATGTCGCGTACGCGGTTCACCATCTCGCTTGTTGGCTTCTCGAGCTCGGCCTTGCAAGCCTTGTATGTGTCGTGTATGAGGTGCTCCATGCCGCGGTCGTGTATCAAAGCTATTGTGGCGCGGAATACGCAGAACTCCTCAAGCCTTGGCATGTCGATGCCGTAGTAGTCGGGATAGCGGATTTGTGGAGCCGAACTGACAAGAACTATCTTCTTTGGATGAAGCCTGTCAAGAATGCGAAGTATGCTTTCTTTCAGCGTAGTGCCGCGCACGATGCTGTCGTCTATGATAACGAGGTTGTCAACGTATGGCTCGATGGAACCGTATGTTATGTCGTAAACGTGAGCAGCAAGGTCGTTGCGTGCTGTGCCTTCCGTAATGAACGTGCGCAGCTTTATGTCTTTCCACGCCACTTTCTCAGACCTGACGTCGCGGTTGAGTATTGCTGTCAGCTCTTCGTGGGTAGGTTTGTGGTCCAACGCCAGTATGTTGTTGACATCTTGCTCCCGTTGGTAATTCTTGAAGCCCTCGAGCAAGCCGTAATAAGCCACTTCGGCGGTGTTGGGTATGAAAGATATGACAGTGTGCTTGGTGTCGCCGTCAATGGATTTGAGCACTTTCGGTGTCAGCTGCTCGCCGAGCTTCTTGCGCTCGCGGTAGATGTCCTTGTCGGAACCGCGCGAGAAGTATATGTGTTCAAATGAGCACTTGTAGTTCTCCTCTTCCTCGAGAATTTGCTGTTCCGTGGTGCTGCCGTCGTTTTTCACGATGAGGGCTGCGCCTGGGGTGAGCTCGTTTATCTCGTCGTATTCGAGATCGAATGTAGTCTGTAGCACAGGTCTCTCTGATGCCACGGCTACTATCTCATCGTTTTTATACCAAAAAGCGGGACGAATGCCATGAGTGTCTCTCATTGCAAACATCTCGCCACTTCCGGTGATGCCACACATTACATATCCACCGTCAAAATGATTCATCGTTGTCTTGAGGACATTTTCCATGCGGACATGACTGTCGATGTAATCGGTTATGTCGGTATCCTGCAATCCTTGCTTTTGCGCCTCTATAAAGTTGCGCTCAACCTCGCGGTCCAGTCTGTGGCCCATGAGCTCAAGCGTTATATAGGTGTCGCTGTAAATACGCGGGCTTTGTCCCTGCTTTGTAAGGGTCTTGAAAACGTCCTCAACATTTGTCATGTTGAAGTTGCCGCAGACACAAAGGTTTTTCGCCTTCCAGTTGTTTCTTCTCAGAAAAGGGTGCACATATTTCACGCCACTCTTTCCTGTCGTAGAGTAGCGCAAGTGTCCCATGTAAAGTTCACCGGCAAAAGGAAGCTCGTCATAGGTCTCGGTGTCTATGTCCTCTTCCTTCATTACTTGGCGGATCTGCCTGTTTGCCTCACCGAATATCTTCGTGATGGCATTGGCGCCTTCAGCCCTTTCCCTGAACATGTATTCACGTCCGGGTTTGGTGTTGAGTTTTACAGAGGCAATACCGGCACCTTCCTGACCGCGGTTGTGCTCTTTCTCCATCATCAGATAGAGCTTGCCCAATCCCCATTTCCATGAACCGTACTTCTTCTGGTAATAGCTGAGGGGTTTGAGCAGGCGTATCAAAGCTACGCCGCAATCCTCATGGATGTTGTTTTCCATTGATTTATAAATACTTGTTATGTGTTTATTTCAAGATAGTCAATACCAGTGATGCCACGGTGGTAGCCCAGCCCAAAACGGTGACCCAGAGTGTTGTCCACTGGCCAGTGGAAGACTGCACTGTCTTCTGCTTGGTTGGCTGGACGTAGACAATGTCGTTCTGCTTAAGATAATAATAAGGGTCGTTGAATATTCTTGCGTCGTTCATGTTGAAACGATGTGAATGCTTCTCGCCTACGGAATCCTCACGCACCAACAGCACGTTTGTGCGCTTTCCGTACATGGATATGTCACCGGCTTGAGCCAAAGCCTGCACGATGTTGATTTTCTCGTCGGGCACTTCTATGACCTTTGATCCAAGTTCACCAATCATCGTGACGCGGAAACTTCTGAGCCTGCAAATAACGACAGGCTTCTCTGAAACTGAGAGATACGGCTTGAGTCTGTTGGCAATGGTGTCCTCTATCTCTGAGTTTGAAAGTCCGCTCACATGGATTCTTCCCAAGACGGGGAAGTTGATGCAACCTTCGTTGTCAACGAGATATCCGCGGATGTCATTGTTGCTGCTATTGTTGAGACCGTCATTGCTCGTGAAGAGGTTGAACGGTTGTGATGCTTCCGGGTTGGTGGTCTTGACGATGATAGAAAGCTCATCGTTTGGCATGATCTTTGTCACGGGCAGACCCTTGGACGGAGACATGTCTAATGTGTCAATGTTCTGAAAATAAGTGTAATGACGCATACTCGAGCAACTTCCCAAAGCGAGAAGTATAGCACACAAAACGGGGATAAAGAGGATGTTCTTCATTTTTAATGATAATGAATGCTTAATTAGTGCAAAGGTAAGACTAATTTTCCAAAGTATGAAGGATTAGCTGAAAAATAATTACTTGAAATAATATGAATGGTTCAAAAAATAAGTAATTTTGCAGATAGTAAAAAATGACACGAATGGTATAATAATATAATGGTTTTCACGCATGACATTTGATAAGACATGGCTGTTGAGGTGGCATGAATACATGTCCTATCTTGAGGCAAACAAACGCCGCCCGTCCAAATATCATGTAGAGGACAGGCGTTTGGTCAATTGGCTTAAGTATAATCGGAAGATGTCCAGGAATGGCAAGTTGGACGAAGTCAGGAAAGAAAAGTTAGACATTCTTTTAGTTGAGGCCAACAAATATAGGCGTGTCAATCAACATAGTTATTATAACAAATGATAAAGCTTAGGTTATGAATAAAGTGCTGATGATTTATACGGGAGGAACAATCGGAATGGGGCAAAACCCACAGACGGGTGCATTGGAACCTCTCGATTTCAACCACCTTGAAGACTCTATGCCCGAGTTTAACCTTATCCGCACAAATGTGGACGTGTATCAGTTTACGCCACCCATTGATTCAAGCGACATGAAGCCTAAAAACTGGGCGCAGCTGGTGAGAATCATTGCGCGCAATTATGACCAGTATGACGGTTTTGTGATACTGCATGGCACTGATACGATGGCCTATACGGCCTCTGCTTTGTCGTTTATGTTGGAGAACCTTACCAAGCCCGTTATTCTTACGGGGTCTCAGCTTCCTATTGGACAGTTGAGGACTGACGGCAAGGAAAACCTTATTACCAGCATTGAGTTGGCGGCGATGAAAGACAAGGATGGGCATGCCAAGGTGCCGGAAGTGTGCATCTATTTCAGCGGGAGGCTGTTGAGGGGCAACAGGTCTACAAAGGTTAATGCCGAAGGCTTCTTTGCCTTCGACAGCTTCAATTATCCGCACTTGTGCGACGCCGGTGTGAATTTTTCCTTTTATGACCATCATATCATCAAGCGTGATTTTTCGAAGCCTATGATTCCGCATTATGCCATGGACGAGAGTGTCCTGGTGTTTAGCATTTTCCCTGGCATACAAGAGCGTATATTCAGGAACGTGCTAAGCTCCAGCTCGGTTCGTGGCATGGTCGTCAGAACATTCGGCAGCGGCAATGCACCACACAACTATTGGCTGATGCCACTGTTGAGGCAAGCAGCCCAACGTGGTGTAGTGATAGTAAATATCAGTCAATGCGTTGCGGGAAGCGTGGTCATGGACCGTTACGACACGGGTTACCAGCTCAAGGACATTGGAGTCGTTTCTGGCTTTGACGGCACAGTGGAGTCGGCCATCACGAAGCTGATGTTCCTTCAGGGAATGTATTCAGACCCCAATGTCATACGTGGCTTAATGTGCCAGTCCCTTGCTGGAGAGATAACCGTATAGCCCTTGCTCGGAGAAATAACGGTGTTACCCGTTATTTCTCATTGCCCTCAAGAATGCTTAGCATTCTGGTGGCAGTCCGTCCATCCCATCTTTCGGGAAGTTGGCCTTTTTTCCATTTGCCGTTTGTCATGTCGGCAACAGCTTGCCCCAAGGTGTTGGCATCCTCACCTACAAGTACGTTTGTGCCTTCGCGTACGGTTTCTATATGCTCTGTATAGCTGTTGAGGGTTATGCATGGCACATGGTTGAACGTCGCTTCTTCTGCCACGTTGCCGGAGTCTGTGACAATGCCCTTTGCATTTTCCGTGAGCCAGGCAAACTCCAGATAAGAAAGGGGCTCCACGATATGAATGCAATGGCAGTTTGTGTCATTGATGCAATCCTGTACAGCATTGGCAGCCTCGTCCCTCAACGGTGCTATTATAGGTGTTTCGTTGGCGTTGGCAACGACCGCCTTCAACATTTCTTTAAGGTTGCCGGTATTGGCTATCAATGCTTTGCGGTTGAGCGTAAACACGATATAGTCGTTGCCGTTCAACTTCAGCTTGTCGGCTATGGCGGGCTTTCTGAGCTTGTCGTGTATGAAGCGCAGGTTGTCGATGAGAATGTTTCCCACCATATAGACTTTTGACAATTCGGCTCCCTCTTTGTTGGCAATGGAATTGTTGCTTGCCCCTGCAGTAAATAGTAAGTCAGACAGTCCGTCGATGACGAGCCTGTTCACTTCTTTCGGCATGTTTATGTCAAACGACCTTGTGCCGGCGGCGATATGCGCTAGTCTTAGGCCATGCTTCTTTGCCACTATCGCCACAGCCATTGTTGAGGCGAGGTCGTCTACCACCACCACGGTATCGGTTGGATGAGTTTGAAGGTATGCCTCGAACTGTTGCATCGTCTGCCCTGTTATCTCGCTTAGGTTTGTAGCCGTCACTCCAAGAAACGTGTCAGGACGCGGTATGCACAAATCATCAAAAAGAGTCTTGTCTATAGTCGGGTCATCTTCCGAACCTGTATACACAAGTTGGAAATCCACCACTTGTTTTGTGGTGCTTGCCTTGATTGTTCTGATAAGCGGTGCAACCTTAATGAAATTAGGGCGTGCACCGCATACGATGCATAAATTGCAATACATAATCAATAATTAAATCCTATTATTTGAACAACTCCTTTATTCCTCCGAGGCTTCCCATAAGATTACTTGCCTCGTATGGCAGGAATACGGTCTTCGACTTGTCGCCGGACGCTACCTGTTGTAGCATTTGGATATAGTTTTTCGCAAGCAGGTAGTTGGCAGGATTTGTGGTCTGTCCCACGGCTTGCGTCACTTTCTCTATCGCTGCAGCCTCAGCCTCCGCCTTGCGTATGCGGGCTGTGGCTTCGCCTTCAGCTCTGAGTATGGCTTGCTGCTTGTCGGCTTCCGCACGATTGATGGTTGCAGCTTTCTCACCTTCCGACTTCAGAATCTGCGCTTGCTTCTGGCCCTCTGATGTGAGAATGGTGGCACGCTTGTCGCGTTCGGCCTGCATTTGCTTCTCCATGGCTTGCAGCACGCTCTGTGGAGGGATGATATCTTGAAGTTCAACGCGGTTCACTTTGATTCCCCATTTGTTGGTAGCGTCATCGAGCACGCCGCGCAGCTTGGTGTTGATGACATCGCGTGACGTAAGCGTTTGGTCAAGTTCCATTTCGCCAATGATGTTTCTCAGCGTGGTCTGCGTCAGTTTCTCAATGGCATTGGGGAGGTTGTTGATTTCATAAACAGCCTTGAACGGGTCAACGATCTGGAAATAGAGTAGGGCGTTGATTTGCATTTGAATGTTGTCCTTCGTTATCACGTTCTGCTTGTCAAAGTCGTACACCTGTTCCCTAAGGTCGATGTGGTTGCTGTAAGTGTAGCGGCCACGCTGGTAGGTGACAATGATCTTTGCCTTGTCTATAAAAGGTATGATGATATTTATTCCAGGTTTGAGAGTGGCGTAATATCTGCCCAACCTCTCGATTATGCGTGTCTCACTTTGTGGAATGATGACAATTGCCATTTTTGCGAAAAATAGCGCCAATACTACAAGCGCTATCAAAACATAAAATCCCATCATGGTATACAGATTAAAGCGTTAATAATTAATAGGGTTAAGATTAAGCATCTGCTGCTTATGTGTGTTCATTGTTCTTCGACCACTTTCACTATTATGCTGTCGCGCGACACTATCCTTACGCGGCTTCCATTGCCTATCGTTACTCCGGCATCGGCTATGGCTTTCCATTCGTCTCCGTCAACTTTCACGTAGCCCGATTGTGTAGGACCGATGGGTTCAATCACGATGCCCGTACGGCCGATAAGGGCATCGGCATTGCTCAGGCGGTCGCTATGGTGCGGGTGCAGGTATTTTAGGGCAAAGGGGCGCACGCCGAATACGCAAAGGGCGGAGCCGATGGCGAATACCAATACCTGAATCCAAAATGGATTGATCAAAAGCGAGGTGATGACGGAACACGCCGCGCCCAAGGCAAAGCACATCAGGTAAAAGGTGCCGGAGGTGACTTCAAGTATCAAGGCGAAAACGCATACCAGTGTCCATACAAGCCAAAGGTTGGATGAGAGATATTCGAGCATAGGCTGAGAGTTTGTGGTTTGTCGTGTAAAAGGGGGGGGGCGTGTTTGCGTGTTATTTATTTGCGCTTCGTGGAAGTCGACTTCTTTGTCGTAGTCGTCTTTGTGGTTGTGGTCTTTTTGGTTGTTGTTTTCTTTGTAGTTGTAGCCTTTTTTGTAGTGGTCTGCGTGGTATTTGCATAACCTGAAGCTTTGTAATATTTCAGTGCTTCCGACATCTCAGACTGTAATGCCGCTATGCGCTTTGCGTCAGAAGGGTGGTCGGAGAGGAAGTCGCTTTTGTTGCTACTGCTGCTTGATGACATGCGCTGCCAGAACGGAACGGCAACTTGTGGGTCGTAGCCGGCCATTGCCGCAAAAATCAGTCCCATGTGGTCTGCCTCGGTCTCGTCGTCACGGCTGTATTTCAAGTTTGCAAGGCTGAAGCCCGTCTGTGCCAGTTGCGATGCAATTGATGCGGCGCTGCTGCCAACCACTTGTCCGAGAAGCGCTCCGCCAATCTGGGTGCCATATTGCTGGCGTAGCTTCTTCGACATTTGCTCTGCCGAGTGCTTTGCCACGGCGTGGGCTATTTCATGGCCGAGAACGATGGCCAATGAGGCCTCGTTCTGGGTAATGGGCAGAATGCCCTCGTAGACTACAATCTTGCCGCCAGGCATGCAAAAGGCGTTGGCCTCAGTGTTTTGAACGAGATTGAACGCCCAAGAGAAGTTTTGTATTTCTGATGAAAGGCCGTTGTTCTTCAAGTATGTCTCTACGGCTGTTGCCAGACGCTGGCCTACACGCTTCACCATTGCCGTGTTTTGGGTGTTGGTGGAAGCCTTGGCCGTTTTCATGAATTCGGAATATTGCTGATTGCTCAGGCTCAACACTTCTGAGTCGGATACAAGCAGGGTGTGCTTGCGACCGGTAATAGGTACTGTGGATGTTGTGCCGCATGCCGATAACATCAATGTGGCAACGGCAGAAAGGGTAATAAACTTGAAATGTCTCATTTCTTTAGTTTGCTTTATTTATTTTTGCAAAGATAAAGAAATAAGACATTACAAGAAGCGCTTTTGTATTTTTTAACGTTGCTTATGCAAGCGCGGGCATAAACAATTACTCGTATCTGATGGCCTCAATCGGGTCAAGCATAGCTGCTTTCTTGGCAGGATACCAACCGAAGAAGACTCCGGTGAACGTACATACCGCGAACGACATGAGTATGGTCCATGGCTCAATGTAGATAGGCCACCCCGCTGCCATCTTGACAACGTAGCTTGAGCCGATTCCTATGAGTATGCCAATAATACCGCCGGTCACCGACAGCAAGATGGCTTCAATGAGGAATTGATTGAGGATGTCTATGCTACGGGCACCTACGCTCATGCGCAAGCCGATCTCGCGTGTGCGCTCGGTGACGCTGACATACATGATGTTCATGATGCCGATACCGCCAACCAAGAGGGAGATGCCGGCCACGCAGCCGAGCAGTATTGTCAGCATGTTGGTGGTTGAGTTCATCATTGACGACAACTCTTCCTGCGAACGGATGTTGAAGTCGTCATCGTCGGCTTCCGTCGTTTCGGTGGCATCCTTCAGCTTGTGGTTGCGTCGCAAGATGGTAGTCATCTCGGTTGTTGCTTTTTCCGTCACACCCTCTGTTATGGCTGAGGCTTGAATCTCAGAGAGATAAGTCTGTGCGAGGATACGCTTCATGATAGTGGTGTAAGGTGCTACGACGAGGTTGTCCTGGTCCATACCCATGGAGTTGTAGCCTTTCTTCTTCAATACGCCTACAACGCGGAAGGGTGTGGAGTTGAACCTGACCACTTTTCCCACAGGGTCACCTCCGTTGGGGAAGAGGTAATCCACTACGGTTTGTCCGAGAATGCACACCTTGGCGTTCGATTTGATGTCTTGGTCGGTGAAGCATTCGCCGTTCGACACGCTCAACTGTCTGATGTCGAGATACTCGGTGTTTACGCCATAGATAGTCGATTGTGTGTTGTTGTTGCCGTAGATGAATTGGCCGGAGCTGCTCACCACGGGCGAGATGCCCTTGATGTAGGTGCACTCGTCTTTCAGAGTCTGGTAGTCGGTGAGCTTCAGCGTTTCCATCGACGATGCATCTTGTCTTACGCCTCCGCGCATGTCCTGACCCGGATGAATCATTATCATGTTGGAGCCCATCTCGGCTATGTTTGCCTGGATGCTGCGCTTTGAGCCTTGGCCTATGGCGAGCATCGTGATGACCGATGCCACACCGATGATGATGCCAAGAGCGGTGAGAAACGACCGCATCTTATTGGCGCCAATGGCACGCAGGGCTATCTTTAATAAGTTGGTATAGTTCATTTGTCAACAATAGTTTTACTCATCGGTGTTTGCCGGCAATTCCGCAAGGGCTTTTGCCGCGTCCTTGATGTTGTTGTTATGCTCGTCGCGGATAACCTTTCCGTCCCTTATCTCAATGTTCCTCGACGAGTAGTTGGCAATGTCGGGGTTGTGGGTGACGAAAATGATCGTGTGCCCTTGCGCGTACAGCTTTTGGAAGAGCACGAGAATCTGAAAGCTCGTTCGTGTGTCAAGGTTACCGGTCGCCTCGTCGGCAAGTATCACGGCAGGGTCGTTGACGAGGGCGCGTGCAATGGCTACGCGTTGCATCTGTCCACCCGACATTTGGTTCGACTTGTGGTAGAGCCTGTCGCCAAGCCCTACGGCCTTCAGGGCCTCTACTGCGCGCTCGTGCCTTTCAGCGGCAGATACGCCGGAGTTGTACATGAGCGGCAACTCCACGTTCTCCACCGACGAAGTCTTGGGCAAGAGGTTGTAGTTCTGGAAGATGAAGCCGATCTTGCGGTTGCGGAGCACCGCCCTTTGCGACCGCGACATCTCCCTTACTGGCACGCCGTCAAGGTAATACTCGCCACTTGACGGAGTGTCCAGACAACCAAGCTGGTTGAGGAGGGTCGACTTTCCGGAGCCAGACTTACCCATGATGGTAACAAACTCACCCTCGAAAATCTTGAACGAGACGCCACGCAGGGCGTGTACGGTCTCGTCGCCGACCTGGAACTCGCGCTTGATGTCTTGTAGCTCGATTACTACTTTTTTGTCATTGTCCATACGCGCTTACTTCTTTTTGTCGTTTTTGGGTCCGGGAGCGAACGGGCTTTGTGTGCCGTCGTTGCTGCTGTCCTCAGTGTCCTCTGCCTCTTGCGTGGCTATGCCGGTAATGACCTTTGTGCCTTTCTTTATGCCGCTGAGAATCTGCGTGTGGATGCCGTCTGTTGAGCCAACAGTCACCTTATGTGCTACGAGCGTGTTGCCCTCAAGTGTCCAAACCTTGTTCTTGGCGTTTGAGATGTCTTTGATCTTCCTTCCGCCGACAGTCTCTTTCTCAGGAGTATAGCGCAATGCCTTTGAAGGAACGCTCAACACGTTCTTGATCTCCTCGGTGTAGATGTTCACATTGGCTGTCAGGCCTGGCATAAGCTTCAGGTCCTGGTTTGGTGCGCTGATTACAACCTCGTAAGTTACGACGTTGTTAGTTGTAGTAGCCTCTTGGCGAACCTGTGTCACAGAACCTTCGAAAGTGTCGTTGGGGTAGGCGTCCACAGTGAATGTCACTCTCTGGCCAACCTTAACGCCGCCTATATCAGCCTCGTCGACGTCGGCGATAACGCGCATGTCTTTCAAGTCCTTGGCGATGGTGAAGAGCTCAGGTGTAGAGTAGCTTGCAGCCACTGTCTGTCCTTCCTCAACGCTCTTTGAGATTACCACACCGTCGATCGGTGATGTGATGACGGCATAGCTGAGGTTGGTCTGTGCGCGGGCCACCTCTTCTTTTGCTGCAGCCACGGCGTCTTTCCTCTGTGTCACGGTGGCGCTTGCTGTCTGCCAGCTCAGGCGAACCTGCTCGAAATCGTTGGCAGAGATGAGGCCCTTGTCGTATAAAGCCTTGTTGCGCTGGTAGTTGGACTTCTGGTAAGCAAGGTCGCTCTGAGCGCTTTGGAGATTTGCCTGCGCCTGAGAAAGCTGCGCTTTTGCAGAGTTGAGCTGACTTTGCAGGTTCTGCTTGTCAAGCTCGGCTATTACTTGTCCCTTCTTTACCGTGCTGTTGTAGTCGACATAGAGTTTGTCGATGATACCTGACACCTGCGTACCTACGGTGACGGTCTTCACTGCCTCAATCGTACCTGTGGCGGTCACGCTGTTCTCGATGTTGGTGGGGCCTGCGGCCTCAGTGGTGAAGTTGACTGTCGTGTCTTTCTTGCTGCCGGAAAGCAGCCATGCTGCTACAGCCAGGACAACAACAACTCCTACGATTATCCAAATACTGCTTACTTTCTTGATTTTCATGAGTTTGTATTTATGCGATAATTTATATATCTTGTTATTTTTCTGTCATACGGATTTCCACAAGGGAGATGGTTATTTCATTGTGCCGTCCTTGTAGAAATTGAGCAGATTGATGTTGAGAATGGCCATGTATTTGGCTTGCAGCTCGCTTTGCTTTGCCTGGAGCAGCTTGTCTTTTCCGTTCATCAGTTCAATGACATTCTTGAGGTTTTGCTTGAACTGCTCCTGCAAGAGGTCATAGCTCTCCTGTGCGCTCTCGGTGTTCACCTTAGCACTCTTGTATTGCTCCTGGTTGTTGTTTGCCTGAAGCCAATAGTTCTCGATGGTAGAGTAGAGCTGCGTCTGCTTGTCTTTCAAGTCGAGTTGGTAGCTCTGCTTTGAGAGAATGGCCTTGTTGATGGCAGTCTTGGTCTGTCTGTTGTTGTAGATTGGAACGCTCACCGTGAATCCCGCTCCGCCAATGAGGTTGTTTTTCATTTGCTTTGCCCAGTCGTTGCTGTTCATTGAAGTGGTGTTGGAGCTGATGCTTGCCGAAACTCCCACAGTGGGCATGCGTTGTCCCTTGGCTATCTTGATTTGTACGTCGCTGCTCTTGATGCCCAGCAAGGCGTTCTGAATCTCGGGACGGTATTGCAATGCAGAGTCGTAGACCACGGTCACCGATGGTATGGCGGTTGTTGCCATGGCGTCGGTCGGCTCTTCTGAGCTTACGTCAAACTCTTCCTGGTCGGTTATCTGCAGAAGTTGCTTCAGCTGTCGCTTGTAGTCGGCAAGTGAGCTTTGTGCCTGCACGACACTGTATTCGTCTTGTGCCCTCTGGGCTGTGAGCTGTGCGAGGTCGGCCTTGCTCAGTGAGCCTACTTTGTAAAACTCCTTTCCGCGTGCCTCGGTCTTCTTCGAAGTCTCAAGCGTGGCCTCGTTGACGCTCACCGCTTCTTTTGAATAAAGTATCTGTACGAAGAGCTGTGCAATCTGCTCTTGCAGGCTGTTGGCAGTCTGTGCAGAGTCGAGGGCGGCTTGCTCTACGGAGAGCTTGTTCAGCTTGATCTGGTTATGGTTCTGGTTGCCATTCCACACCGTCCAGTTGGCGTTAATGCCGTAGGAACCATTGTAATAGAACTTGTCGACATTGGTTTGCACCTTTGACCCCTGCACCGTGTATGATCCCTGCTCAGGCCATGGGTTGTAGGAGATGTTGTGCGACGTGGAGGCAGAAAGCGACGGCAGCAGTGCGGCCTTGCTTTGCTTGTAGTCTTCAATCGCCGAGTACTTGCTTACCCGGTTTTTTTGAAGCGTGATGTTGTTGGCAAGTGCATAATCGATGCATTCCTGCAACGTCCACTGACGTGCAGAAACCTGAGCCGAAACGCTTAGGAATCCTGCCACAACAAGGATAGTTGTTGCTTTTTTTACCATAAATATTGAATAACTGATAATTATCTTATGATGGTTTGATGCTATAAAGGCTTAAAGGTTTATTCAAATGATTTATTCTTAACAATCGTTGGCGCAATTTATACAAATTGTGATAAAAAAGGCACTAATTAGATAAGTTTATATAATTCTAATAAGTCTTAAAGCCAATATTAGGCATGATTTTGTGCAACATGACCTTAACCAAAGTTTGAGTCAGCCTCTTTGCTTTCTTGCTGTATTAGCAAGTTAACGTCAGATATGGAAGTTTTAAACAGGGTCCTTCTATCTTGACGAACGTCGACGAGCGCCAGTCGGACATGAAAGAATTCGTAAGCGATGGCTAAGGTTCATGCGAATCACTTTGCGTAATGAAAAATCACAACAAAAGGCTCTCTGAGAATCGATTTTTTTGAAAAAGTTTTCCTCTTGTGCGCATTTGAGCGATTTATGCGGCACTTTTATAATGCCCTTATAGACAGGTGGTTATATTTTTATAGTCTGGAATATGGCCGAAATTTTGGCTTTCGATTCGGCTTTACGTTAGAATCGCGGTGCCTTTACGTTAGAATCGCGGCGGCTTTACGTTAGAATCGCGGTGCGATAAGGCTACTATCGCGACCCGATTTTATGCTTATGGGGGCTAAATTTGGCTTGAAAGTGCCCATTTTTACACTTCAGAGCCTCCACGGTCGTCCTGGATGGTGTGCTCCCCAAGTGTTAAAATTTTGCTATAAATCTTTACATTTTTCCAACACTGAGATAGCTTGTCCAACAAAAAAGCACCCTGGAGAGGTGCTTGTCTAAATGACGGATTTCAGTGGAGAGCCGACCCGATTCCTATGGGAAAGCTTGGCCACCGTTACTCTTCAAAATGCCTTAGCCGGGCGATATACTTGCCGAGAATGTCGAACTCGATATTTACGCATGAGCCAACTTTGATGTAATGGAAGTTGGTGTTCTCGCGAGTGTAAGGGATGATGGCCACTGTGAACGAGTCGTCGGTGGGGTTGATGACAGTCAGCGACACGCCGTTGACGGTCACCGAGCCTTTGTCCACGCACATGTAACCACGCTGTGCCATTGCCTTGTCGGCATGATAGCGGAAAGTGAAATAGGTGCTGCCGTCGGCATCGGTCATGCTGACGCACTCTGCTGTCTGGTCAACGTGACCTTGCACGATGTGTCCGTCGAGACGGCCGTTGATCTGCATAGACCTCTCCACGTTGACCTTATCGCCAACGTTCAGCAGACCTATGTTTGAGCGGTCGAGTGTCTCTTTCATTGCCGTGACGGTATACTGGTCGCCATTGATGCTGACCACCGTGAGGCATACACCGTTGTGGCTGACGCTTTGGTCAATCTTCAGCTCGCTGGTGAACGAACATGTCAATGTGAGGTCAACGTTTCCTCCATATCGCTTTATGGCGACGATTGTCGCCATTTCTTCCACTATTCCGCTAAACATAATGTTGAAAGTATTGAGAATATAAAAAAGGGGTTGCCCTGAGGATGTGATGAAAACTCCAGCTTAAAAAGTTGTGGGTTCTCTCCGTTTTTGTAATCCACTGGCCTTTTGGCTTAGTCCGCGCATGCGGTTTTATGTGGCCCGCCATCGACAAGAGAAGTGACCCGGTTTTCAACGTAATTTGATGAGTATCCCGATCGAATCAGGACAACCCCGGTGTTTGTTTCGTCTTTGTGTCTGCAAATGTACGATGTTTAGCTGATACCGCAAAACAATTTGTGAATTATTTTTCAAAAAGGCCCCACGTCTCATTCGTGATTGGCAGGTTCCGGGTTGTGAGATTTTCTTAAATATTCTTATATCCAACGGATACGGATGGCTATCCTGTCGGATTATATTAATTTTGCAGTGTGAAACGTTCGCTCAACATATTGATGGCTCTCTTGCTCTCGTTCATGGTGGTTTACATGAGCGTGGGCACTACTGTCATGCACTGTCTGCGCTATGACAAGATGATGGTGGGGATGGTGCCCGATTGTTGTCTAAAACGTTGTTTGAACCACGAGAGTTGTCAAGGCCACGGGCTTCAGCTCAAGAAGCACTGCATGGATGTGAAGCAGGTCAGGCTTTCGCCTACGCGGTCTTTCCAAATGGTGGACTTCGAAATGACCCCTGCCTTTGCCGGCATCCAGCAAGGCACATGGTTGCTCGTGCCATGTATTATGTTTTCTAAAATTCAGACAAACAAAGGGTGGAACACCAATGTTCCCCATTCACCCCCGAGGAAGTATCTCTCCCTCCTCAATATGCTGATTATTTGATTTTTCCTATTTGCAATTAGGTTGTAAGAGTCTTTTCATACTTTTGCAACCATGAATAGTATAGTTTCAGGTAAAGAACGAAAAATAGGAAAAATGAAGAAAACAATTCCCGTGATAGGTATGGCATGTTCTGCATGCTCTGCCAATGTGGAGCGCAAGCTCAACTCCCTCGACGGCATACGTTCCGCCTCCGTTTCGCTGGCAGGACGCACCGTCCTCATAGACTATGACTCAGAGCAGATTACGCTCGAAGATATGAAGCGAGAGGTTTCCTCTATAGGCTACGACCTCGTGATAGAATCCGACCGAAGTGCCGAGGAAATCAACCGCCGTGAATTTACATTACTCAAGCGCAAGACCTTGCTGTCTTGGCTTTTCGCCGTCCTCACCATGGCTTTATCCATGGGTTGGATTTCGCTTGGTATGCAGTCGGACGGCGCTGACAGTCCTTTCCGTAATCAAACTTGCCTGCTCCTGGCATTGGCCAATATGTTGTGTTGCGGCAGGATGTTTTATGTCTCTGCTTGGAAACAGATCAGGCATCATACCGCCAACATGGATTCGCTTGTGGCAATGAGCACACTCATCGCCTTTCTCTTCAGTGCCTTCAATACCTTCTTCGGTGAGCAGGTGTGGGGTGTGAGGGGCATCGAGTGGCATACATATTTCGATGCCTCTGTGATGATTGTCACCTTCGTCTTGACAGGCAGATGCTTGGAGGAGAAGGCCAAGGACGGCACGGCGGACAGCATAAGGCAGTTGATGGGCTTGCAACCGAAGACCGCCCGTCTGGTGACCCGGGAGAAACTCGAAGGCTCGGATGACTACAAGATGGAGGAGGTGCCTATCTCCACGATAGGTTACGGTGACATTATTGAGGTGCGTGCCGGAGAAAAGATTCCCGTAGACGGCACGGTGACAAAAGCCGAGAGCTTTATGACTGCCGATGTGGCCTATGTGGATGAGGCAATGATAACAGGCGAACCTGTTCCCGCTGCCAAGCGAGTGGGCGATGAGGTGCTGGCAGGCACCATCCCCAGCCAAGGCAAGCTCAGAATGCGTGCCAAGCAGATAGGCGAGAAGACCGCCTTGGCGCAGATTATCCGTATGGTGCAGGAGGCACAGGGCAGTAAAGCTCCTGTGCAGCGTATCGTGGACAAGGCTGCACTAATCTTTGTACCCGTGGTGGCAGGCATCGCCTTGCTTACCTTTATTATATGGTGGCTGGCAGGTGGCAATGCCTGTCTGCCACAGGCGATATTGAGCGCCGTTGCTGTACTGGTGGTGGCTTGTCCGTGTGCCATGGGCTTGGCTACGCCTACCGCTCTGATGGTAGGCATAGGAAAGGCTGCGCAGAAGCAAATCCTTATCAAGGATGCCGCAGCCCTCGAAAACTTGCGCAAGGTGAACGCCCTCGTCATCGACAAGACTGGTACGCTCACCATCCCCAATCTGAACACCGATTTCACTAAAGCAGAGGATCTCGCAGCCCTTGCCCAAAACGACGGAGATGCTCTCAGCAAAGCGTTGGAGGCTCGCGAGACACTCAAGCCTCATGCCGCCGAAGCCATGCGACAGTTGCAAGAGGCAGGCATCGAAGTGTATATGATGAGCGGCGACAAGGAGGAAGCTGCCCGCTATTGGGCAGAGAAGGCTGGCATATGCCACTGGCAGAGCAAGGTGAAGCCGGGCGACAAGCAAGCCTTGGTGCAGAAGCTCCAAGGGGAGGGCAGGCGAGTGATGATGATAGGCGACGGCATCAACGACACACAGGCGTTGGCTCTTGCCGACGTGAGTATGGCAATAGGGAAGGGCACGGATGTGGCTATGGACGTGGCACAGGTGACGCTGATGGGCGATGACCTGATGGCTATCCCCGAAGCTGTGAAGCTAAGCCGGCAGACAGTGGGCATGATATGGCAGAACCTCTTTTGGGCTTTTGTCTACAACATCGTCTGCATCCCCCTGGCGGCAGGAGCCTTGCGTCTTTTTGGCATCGACTTCCAGATTACGCCGATGTGGGCAAGTGCCTTGATGGCTTGTTCGAGCGTGAGTGTGGTGTTGAATTCGCTACGCTTGAAGATAAAAGGTTAAGGGTGGTAATTCTTAGAACCACCCTAAAATGATTTACAAGCAAATAATAAATGAAGATAATGAATAAGATTCATCAGGTATGCAGCCTCCTGGTGTGCTTGCTGCTCCTCTCCTCGCTTGCCATAGTGAAGCAAGGTGAGTGGATGGGACATGAGCTGAAACACAAGGTGGAGGCGGCAAAGAGTGTGGCCAACGATACGTTGCGCACGTTGCCGGACGGTTCGACGGTCATCAACACTACGGGTTTGGCTTCCGACATCTCCGGCTATGGCGGCAAGGTTCCGCTCGAGATCACTGTCAAAGACGGGAAGGTAATGAATGTGAAGGCACTCGACAATGCCGAGACTCCCGACTTTTTCGAACAGGCCTCCAACTTGCTGACAAGGTGGAATGGCAAAACCATAGAGGAGGCCATGCAAACAAAGGTGGATGCCGTGTCGGGTGCTACCTTCTCCTCGAATGCTATTATTGGAAATATGCAGCGAGGCTTGCAGTATGCCCAAGGACAACAGGCGTTGGCTTCGGAGGACAATGCGGCAAGCAACTTCGACTGTTCTGCCAAGAACATTGCCGGACTCGCCGTTGTGCTGATGGCTGCCATTCTGCCGCTCTTCATCAAGGACAGGAAATACCACCTCTGCCAATTGGTGCTCAACGTTGTGGTGCTTGGTTTCTGGTGTGGGGCGTTCCTTTCCTATACCTCGCTTTTGGGGTATATGGCGCACGGCATCAACGTGCTTGCCGTCATTATTCCCGTCATTATGCTCATTACGGCATTCGTTTATCCACTCTTCGGCAAGAAGACTTACTATTGCACCCATGTCTGCCCCTTTGGTTCGTTGCAGCAGGTGGCTGGCAAATGCGTGAAGTATAAGGTAAAGATGAGTCAAAAGACCATCCGTCGTCTCGACATCTTCCGTCAGGTACTATGGGCGTTGCTGATGCTCTGCATCTGGGGAGGCGTGTGGAGCGAATGGACTGACTATGAGCCGTTCTCTGCCTTCATCTTCCAGTCGGCTTCATGGGTGGTCATCGTCTTGGCGGTGGGCTTCGTACTCTTGTCGTTCATTGTGACAAGACCCTATTGCCGCTTTGTCTGCCCGATGGGAACACTCTTCAAACTGAGCCAGGCATCCAAGTGACATTTTAATCGCAACGTTCGTATCCAAGAAATAAAAAGACAGAATATATATGAAACCAGCAACATTATTGAATATCGTATTGGCGATAGCCCTTGTCGTTGTTAGTGCAAGATGGGCAATGAGCGCAGGTGCTGCCAAGTCGGTTGACAGTGAGGCAGACTCCACCGACATCGTTTATCAGAACATAATGACCCGCACCTCTGTGCGTGCTTACCTCGACAAACCGGTGGAGGATGAGAAGATAGAAAAACTCTTGCGTGCCGGTATGGCAGCACCTTCGGCGGTGAATGTGCAGCCATGGCATTTTGTGGTTGTAAAAGACAAGTCCACGCTGGAGAAGATAGCCGAGGTGACTCCGAATGCCCGGATGGCAAAGGATGCTCCGCTTGCCATCGTGGTGTGTGGCGACATGACCAACGAAAAACCCGGTATGGTGCGCGAGTTCTGGAGCCAGGATGCCTCTGCCGCCACTGAGAACATCCTCCTTCAGGCGCACGGCATGGGACTGGGGGCGGTGTGGACAGGCACTTATCCAGACCCTAAACGCTGCGAAGCCATCTCCGGCTTGCTGCATTTGCCAAGTCAGATTATTCCTTTTGCCACCATTGTGATAGGTTATCCGAAGGGGGAAACAACGCCAAAAGATAAGTGGAAGCCTGAGAATGTTTCGTATGAAGTGTATGGCGGAAAGAGCGGTGCATCGTCCAGTGCTACCGCAACTGCCAAGGCGACAAGTAAGAAGGGTTTTGAGGAGTTTGACGTTACTACCGACTTCCATGGCAATCCTTTTACTTACTTCAAGGGCAAGGGTTTGCTCCTCGCCGTCGGTGACAAGGCTGACCACAACGAGATGACCATCGGCTGGGGAGCGCTCGGCAACATCTGGGAGAAAGGAATGTCGCTCATGACCGTCTATGTGGCTCCTGCTCGCTACACCTTCAAGTATATGGAGAAGGCGAAGTATTTCACCGTGATGGAGTTTGACGATGACCACAAGGACATCCTCGAATACATGGGTTCGCACAGCGGTCGCGATGGCGACAAGGCAAAAGCACTTGGTCTGCACACCCTCTTCACCGAGCACGGCACGCCATACTTCGAGGAGGCGAAGACCGTCTTCGAGTGCGAGATGATTTATCATGCGCCCTTCGACCCCAAGGGCTTCGGCAAGATGCCCAAGGAGCTGTACTCAGACTTCCCTGCCGGTATCCACTCCATGTATATGGGCAAGATTGTGAAGGCAATGAGGAAAAGGTAAGCAACAACAAAGAGGAAACACTTCCGACTTATCTAAAGAGGGCGTGTCAAAACTGTTCAGTAACCCTTCCGGGGGCGTTACTCGAAGAAAGCAGGTTATGACACGCCCTTATATTATACTCAAGTTTCGGATAATGCAGTGACAGAGAATAAACTGGCAGATAATGCAGTGATCATTGAGAAAGTTAGCAAATGATGTAATTAAAAAATAGAGCTCTTAACCAATATCTCCAGTAAACCTTGCATGAACTTCTGATGCAATAAGGCTGTCCAACTTCTCTTGT
>CAZXGQ010000048.1:0-24243 GCA_964640415.1 uncultured Prevotella sp.
GTGTAATTCCCGCTATTAGGGCTTACTCGGGACTTCCACCCGTTAGACAATGCTCATGCCGAGCATACAACAATAAAGCCCGACTGAAAGAATCAAGTCGGGCTTAATATTGTTTCAGATCTACCTTTTAACAAAGGGAGACGTTAGGATGCATTGTCGTTATTTAAGTCCTGCAGCTGCAGCAATCCACTCGTAGACACCTGAGCAAACGCCAAAAGCAACAACACCGAAGGTGCAGATGGCCAAAGCCAACTTTGTGCTTGTTGAGCTCTTGAACGTAGGCAGAGGATTGTCGTTAGGCTTGATGAACATGGCCTTGACAATGAGGAGATAGTAGTAAAGGCTTATCACCGTGTTAACCAAGGCGATAAATACCACTGCATAAGTCAATGAACCAATGCCAGAAGTAACTTGCGCTCCATCAACGGCTGCCATGAACGCGAAGAACTTAGAGAACATACCTGCGAAAGGAGGAATGCCACCAAGTGAGAACAAGGCAAGAGTCATGATAAAGCTCAGACGAGGATTGGTCTGATAGAAGCCATTGTAGCTGTCCATGTCGACAGTGCCGTGATGCTCCTCAACAGATGCAATGATAGCGAAGACCGCAAGGTTGGCAACAACGTAGATGAGTACATAGTAGCTCAACGCTGTAACGCTCATTGCCGAGTTGCCAAGAATGGCAAGCACGATGTATCCAGCCTGTGAGATTGAAGAGAACGCCATGAAGCGCTTGAGGTTCTTCTGATGGATGGCAAAGAGGTTGGCAACGGTGATGGAAAGCACGATGACAACCATCAGCATGTAACGCCAATAATCTACCAGCGGAGCGAAGACCTTCATCATGATGGCGCAAAGTGCGAAAGCAGCTGCTCCCTTAGATACAACCGAGAGGTAACCTGTTACAGATGTAGGAGCACCCTGATAGGTATCGGCTGTCCAGAAGTGGAAAGGAACCAAAGACATCTTGAATCCCAAACCTGAGAAGAAAAACACCATGCCCAAGATGGTAAGAGGTGAGATTGCAATGTGTGAAGCCACTTCATCGAAATAGAGGGAACCTGTAGCGCCATAGATGAAGCTGATACCGAAGAGCATCACGCCACTTGAGAATGTAGCGGTGATGATGAACTTAGCGCCAGCCTCAGCTGAGAAGTGACGATACTTGTTCATAGCTACAAGACATGCCATTGGCACGGAAGCCATCTCAAGTCCAAGGAAGAACATAATGAAGTGGTTGGCACTTACCATCATGTTCATGCCGAGGAGCGTAGAAATCACGAGTACATAGAACTCGCCCTCCTTGAAGGCTGTGTCTTCACGCATAAGCCACTCACGTGCCTGAATCAGCACTACGAGAGTACCAAATGCCAAAATGGTCTTGATGACACCAATGCTTGCACTGGTGACATACATACCTCCGAAAGACTGAGCAGCGGCTGTCGGGAAAATATTGATGAGGATATGGATAAGCATCAACACGCAAACGAGCGGGTTGAACCATTTCCTTAACTCGCCTGCCACCTGTGTGGCAGCAGAATTATCCTCTTTAATCAATGACATCTCACCCAGCTCTGCTTGGTGGATAGCCAAAGGAGAAGCCTTCTGTGCTGTGAAGAGATCAACAACGAACACTATCAGAAGGATAGCTGTCAGCGTGACCTCCGGAATCATATTTAGAAATTGACTGTAATCGATATTCATAGTTTCTTACTCAAAAACTTATTAACTTAAAGTCCCATAATATGGCTAATCATTGGTCCGACAGCATCATTGATGATGTTCTGAGCCCACAGCGGAGCAAGACCAAGACCAGCGACACAGAGGATAAGTCCACCAACAGCTACTCTCTCATCCCATGTTGCATCGGTGAGTTTGTAGAACTCTGGATTTGGTACTTGTTGGTAAAGAATCTTACCAACAACACGCAGGATGTAGACTGCCGTGATGACTATCGAAGTGCAGGCAATGATGGTGCAGGTACGATGGAATGAGTCGGCGTTCTGGAACGAGCCCACGAAGATGTTCATCTCAGCAACGAAGCCTGAGAAGCCAGGCAAGCCAAGGTTGGCAAGACCTGCAACAACATAAGCTACAGAGAGGAAAGGCATGATTTTCATCAAGCCTCCAAGACGACGCACATCACGAGTTCCGGCACGGTGATAAATCATACCGATGACAGCGAAGAAGAGAGCAGTCATCAAACCGTGGGACAGCATCTGCAGAATTGCACCCGTGCAAGCGGTTTGGGTCATCATGAGAAGTGCGAAAAGCACCATACCGCAGTGTGACACTGAAGAATAAGCATTGATATACTTAAGGTCAGTCTGAACGCATGCAGAGAGAGCACCGTAGACAACAGATATGGTCGTGAGAATCAAGAAGATCCAAGACAGCTGTTGTGCACCATCAGGAAGAAGGAACATGGCAATGCGGAAGCAGCCGTAACCTCCAAGCTTCATAAGCACACCAGCATGGAGCATTGACACGGCGGTAGGCGCAGAAGCGTGACCGTCGGGTGACCATGTGTGGAACGGGAACAAAGCACCGAGGATACCGAAGCCGATGAAGATGAACGGGAAGAACACCTTCTGGATGCTTACAGGGATAGCATGCAACGATGCGATCTGAACAACGTCCATGGTATAAGTGCCGCTGAACTGTCCATTGAAGAAGTAAATACCGAGAATGCCGATGATGAGCAGGGCTGAACCACCCATGAGCATCAACGTCAACTTCATGGCAGAATACTCCTTCGGTCCAGTACCCCAAATACCAATGAGAAGGTACATAGGAATAAGGGCCACCTCATAGAACATGAACATAGTGAACAAGTCCTCAGAGATAAAGAAGCCGAACACACCCGTTGAGAGAAGTGTGAACCAAAGGAAATACTCCTTCTGCATCGGATGCTGCTGCCAAGAGGCGAACGTACCTGTGAAGACGATGATTGCCGAAAGAAGAATCATCACCACGGCAATACCGTCAACACCTGTGCGATAGAAGATGTGCAACGGCTTGAACCAAGGAATGGCATCGCCGAAGAGGAATGGGAATTGATTAGCCGGCATGGTCTCACGAGCCTCTAAGAACGCAAAGACCAGATAGACGGAGAGGGCAAGCAGGACTGTAGAGCCTGCTGTCATCACGATGCGAACCTGAGAATCGTTCTTGGCGAGCCACAGGCAGAGAAGCATCACGACCGGTATAATGACGAATAATGTTAGAAAAGTCATCTTATGTTATTTTACAATATACATATTAATATTAGTGTCAATGCCACAGAACCTGTGATAAACCACACTGCATACTGGCGAACGTCTCCACTCTGCCAAGGACGGATGGCCTCGCCACCTTCCTGTGTAGCCCAAGCTGAGAAGTTGAATGCGCCATCAATGACGTGACGGTCGAACCAAGCAATAGGCTTAGAGAAGCAGCCAAACACAACCTTGTGTGTGAAGAACTGCCATGCGTCATCGATATAGAAGCGGTTGAGGGCTGCCTTGTGAAGCTTCGGCATAGCCTTTGCAAGCTTGTCAGCCACAGGGGTGTGCTTAGGTGCATACATATAAGTAGCAAGCGCGAAACCAATTGTAGCTACACACAATGAAACCCATGCAGTTGTACCGAATTGGAAGTGCTGAAGGGCAATCTCCTCAGGATGACCATCGAGAGAGATGAAATGTCCGAATGGAATCCAACCTGCCACAATGCTTATGATAGAGAGGAACACCAACGGGCCCCACATTACGAAAGGCACCTCAGCTGGCTTACGGCGATGCTCTGGATCCTGCTCATAATAGCTGTTGCCCCAGAAGATGACGTAATAGAGTCGGAACATATAGAATGCTGTCATTCCGCTGACAAGTGTCATGAACCAGCCCAGATAGGGTGAGAAATGGAAGCAAGCGTCCACAATCTCATCCTTTGAGAAGAAACCGGCAAATGGCCAGAATCCGCTTATGGCGATTGTGCCAATGAGGAAGCAGATGTTTGTGATAGGCATGTACTTATGCAAGCCTCCCATATAATCCTTGAAGTTGGAGCCGATAATGACGATGATAGCACCAGAGCAGAGGAAGAGCAGTGCCTTGAACATTGCGTGTGTGAACAGATGGAACAAGGAAGCCATGTAACCAAGGCTGCCTTCACCCTCCATTGAAGTAACCACACCAAGTGCAACGAGCATATATGCAATCTGCGAGATTGTAGAGAACGCAAGTCCACGCTTGATGTCGCGCTGGCAGCAAGCCACAGCGGCAGCATAGAAAGCGGTGAACGCAGCGATATATGCCACAATGTGAAGAGTGTGAGGTGCATAAGTCACCCAAATTGGCATCAATGATGCAACCTGATAAACACCGGCTACAACCATGGTAGCAGCATGAATGAGGGCCGAAACAGGCGTCGGACCTTCCATTGCATCGGGAAGCCAAATGTGGAGAGGGAACATTGCCGATTTACCAGCACCACCGATGAACATCAGGAAGAGCGACATGGGCAGGAACACTGCTGCACCGGGCAACTTGTTTACCAAAGTTGGGTCGGCAGTAAGGTCGAAGTTGAACGTTCCAACATAGTAGCTGTAGAACAGGATACCGATGAGGAAGAACAAGTCAGCGAAACGTGTCACGATGAATGCCTTCTTTGATGCATGCACGGCAGCGTGCTTTGGATAGTAGAAACCGATAAGCAAGTAAGAGCAAACACCCACAAGCTCCCAGAACAGATACATCTGGAAAATGTTGGTAGCCACTACCAAACCGAGCATAGACATGGTGAACAAGGAAAGGTAAGCATAGAAACGCTGGAAGCCTTTCTCGTAACCTTCCTTCTGATAGTTCTCGTCGCGCTCTGCCATATAGCCGAAGCTATAGATGTGAACCATGAAAGAGACTGTCGTGATGACGATGAGCATCATCACAGACATTGGTGTCAATCGGAAGCCGATGTTGAATGTCAGAAGTTCAGTAAACTTCAACCATGTGAAGTCAAACACCGTCACCGTAGGATAGAGTCCAGTGGCAGCGTCCCTGCCAATGGCAAAGAAATATTCGTAGGCCGTGTAGAGACTCATACACCACAGCACGCCAAGCACTGCCGTTCCAATGAGACCGGCTACGGGCTTCTTCATCTTCATGCCGAGCAATCCCAAGACCAGGAAGCTCAGGAATGGGAGAAGAAGTATTAAAAATGAATAACCGTATTCCATTACTTTTTAGAATTTCATATTTTCAATACTGTTCACCTGGTCACTGTGATAGTTGCGGTAAACGTTGATGATGATTGCCAGTGCCACAGCTGTCTCCGCAGCGCTTACACCCATAGAGAAGAGGGTGAAGAAAGCTCCCTCAAGATGTCCAGGGAAAAGCAGACGGTTGAAGACTGCGAAATTCAAGTCCACTGCGTTAAGCACAAGCTCAATGGAAATGAGCATGGCAACAAGATTGCGATGTGTTACGAAGCCAAAGACACCGATGAAGAAAAGCAACGTGCTGACTCCGAGAAATGCATAAACTGATATCATTTGTTGTCCTCCTTTCTTGCTATCATTACGCCTCCGACGATGCATGCCAAAAGGAACAGCGAGATGAACTCAAACGGAAGCACATAACCATACTTGCCAGAACCGACCATAGCCTTACCTACTTCCTTCATCGGCACCTCAAGGTCTGCAACATCGAGAGCTGCGTTGACAAAGTGATTCTTTACAATAATCAAGCTGACTACCACAAGACCAATAATTGAGATTATCAAGGCTTGAGCGACACGTTCTCCCTTGAAGCGGGCGACAAGATTCTGCAACGAACGCTTTGAAACGAGCTGAATAGCGAATATATACATCACCGTGATACCGCCAGCATAGATGCTGATTTGTGCAGCGCCAAGGAATGTATAGTCGAGAAGGAAATAGAATCCAGCAATACCAAACAACACGAACAACAGCCAAGTGGCAGCTCTCATGATGCTTTTGGTGCATACTGACATCACGGCTGAGCCAAGCACGACTACAGCCAAAATACAAAACATTACTAATTGAGCCATATCCTACTTGGTTTTAGTGTTAAACTTACCGATAGTCAATGGTGCGCCGCCATCAATGAGGTTTGGCAGCGAGCCGCCTTGATAGACTTCCTTGTCGAGATGAAGCTCGAGCTTGGAGCGGTCAAAGACGGAGTTTTCGAAGTCATTGACAAACTCTATGGCATCGAAGTTGCAGGCATTGACACACAACTCACAGAACATGCAGTCGCCGAGGTCGTACATATAATCGTCGAGCTGCTTTTTCTTCTTACCCGTCTCTGGGTCTTCAGCCATGTGGGAGGTAATCTTGATGGTGTCGTTGGGGCACGCCTTCTCACACATTGTACACGCCGTGCACTTATAATCGCCGACCTTCAGTCCACGCTTCACCGCTTGTGGGTCATTGGCGTCTTCCACGCGCTTGAACACGAGCCTTCCGCGATGGCGTGCTGAAACGTGCAGCGTGGTCTTGCGGTTCTCTGGATACTGCTCGGTAGACTTAGGAGTGAAGTATTCCTTCATGGTGACCTTCAATCCTGTAGTCAAAGTCTTCGCGGCATCCTTTATACCTTTGAAATATTGTGACATAATCTAATGTTATCTATATGTTTTATCTCTACTCGCCTTGGACGGCATTAAAATGTCAGGCCAAGGGCAACGCAAGCTGTCATTACCACCAGGGTTATCAGCATGCAAGGCATGATATACTTCCACTCAAGTTTAAGGATGTGGTCGATTCGGAGACGTGGGAATGTCCAACGGGCCCACATGAGAATCCAAATGACCAACAATGTCTTGACAACGAACCATACGAATCCAGGGATGTAGTTCATCAAGGTATCGAAGCCATCAATTCCTATGTTGAGAGGTGCCCAGCCACCGAGGAAGATGGTTGAAGCAAGACCGGAAATGACCACAAGGTTCAAGTACTCAGCGAGATAGAAGTATCCGAAGCCCATGCCGCTATACTCTGTGTGATAACCTGCGGTAAGCTCGCTCTCTGCCTCTGCCAAGTCGAAAGGACCACGGTTAGCCTCAGCATTTCCTGCGATGAGGAACACAAGGAACGCTACGATGGCAGGGATATGGCCTTGAACAATAAGCCAGTTCCACGGACCTGTCTGTGCTGCGATAATGTCGCTCAACTGCATTGAGCCGCAAAGCACCACTGCTGTAATCATGCACAGGCCCAATGAAATCTCATAAGAAATCATCTGCACGGCACCGCGCATTGCTGACAGTACGGAATACTTGTTGTTGGAACCCCAACCTGAGAGGATCACGCCAAGCACGCCAATTGATGAAATGGCGGTAACCATAAACACACCAACATTGAAGTCGAGTACCACCGCTCCCTTGTTCCATGGAAGGAAAGAGAACGTGCCGACAGAGGCGATGATGGTAAGGAACGGCGCGAGGGCATAAAGGAACTTATCGGAGCGGTCAACGCCGAAAATCTCCTTGATGAGCATCTTCAACACGTCGGCTACGACCTGGAAGATACCCCATTTACCTACACGCATGGGCCCAAGGCGGCATTGGAAGAATGCACATACCTTGCGCTCAAAGTAGATCATGAACATGGCTATGAGGGCATAAAGCGTCAACACGATAAGTCCCACAAGCACACATTCTATCAAGATGGCCCAGAAATCGCCCAATCCGCAAGTTTGGCGGAGCAAGGCATCGAACCACTGTGTTACTATTGAAAAATCAAACATTGTAAATCTTACTTGTTTATCTTACTTGTTTTGGAATCTTTGAATTAGATAATAATGAATTATCTATCCAAATCCGGTATGACGAAGTCGATGCTTGCACCCGTTGCTATGAGGTCGGCGATCTTTTGTCCGCGAAGCATCTTGTCGAATGCACCAGCCAATGTCAAGCCCATAGGACGCATCTTCACGCGATACGGACTCTTGTCGCCACGGCTGTCGAGATAAACGCCAAACTCACCGGCACCACCCTCAACAGAGAACCACCACTGTCCTTCCGGCACCTTGATGATGGGCTTCTGCTTGATGTAGTACTCACCTTCAGGAATGTTGTCGATCAGTTGCTCAATGATGTCGAGGCTCTGATACATCTCTTTAATATGTATCATGTAGCGTTCCATTGAGTCGGCACCTGTACCGGTAATCTCGTTCCATTGCACCTTGTCGTACATGTCATAAGGATGGTTCTTACGCACGTCGTTGTGCCAGCCTGCAGCACGTCCTGCCGGACCTGTCACACCATAGTTGACGCAATCCTCAAGGTTCATGTAGCCGACGCCTTCAAGACGCTTGTGGGTGATGACATTGTCGCCAAACACATCAAGATACTCCTGGAACATAGGGCGGAGATACTTGCACAAAGTCTTCGTGTTTTGCACAAAGTTGGGATCTATGTCGGCCTGCAATCCGCCAATGCGATAATAGTTCTGAATCAGTCGTCCGCCAGTGGTCTCCTCCATAACGTTGAGCAGATGCTCACGGTCGCGCATGCAATACAGGAACGCAGTCAACGCAGAAAGGTCCTGGGCACATGTACCAAGGAACAACAAGTGGTTGTTTATGCGCTGGAGCTCATCCATGATTGTGCGGATGTAATGAATGCGGTCTGACAGTTCCACGCCCATTGCCTCCTCGATAACACCCACGAGGGCGTGACGATGGTGCATAGCGCAAAGATAGTTCAAACGGTCTGTCAGGGCGAGAGTCTGTGGATACGTCATGTTCTCCATCATCTTCTCCATACCGCGGTGGATGTATCCGAGGTGCGGGTAAACGTGCTTGATGGTCTCACCGTTCACCACTGTACGCAGGCGCAACACACCATGGGTTGACGGGTGGTTAGGACCGAAGTTCATTACGAAGTCGTCATCACCAAGCAGACGGTGCTTTGTCTCTGTGAGATTGCCGTGCTTGTCGAGGTTGTACTCCACTGTCCAATCGGTCTCAGGCTCGTCAGTCATAGGGAACTGGTTGGCCTCCGGACTCATATCGAAGTCTTTGCGGAGTGGGTAACCCGTAAAGTCGGTGCGCATGAAGAGACGGCGCATGTCGGGATGTCCCAAGAACTTTATGCCGACGAAGTCGAACACCTCACGTTCCAGCAAGTCAGCATCGTGCCAAAGTTTGGTCACCGATGGTATCACGTAGTTGTCACCGTCAACCTTGTTGGCAATCTGCTTCACTGACACGCGCTCATGGCTCTGTGTGTTTTCAAGAATGTATATGCAGCCAAGTCCTTCCTCGCCGAAGTCCTCGCCGACAATCGTCACAAGGTAGTCGAAATGCTGCTCATTTTTCAGCTTTGCCATCTCTGAGGCAAAGTTGTCAAACCCGAATATCTTATTCTCTAATTTCATTTCGATGCCTTATTGATTGTTAACCTTATATTGTTCACCTTCTTTCTTGAGTTCGTCGAGCTCCCTTCCAAGAGCTTCCACTTCCTCCTTGTTTGGTGATCCTGTCACGATGATTGGTTGCTTGTTGCCTATCTTCGCACCAGAGAGGTTCTCGTTGCTTATGCCGTGCAATCCTCCAAGTCCAAGGCTCGTCTCTTTCTCGAAACGGTTCATCTTGTGGTTTGCACCTCCGAAGAACTTCTCGACCTTGACCTTACGCTGAAGCTGCATCATGCCGTAGAGGATTGCCTCCGGACGTGGAGGACATCCCGGTACGTAAACATCGACAGGAACAATCTGGTCGATGCCGCGCACCACATTGTAGCTCTTCTTGAACGGTCCGCCAGAAATGGTGCAACCGCCAACGGCAACAACATACTTGGGCTCTGCCATCTCATCGTAAAGACGCTTGAACACAGGTGCCATCTTGTTTGTTATGGTACCGGCGCACATGATGATATCGGCCTGGCGAGCGGAGTTACGGGTCACCTCGAAACCGAAACGTGAGAAGTCGTAACGCGCACAGCCCACTGCCATGAACTCAATACCACAGCAGCTCGTACCGAACGTAAGCGACCAAAGTGAATTGCTTCGGCCCCAGTTGATAAGCTGGTCGAGGGAACCGAGGACCACATTTACGCCGCCGTCGTTGAGCTGGGCGGCTATGTCCTCCAATGTCTCGTTGTCCTTAAACTCGTTGTAAGGAATACTCTTGATACTTGGTTTTCTTACCTCCATTCCAGCACTCCTTTCCGCCAGGCATAAGCCAAGCCTAAAACCAACACTACCAGGAAGAACCCGATGCTCAGAAGAGCCATGCTGCCGAAGTCCTTGACCACTACGGCCCAAGGATAGAGAAACACTGTCTCAATGTCGAAAATCAGGAAAAGGATGGCAAAGAGATAGTAACCGGCGTGAAGCGGCATCCAGCTGCTTCCACGCGTGGGGATACCACACTCGAAAGGCTCACCCTTCACCGGATTGTACGAACGGGGGCCTATCAACTTGGCGATGGCAAAAGCGCCCACCACCAACGTGACAGCCGTCAGCAACACGGTGACTAACAAAGTGAAATTCATAATGTTTATAACGTTATATATAAGTAACTAAAGATATACATCTTATTTGCCCCGTTGAGCGTTGCAAAGGTAATCATTTATTTCAAAATTTTATATCATCTTTTATTAAAAAAATGCTATGTAGACTTTGCAAGTGCCCAAGTATATGTCAAACAACTCTAATTGTCACTGTCTTGCTCAATCTTTTTTGCTTGTCTCTGACAACGACACGGATATTGCCTTTCTTGTCTCCGGCCTTGACTGTCACCACGAGTTTACCGCTGAACAGCTTCATTGTTGGCTTTACAAACGGCTCCAGCGACGTGGCGTCTCCATTGCAGATTGCCTCGAAAGAGCCTGCGCCTGAAACTTCCACACCGATGCGGTCATCGCCCTGCGGCAGCTCCGTTCCGTTTTTGTCTACAAGCGACACTGTGACGTAGGCGAGGTCGTCAACGCCTTTTCTCAACTCTGCGCGGTCTACGGTGAGTTTTATGGCCTTTGCCTCGGATGCTGTGCGCACAATCTCTTCACCCACCTTGTTGCCGCCATTGTCGTATGCCACGACCTTCAGCTCGCCGGCCTCATATTTCACGTTTGGCCACATCAGACGGTAGCGCGTGGCATACCTTGCTGCTTCATCGGGCTCGGTCGGGTCTATCCACGACTCTTGTGCAGGATGGGGTTGCAGTCTTACAGTCACGTCTTTCTTCACCCTGCCTTGCGACTTGCCGTTGACGAAGAGCTCGGCCTCTGGCGAATCGGTATAGACAAGCACCGGCGTTGTCTGTCCTTCGCGGCCTGGCCATGTCCAGTGTGGAAGGATATGAAGTGTGTGGTCCGCCTTATTCCAAATGGAGCGATAAAGATAATAGCGGTCCTTCGGAATACCGGCAAGGTCCATCATGCCGAAATAACTGCTGCGGCTGGGCCAGTATTCGTCATAGGGCGTGGGTTCTCCGAGATAGTCGTAACCGGTCCATACAAACTGGCCTATGGTATATGGCTTGTCGTCCATGGCCATGAAGTCCTGTTCCGGCAGATTGCTCCACGAGCACCACTCCACATCGTAGCTGGAGCACTGGCCGTCCTTGTCTTCCTTGGCCTGTCCCCAACTCAAAGGGAACTTGTAAACGCCACGGCTGCTCACCGTCGATGCCGTCTCCGATCCAAGCAGGAAACCACATGGCAGGTCCTTGATATTGCGGTCGTATTTGTATACTCGATAGTTGAATCCCGGAACGTCCATCACTTGGGCGAAGCCCGACTTCAATGCGTCCTCAGCCTTGTCCATTCCTTGTGTGACGGGTCGTGTGGGGTCAAGTTTATGGCAGAGGTTCTGCAGATGTTCGGATATCAGTCGTCCCTCATAGCTCCACTGCTCCGGGATCTCGTTACCTATGCTCCACATAACCACCGATGGATGGTTGCGGTTCGACTCCACAAGTGTAGTGATGTCCTTGTCGCTCCATTCCTTGAAGAGACGGGCGTATCCGTTTTTGCACTTGGGGTAAATCCACATGTCAAAGCTTTCTGCCATCACCATCATGCCCAGCGAGTCGCACACGTCCATCTGTATCTGTGAAGGATGGTTGTGGGACGTGCGGATGGCGTCGCAACCCAAATCTTTGAGCTGCTTGATCTGTCGGATTATGGCCGCCTTGTTGACAGCCGCTCCGAGCGGGCCAAGGTCGTGGTGCAGACAAACGCCTTTTATCTTACGGCTCTCACCGTTGAGCTGGAAGCCACGCACCGAGTCCACTTTGACAGTACGTATCCCAAGACGCATTGAAAGCTTGTCCAAATTGTTTCCTTGGCTGTCTGCCAAAGTGATGTTCAGGGTGTAGAGATTAGGGATTTCCGGACTCCATAGCTTCGGGTTGTCAACCTTGAAGCCTCCGTTGCACGTTTTGCCATCGATTGGCAACTCATGCACGTCCTTCTCTTCTCCCGTAGCATTGTCGAGGAGCACTACTTTCAGCATGCCCCTGAAGTCCTTGGAAGCTCCGGCAAGTGTTGTCTCAAAAGACATGACGGCCTGGGACACCTTTTGTGATATGCTCAGTGTCTTGACAACCGTCTTCCATGGGTCAAGATGTATCTTGTTCGTGGTTACCAATTTCACAGGCCGATACAGTCCGGCTCCCGGATACCAGCGGCTGCTCTCCTCCATATTGTTGAGCGACACGTCAATGCGATTGTCGCCTTTAATTAAATAATGTGTAATGTCAACCTTGAACGGCGTGTAACCATAAGCCCACGAGCCCGCACGCTTTCCGTTTACATAAACCACAGGCTCCGCCATGGCACCGTCGAAGCTGAGCTCCACATGCCGGTCGGAGACATTGTCCACATGAACAGTTGTCGTGTAATAGCCCTTTCCTATCCATGGCAACGCGCCGGAGCGTCCGCTCTTTTCTGTTTTCTCATTCTCGCCGTTTTGCTCAATAGCCACCATCTGCAAGTCCCACTTCTTGTCAAAAGGACCTGCTATGGCCCAGTCGTGAGGAACGGTGACAGATTGCCAATGAATGCTGTCACGTGAGAATTGCCAAAATTTCAAATTCTCCTCGGTCCGGCCCTGTGCCATTGAAGACATGGGGGTAAGAAGAGCAAGAAAACCAATAATGTTTTTAAGCATGATAAATCGTTAAAGGATGTTAGTGTATTAGGCCCCTTTAGGCCACCACACGCATATTTTAGTTGCAAAACTAATGTAAATAAATCAAATTTCAAAGTTTTTTATAAAATTCTTAACGTAAAACTTTGCAGGTTCATTAAAATGCTGTATCTTTGTCAACGTTATCCTGAAAACAATCTTTTTACCTTAGATGGAACTGATACCTATTGAAGATTTGGAGCGGTGGCCTGTGAAGGTAATCGCTTTTTTTGTTTCTATCCGCCACAGCTTTGCGGCAAACCCCTACCCTCATTTTTATTTCATAAATTGTTGCCAAGTAATGTCTTTGGCATGTGTTTTGTTGACTTTTAAATAGTATAACATTAATCGAAACGGAGGACAAGAATGGCTTTCATTGATTATTATAAGATTTTAGGAGTAAGCAAGGATATTCCCCAGAAAGACGTGAGGCGTGCCTATCTTAAACGTGCCAAGCAGTTTCATCCAGACCTCAACCAGGATGATCCTAAGGCAAAGGCTAAGTTTCAGGCCTTGACCGAGGCTTATGAGGTAATTAGCGACCCGGAGAAGCGTAGGAAATACGATCAATATGGGCAAAACTGGAAAGAGGCGGGAGCTTACAATCAGTATGGAGGTGGTGGCGGTAGCTACCAATGGAATTCAGCAGGTGGAGGCTCGCCATTTGAAGGCTTCGACTTCTCCGGTTTTGGTTCGGGAGGCGGATTCTCCGACTTCTTCCAAAACCTCTTCGGCAACAAGGGTTGCCACTGCGGTCACTCTTCCGGCCGCACAAGCACGGGAGAAATGGACGCTAAGGTCAACGTCGACCTCTACACGGCCTTGTTGGGCGGTGAGGTCATTATTCAACTCAGCAACGGTTCCAAGATCAAACTGAAGGTTAAGCCCGAAACCCAAAACGGCACCAAAGTACGTTTAAGAGGAAAGGGGTACGACCGGGGCGACGGCAGTTATGGCGATCTTATCATCACATTCAACGTTACGCTGCCCACCAACTTGACAGAAAGGCAAAAGCAACTGCTCAACGAGATGAGGTATGCTGGCTGAGTAACAATGGCATAACATGCAGTGCGATTCCTTTGCAATTGAGACACGGTTGCAGCGGCATGTCGACAAAAATATTTTCTGAAAGAGATTAAGCATAGCAAAAGCCCAAGCCTGATTTTTACAGGCTTGGGCTTTTGCTATGCTTGCATAATGTCTTGAAATGGCTTATAGGTCATCGAAGTTGATTTCTTTCTCCGACCTGTCCTTCTTGGCAGACTTCTGTGATTCGCTGCCTTGTGAAGACTTTGTTTCAGAACCTTGGCCGCCTTCTCCAGAAGACGTGTTCATTATCGGTTCGCCATTCTCATCCAATATCACCTCTTGGTCGCTTATTACACGTGAGCTGTCCACACGTGTTGTATCGCGTGTCGCCCTGGAGCGATAACTCTGGCACATGTACATGTCTGAGGTGATACCGTCGTCGGCTGTCGGCTTTTTGAATCTGCCGTGATATTTCTCAAACGCCGGGTCTGCCATGACATAATTATAGAACAGACCTACAATAGGCAACGCTGTGCGCGAACCTTGACCGAGTGCGCCTGTACGGAAGTGAATACTGCGATATTCGCCGCCAACCCATGCGCCAACGACAAGATTTGGACTAACGCCCTCAAACCAAGCATCGGAGTGGTTGTTCGACGTTCCGGTCTTTCCACCGAAGTCTGTATCCTTTGCTGCACCACCGGCATACTCTGCCGCCAACAAACTCTGACTCGTTCCGCCGGGCTCACGCGTACCGCCGATGAGCAGCTGCTGCATCAGGAACGCGGTCTTGTATGGAATCACCTGCTCGGCCTCAGTATTGCTCTCGTACACCGTCTTGCCATCTTTGTCAACGATCTTAGAGATAATCACAGGATCGTGGTGCATGCCATTATTGGCTATTGTACAATAAGCATTGGTGAGCTCAAGCAATTGTACATCGCTGGAGCCAAGGGCCAACGAAGGAGCGTCGTCGAGCGGACTCTTGATACCCATCTTCTCCGCCGTCTCAATGATACGTTTGATGCCCATCTCCTGTCCCAGACGGACAGCAACAGAGTTTATACTCTTTGCGAATGCGCTCTTCAAAGGTATCGAGTCTCCGGAGAACGAACCGTTAGCATTGGTTGGCGCCCACGTCACAACCTTCTTTTGCACCTTGTCGTACACATCCATCGAGATGTACTCGTCGCGGCGTTTGTCGCAAGGGGTAAGTCCCTGGTTCATGGCTTCGGTATAGACAAACAGCTTGAAGGTTGATCCTGGCTGACGCTCTGCCGTCACCTTGTCATACTTCCACGACTTGAAGTCGATGTCGCCGACCCATGCTTTCACTGCACCAGTCTGAGGTTCCATTGCCAGCATTGCGGCGTGCATGAATGTGACCATGTACTTGATGGAGTCCTCGGAAGTCATGTCCTTCACAATTGAGCCCTTGTCGTAATCGAAGAGTTTAACAGGGTGCACCCAATTGCGGTAATAATAGTTGACCGAGTCTGGCTGGTTGGGGAAGCGTTCGAGAAGTGCCTTGTAGAAAGGTTGCCTTTGGGCTATCTTGTCGATAAAACCAGGTATCTCGTTGCCGTTTTCGTCACGCCACGGAGCCTGCTTTAGCCAGTTCTTCGATTGGTTGCGGAAGATGCTCCAGTGGTTGTTGAAGTTTTGCTGAACCTTCATCATCTGCTCGCGCACTGCCTTTTCCGCATATTTCTGCATTCGCGAGTCGACAGTCGTGTAAATCTTCAGACCGTCACTGTAGAGATCGTATTTGGCATCTCCATCTTCATCGCGGAAGTTGTCTCTGAAATAGTCGGCAACATATTGACGGAAATACAGAGCCTGACCGTCGTAGTTCTCCTCGACCTTGAAATGCAACTCTATCGGGAGTTGCTGAAGCGAATCGCAATCTTCCCTGCTGAGGTCACCATGGTGGTACATGTTTGCAAGGACAACATTGCGACGTTTCGTGCTGTTCTCCGGATTTGTTTTAGGATTATACTTCGAAGTGGCTTTCAGCATGCCTACCAGCACTGCGCAGTCTTGAGTGGAAAGGCTGTCGGGAGTCGTGCCGAAATAGGTGCGTGCTGCCGTCTTTATGCCAAAAGAATTGTTGCCGAAATCCACGGTGTTGGCATACATCGTAATGATGTCCTGCTTGTCGTAATAGGACTCAAGCTTGGTGGCTATAATCCATTCCTTGCTCTTTACTATAAGAATCTTCAAGCCTGGGATCTTGCCGAGAAGTCCTGTGGAATACTGCGACCGCACACGGAACATGTTCTTTGCCAACTGCTGTGAGATTGTAGAGGCGCCACGGCCGCTGCGATGCAGCACTGCGTCTTTCATTGCAGCAAAGATACCTACTACGTCAACTGCCATACCGCGCGGGCGACTGTAGAAGCGCTCGTCCTCAGTGTCAACCAAAGCCTTGAAAAACGCAGGGTTGATCTGTTCATATTCCACTGGCGTGCGGTTCTCGTTGAAGAACTTGCCAATCAGTTTGCCGTCAGCACTGTAGATCTCTGATGCCTGGTTTGACGGAGGATTAAGGATACCGGAGAAGTAGCCAGGACTCTTGCCAAACAGCCAGAGGAAGTTGATGTCTACGGCACCAAGGTAGATAAAGATAAACAGAATGAACGACACAAAACCGACAAGCGCTTTCGTGTACCAAGCCCTGCCTTTATACAAGCTTTTGTACCAAGGCCAGAAGGATTTCATCTTGCGCCATGACCAATGCACGACATTTGTAAATTTTCCCATAAAGTTCTTTTGCCAGTTACCGATAAGGAACTGATGTAATTACTTTGCAAAGATACTTAATAATAGATAAAACACACGCTGCCAGTAAAGAATTTATGTTTTGTTAAAAAAAAGACAAGGGGATATGCCGCAAAGCATATCCCCTTATTTATTAAGATGTTTATCGAGTCTTTATGTGAAACTACATCTTAGTGATGATTCCACACTTGGATGTCTTAAGGAAATTGACGATGTTCTGCACCTCTTTTCCGTCGGGCACCTGCTGCTGAATCTGCAGCGTAGCGTCAAATGTGCTGTTCTTGCCATGGAAAAGCAGACGATAGGCGTTGGCCACATGCTTGCGCACCTTCTCGTCGATATGCCATGACTCCATGATGGTATTGTTAGGGCCTGTGTATTCAATCGGGTTGCCACCGGCGATAGCGTAAGGCGGAACGTCGTTTGAGAAACGGGTTCCTGCCTGGAGCATCGCGAGGTCGCCAACACGTGTGCCGGCGTTCTCGATGACAGACGAACTGAAGATCACTCCATTGCCTATCTCGCAGTTGCCTGCAATCTTTGTGCCGTAACCGAAGACATTGTTGTCGCCCACCACAGTGTCGTGAGAGATATGCACGCTCTCCATGAGGAAGTTGCCATTGCCGATAACCGTCTTACAACCCTCGTGGGTAGCCCTGTTGATGATAACGTTCTCGCGAATGGTGTTGTTGTCGCCAATCACGACCTCGCTGCGCTCTCCGTTGAAGTCAAAGTCCTGAGGGAAAGCACCGATCACGGTGCCCTGGTGAATCTTGTTGTACTGGCCCATCTTCGTACCGTTGAGGATGCTTACAAACGGGAAGATGGTGCAGTTGTCACCAATCTCTACGTAGTCCTCAATATATACAAACGGGAATATCTTAACGTTGTTGCCAATCTTCGCTTTTGGCGAAACCACGGCCTTGTCACTTATCTGATTCATAGTCGCTTCATTAATTACTAATCAATACTAATTACCAATTATTTGGCACCACCGCCAAGAGCGTAGTAAAGGTTCACGACCGCCTGCATCTTGTAGAAATCGTCAGATACCTGGTTGAGCTGTGCGTTGAGCAGGTTGCTCTGTGCCGTGATGACCTCAAGATATGTAGAACCTGCGCTTGCCATGAGGTCACGGGTATCCTCTACGTTTTTCTTCAGCACTTCAATGCGCTGCGACTCTATCTTGCTCTTTGCGTCAGAAGCATTGTAAAGCACGAGTGCGTTGCTAACTTCCGAACCAGCTGAGAGCACACTGTTCTGCCATGTGATGAGGGCCTGCTTGTACTGGTCCTCAGCCACACGCAATCCGGCGCGGAGCTGTCCTTTCATGAAGATAGGCTGCGTGAGCGCGCCAACTGCAGAAAGGAGAATCTTTCCAGGATTGGTTACTCCCAGACCACCGCTGTTGGTGAACGAACCGGTTGCACTGATGGTCAGTGATGGATAGAAACGTGCACGGGCTGCCTCTACATTATAGAAACAGTTGGCAAGTGCCATCTCGTATGCGTGAACGTCAGCACGGTTTGCAAGCAGCTGCACGCCAACGCCAGTGGCGAAGTTGGACGGGAGGCTCTGAGCTTCAAGCGTACTTCTTGGAATGGAATGAGCCTGCTCACCCATAACCAACGACAGGCTGTTCTCAGTCTCGCGGACCTGACGCCTGAGGTCTTCCTTCTGGGTCAGCACCGAGAGATAATTGCTCTCTGCGCTCTGCACTGCGGTAGACCTTACACCAGTGGTGGTATTCAGACGCACCTTCATGATGTCCCAAGTTTCCTTGGTCAGCTTCTCCATGTCGTCCACGATCTGAAGCTCCTTGTCGAGCATAAGAAGGGTATAGTACATGTTGGCGACATTGGCGATAAGCTTTGTCTGCACAGCTACCTGATAGTCTTTTGTCTGCAGCATTGAGACCTGTGCCGAACGCTTTGCAGCCGTGAGGTTGCCGAAGAGGTTGGCATCCCAGCTTGCGCTGATCGGAAGCGAATAGGTCTTTGTGGCCTTCTGTCCGTCCCATGTAGAAATGGTGCCTTGCGGCGAGAAAGTGAGGCTTGGCAGGAAAGCCAGCTTGGCAGCCTTCAACTGAGCCTCTGCCATGTCAACGTTCAGGGCTGCGTTGAGCAAGTCGGGGTTGTTGGCAAGGGTCTTTTCGATGAGCGTCTGCAACTGCGGGTCAGTGAACACCGAGCGCCAAGGGATGTTGGCAAACGATGTCGTGTCGGTCACGGCAAGGGTGTCGTTATCGTTGACAGCATCGCGGATAAGCCCGGAGGTGTTGACAGCGGGGCGCTCATACTTGCCGTAAAGGCTCTTGCAGCCCGTGAGAGTCACGGCTGCAAGACCAATGATAAGGAAATTATATCTTTTCATTATTCTCAATCCTATTTATCTAAATACTGGTCGTGCCAAGCGGTCGGAGCAGACTTGTCTTCGAGGGTCTCATTACCCGACTCTACGGCAACAGCGGTATGTGAGTACTGGCGAAGCTCGGCCTCGACCTCCTTGTTGCTGTCATCCTCAAACTTCAATGGCTTAACCTTCTCCTGCAGGAACTGGAAGATGCAGAACAGGGCTGGAACGACAAACAACTGGACAATCGTACCCAAGAGCATACCTCCCACTGCGGCGGCACCAAGGGTCTGGTTACCCGACTTACCTACGCCTGAAGCGAACATCAGAGGCAGCAAGCCGATGACCATAGCCAAAGATGTCATCAAGATAGGACGCAGACGGGCTGCTGCACCGAGGATGGCTGAATACCTGATGGCCATACCTGTCTCACGGCGCTCAAGGGCGTACTGCACGATAAGGATGGCGTTCTTGGCCAGAAGTCCGATAAGCATGATGAGCGAAATCTGCATGTAGATATCGTTGGAGTGACCAAAGATATTGGTGAAGATGAACGCTCCGGCAAGTCCGAACGGTACCGACAGCAACACTGCCAACGGCAGGATATAGCTCTCGTACTGGGCACTCAGGATCAAGTACACGAAGACAAAGCAGAGGATAAAGATAAGCGATGTAGAGTTGCTCGACTCAGCCTCCGAACGGGTCAAGCCTGAGTATTCGTAACCGTAGCCCTGGGGCAGGATGTCGGCAGACACTTCCTTGATGGCCTGCATCACCTGACCGTTTGAATAGCCCGTGTTAGGCGTCACACTCACGTTGATTGAGGTGAAGAGGTTGAAACGTCCGATGTTTGACGGACCGTAAACCTTGCGCAGCTTCACGAACTCGCTCACCGGTGACATCTCGCCTGAAGAGGTGCGCACATAGATGCGGCTCAGTCCGTCCGGGCGCATACGGCTCTCAACGTCGCCTTGGATCATAACACGGTAAAGCTTACCGTAAGCGTTGAAGTTGGAAGCATACATGCCGCCGTAGTAACCCTGCATCACGCTGAGCACTGTTGATGGTGAGATGCCGGCCTGCTTGGTCTTAGCCACGTCAACGTCAACCATATACTGCGGATAGTTAGGGTTGTAGGATGTCATGGCGGTCTGAACCTCCTCACGCTTGTTGAGCTCGCTGATGAAGTTCTTTGTTATGTTATAGAACTTGTTCAAGTCGCCGCCGGTCTTGTCCTGCATGGTCATGGTCACACCGTTCTGCACAGAGAAACCGGAAATCATAGGAGGACCGAATGCCAGAATCTGTGCGTCCTTGATGGCAGCAGTCTGCTTGTAGATCATGCCCAGCACAGAGTTCTGCTCGTATGGATTGACCAGCAGAGCCATTGGGTCTTTCTCAGAGATAGCGCGCTTGATGCGTGCTGTGATGCCGCCTGAGCGGTCCTCAAACGACTTCAGCTTGATAATGAATGTAGCCTGGTCGGAACCCTGGCCTGCCACGAAGTTGTAACCCACGATGGCGTTACGGTGAAGGATGGCCGGGTTGCTTGCGAGCATCTTGTCGACCTGATCAACGATTTGCTGTGTGCGAGCCTGCGATGTACCAGGCTTTGCCGAAATGGTAACGAAGATTGAACCTGTGTCCTCGTCAGGCACAAGGCCGGTCTTTGTAGTCATCATGCAGATGACAAGTGCCACAATACCCACAACCACGAGTGCACCAGTGATGATGCGGTGGTTGATGACGTGGCCCATGCCCACCTTATACTTGTTGATGGTCTTGTCGAAGATACGGTTGAAACCGCTGTGGAAACGGGCAACGAAACTCTTGTTGCCCTCATTCTCCTCCTCCTTGTGTGGCTTCAGGAAGATAGCACACAATGCTGGCGAAAGAGTCAAGGCATTCAGAGCCGAGATGACGATACTCACGGCCATCGTCACACCGAACTCACGGTAGAACGTACCTGACGTGCCGCCAATGAAGCTCACCGGGACGAACACGGCCGACATTACCAACGTGATGGAGATGATGGCACCCGAAATCTCGTTCATGGCGTCAATGGCAGCGGTCATTGCATTGTCGTAGCCGGCGTCAAGCTTGGCGTGCACGGCCTCGACCACCACAATGGCATCGTCCACCACAATGGCGATGGCAAGCAGCAATGCCGACAACGTCAAGAGGTTGATGGAGAATCCGAATACATAGAGGAAGAAGAACGTACCTATCAACGCCACAGGCACGGCAATCATAGGAATGAGCGTCGAGCGCAGGTCCTGCAAGAAGATGTACACCACGAGGAACACGAGCACCAGAGTGATGAACAGCGTCGTGATAACCTCCTCGATAGAGGCGAAGAGGAAGTCGGTAACGTCGTACATATTCACGACCTTCAACCCTGGAGGCATGCTCTTCTGTGCCTCCTCAAGGGCGGCTTTCACGTCGGTGGCAATCTGCGTAGCGTTGGAGCCAGCAATCTGCTGTACCATACCCATACATGCGGGCTTGCCGTCGTTGTTCAGGTGCACGTTGTACTGCAATGTACCGAGCTCGATCTTTGCCACATCCTTAAGGTGCAGCGTCTCACCGGTGGTCTTGCTCTGCAGCACGATGTTCTCATACTCTACAGGTGTAGACAAGCGGCCCTTGTAGCGAAGGGTATACTCGTAGGCCATGTTTGAGTTCTCACCGAAGTTACCCGGCGCAGCCTCGATGTTCTGCTCGGAGAGCACGCCCGTAATGTCGGAAGGAATGAGTCCATACTGCTTCATCTTGTCCGGCTGGAGCCAGATACGCATAGAATATGTAGCGGTAGAAGGGCTCTGCACGTCACCCACACCGTTGATACGCTTGATGAGCGGCACGATGTTGATGTCGTTGTAGTTGGTGACGAACTGGTCGTCGTAGCGTCCGTCGTCAGACGTCACGGCATACATGATGACGTTTGAGGTCTGGCGCTTCGTCACGGTCACACCCACCTTTGTCACCTCGGCCGGCAACAGCGACTGTGCCTGCTGCACGCGGTTCTGCACGTTCACGGCCGCCATGTCGGCGTCGGATCCCTGCTTGAAGTAGACGGTGATCGTGGCCATACCGGAGTTCGTGGTGGAAGAAGTCATGTAGGTCATGTTCTCCACACCGTTGATGCTCTCCTCCAAAGGCACCACCACAGACTTCAACACCGTCGAAGCGTCGGCACCCGTATAGGTGGTCGACACCATGATGGTTGGTGGCGCAATATTCGGATACTGCTCGATAGGCAACGAAACCAATCCGATGATACCCAGCAGCACGAGCACGATGGATATCACGGTCGAGAGAACCGGTCGTTCAATGAATTTTGTAAATGTCATAGTTACTCGAAATTAACTCCTCCTTATTTTCCTGTCATAGCCTTGACAAAGCCCTTGGCTGTGCTTTGGTTGGCACCGAGCTTCTCAGCCTTCTCGATCTTTTCCTGATACTGCTGCTCGGTGATAGGCTTGATCTCCTGACCGTCGGTGAGCTTGGTTATGCCCTTGGACACGAAGCGGTCGCCAGTGTGAAGACCGTCGGTGACGATGTAGTTGACACCGTCGTCCTGCGAATCAACCTTGATGGCGGTGTACTTCACCTTGTTGTCGCTGCCCAGGACATACACAAAGATCTTGTCCTGCACCTGCACGGTAGCTTCCTGCGGGATGATGATGGCGCTGTTGTTCACATGAGGCACAATGATCTGGCCTGCACCGCCGCTCTTCAGCAGACGGTTGGGGTTGGCGAAATGGGCGATAAGGGTGTAGGCACCTGTAGAAGAGTCGATCACGCCGCTCATCTTCACCACGTGGCCGGGCTGGTTGTAGGTTGTGCCGTCGGCAAGCTGGAGCTTCACGGTAGGCATCTCCTTCAGCACGCCGGCAACGCTGCCAGCCGACTTGGACATGCCAAGGATGTCGGGCTCACTCATTGAGAAGAACACCTCGACGGTGCTGACGTCAGACACGGTTGTCAGAGTGTTGGATGCAGACACGAGTGCGCCTTTCTTGTAAGGAAGGCTGCCCACAACGCCGCTTGCCGGAGCGCGGACCACGCACCACGACAGTGTCTCCTCTGCCGAGGCAAGGCTTGCCTGGGCCTGGGCCACCTGTGCCTGGGCGGTAGCAAGGCTGTTCTGTGCTGTCTCCAGCTCATACTGACCGATGATGTGCTGGTCGAACAGCTTCTTATTATTATTATACGTGAGACGTGCGGTGTTGGCCTGTGCACGGGCCGTGTTCAGGGCTGCGCGGCACTGGTTCACAGCAGCGCGATAGGTCTCGCTGTCGATGGTGAACATGGTCTGGCCAGCAGTCACTGTCTGACCCTCGTGAACATACACGTTGGTGATGAAACCCGTGATTTTCGGGTGCACGTCAACATCCTGAATACCCTTAATCGTAGCAGGATAAGTGGTCTGAAGGTCAGCGCTTGAGGTTCCCACTGTGACAACGGGGAACTCATTGTCCTGAAGATCAGCCAGTCCGCCACTGCTCTTCTTGCCACAAGAAGCAAGGGCCAATGCAGCCAAAGCTACAAACAAACAACTTTTGATTTTCATACCTTAAATTAGAATAATAAATATTGTCGATTTGAATGATTAATCATGTAAAGGTACATTGCAGAACGCCCGAAAAAAGGCACAACCTCCCTTAAGTTTGTGCAAAGTTACCACAATTATCTTACAAAACTATTTTTAGGAATTGAGTTTTTAACAACAATTACCATCGTTTGTCGTTTCTTTATCCATTTGTCGACAAACATGTTCAAAAAGGGACCAAAATGCCTACTGGTGATTCTATAAATTAGGGTTCTATGCTGATTCGTGTGGGTGTTTTCTTTCTCACATTTATTTTTCCACACTCAACATAGACCCAAGAAAGATTAATGTCGGATTAACGGGAGATTAACGGCGATTAATGTTAAGTTGT
>CAZXGQ010000049.1:0-24093 GCA_964640415.1 uncultured Prevotella sp.
GATTTTAATATTGCCATGTTGTGTACAAACTCTTTTAGCTTTGCGATTCTTGTAATTCTAACCGGATTTTTGTAAAGATTTATATCAAGATTTTAACACTTGAGGGCACACCATCTAGAGCGTCGATAGAGGCTTTGAAGTGTTAAAAAGAGCACTTTCAGGTCAAATTTAGACCCCAAAAGCATGAAATCTGGTCGCGATACTAGCACTATCGCACCGCGATTCTAACGTAAAGCCGCCGCGATTCTAACGTAAAGGCGTTGCGATTCTAACGTAAAGCCGATTCGGATGCTCTTTTTTAGTCCATGTCTAAGACTGTAAAAAGTATAACCCTTTGTCAATCAGTGTGTTATTTTATATCAATAAAAAAGGCTCAAATCGCACGGAGAGGAAAAGTTTTTCAAAAAAATCGATTTTTAGAGAGCCTTTTGTTGAAATTTTTTGGCGTCTATTCTTGTTGCTATGATCCTTAATAAATGCTATTTTCCCTATTTCAATATTTTGTGTCACTTAAAACCATTGCCGTTGTTGATGTTCATCTGAATAACCTTATGCTCTAAGGTTGATTCAGATGCAGTAAAATTGATAAAAAGAAACATGGCAACTACTGAAGTAATATTCAATGGTTGCCATGTTTTATGAATAATATGTACGTAAGTACATGCTATCTGATTCTAGACATAGACTTTATAAGTTCTTCGTCGGCTTTGATTCCGGATCGTGCAAGACCCAGCAAGACAATTGCCACTAATGGCAAGCAAACCGCAAAGCATATCGAAAATGTTCCAATGCCTTTGAACATTGAAATGGCCATAAATGCATAATATGCGTACCAAACAAGGCATAGCGCAATGTTTACAAGGCATAGTTTCATCTGCAACTTACGCTTTTTGTATAGGAAGATGTTGATGAAAGAGAGTGTTGCCACCACAACAATGTCTGCAAACAAGATTGGATGCACATTGATTCCCGTGTTTGTGTATAGTCCGATATTATACACTGCCACCTCTGCTCCCAACGAAGCGCTATTTGTCAGCTTGCCTATTGGAAGGCAGAGACATACTATGAGCGCTGCCAATGCAAGGAGCAGATAGATAGTTTGTTTACGCTGTATCATAGCTTACAAATCCATATCGGCAGTCTCGTCGGTTGTCTTTGAAGGATCTCTCCAATAGACGTTGCCTTCCACAAACTCCTGAGTAGCGAGAAGAGTTGGCTTTGGCAACTTCTCGTAGTAGCGGCTGATTTCAATCTGCTCGCGGTTCTCAAACACTTCCTCAAGTGAGTCGTTGTAGGATGCGAATTCTTGAAGTTTCTTGCTCAAGTCAGACTTGATCTCAACCCCGATTTGGTTAGCGCGTTTGCCAATAATCACAACGCTTTCATAGATGTTGCCTGTCTCCGTGCACAAATCCAAGATATTACGCGTGACGGTGTTTGTTGGAGCCTTTGATTTTCTGTAATCCATGTTAATACAGTATATTATAGGTAATATTTTATTGTTAATCTTTAGCGTTTGCTGTCACTTCCTTGCATTTTTCAATGAAGTGCTCAGCAGTTTTTTTCTCTTTGGAATCAGGGAATTCATTCAGGAAGCCGTAGCACTCATCTTCAGCGTCTTGGTAGCGTTCAAGTTTCTTTTCCTCAACGCTCTGCTCAGCAAGGTGAAACTTGCTTTTCATGATCAGTGTTGAAAACTCCTCGCGCATTTTGGTGTAAGGATAATCCTTCAGCGCGTTTTGCGCAGTGACGATACACGCCTGGTAGTTGTTTCCGCCGTCTTCACCACCGCTGTTATTGCCAAAATAAGTGCCGAGGTTATAATACAACTCAGCAGAGTGCAACTCCTTCTGTACAAGCTTGTCTTGCAACTCAAAAAGCTTGTTCTGTGCAGCTTCTTTATTCTTGCTGTCAGGATACAAATCCATGTATTCCTGGAAAGCATTGATCGCTGCCACCGTTTCTGTTTGGTCAAGACGTGGTTCGGGAGTGCTCATGAAGAGACTTTGCCCCACATTGTATTTTGCGTTTTCGGCATATTCGCCACGGGGATAAGTCTTCACATACTTCTTGAAAGTTTCAGCAGCTGTCTCGTAGTCCATGTTCTTATACTCAGCCATGCCGAGCATATACAGACATTCCTGTGCATCCTGACTGCCCTTCTGCGGTACAATCAAGTCTTGAAGCAGAGTTGCAGCACGCTGGCATTTGCCCAAAGCGTAACTCTCTTTGGCATACTCATACTTGTATTTAGTGTCTGTTGACTTGTACACGTTGTTGAATTCCTTGGCGCAACCGCTGAGGAGCATCAATGGAAATAGCGCTGCTAAAGCTTGTTTTGTCATACTCTCTTTTTAATGAGCCTTTAAATACGAATTGCAAATTTACATACAATTATCTGGTAAACCAAATATGTTGTGTTTTTTTTAGCAAAATTTCGAGATTATACATGCGTAATTGACATAAAATATCTAACTTTGTCAGATATGAAGTTTCATTTGTCTTCCAAATATAAACCGACGGGCGACCAGCCACAGGCCATCGCACAGCTTACCGAAGGCATTAAAAGAGGCGATCCCGCCCAAGTGCTTTTGGGTGTTACGGGGTCAGGCAAAACGTTTACAGTGGCCAATGTCATAGCCAATGTCAATAAGCCAACCCTTGTGTTGAGCCACAACAAGACACTTGCAGCACAATTGTATGAGGAGATGAAAGGATTCTTCCCTGACAATGCTGTCGACTACTACGTTAGCTATTACGACTATTACCAACCCGAAGCATACCTTCCATCCACCGACACTTACATAGAAAAGGATCTCGCCATAAACGACGAGATAGACAAGTTGCGGCTTGCCGCCGTTAGTGACTTGCTGTCAGGACGTAACGACGTGGTCATCGTGTCGTCGGTATCATGCATCTACGGCATGGGCGCACCGGTGGCGATGCAAGAGAACATAATAAAGATTAAGCGTGGACAGACGTTGGACCGCAACGAGTTCTTGCGCAAGCTCGTAAGCTCTCTGTATGTCAGAAACGACATCGACCTGCAGCGTGGATGTTTCTCGGTTAAAGGCGACACTGTCACCATAGCAATGGCATATTCCGACTCCCTGCTAAGAGTGACATGGTGGGATGACGAGATCGACAGCATCGACGAGGTTGACGCCATTACCATGCACACCATACAGCGCTTTGCCGAATACGACCTCTACCCTGCCAACCTTTTTGTTACCTCGCAGGACCAAACCGACAATGCCATACGCATGATCCAGGACGACCTCGTGAAACAAGAGGCTTACTTCCAGGAGATTGGCGACCCCATCAAGGCTCAGAGGATAAAGGAGCGCGTGGAATACGACATGGAAATGATAAAAGAGTTGGGGCATTGCTCGGGCATTGAGAATTATTCGCGTTACTTTGATGGCCGAGAGCCAGGCGAGAAACCTTATTGTCTTCTCGACTTCTTCCCGAAGGACTACTTGATGGTAATAGACGAAAGCCATGTCACCGTGCCGCAGATCAACGCCATGTATGGAGGCGACCGTGCCCGCAAGAGCAACCTCGTGGAATATGGCTTCCGTCTTCCCGCCGCTTTCGACAACCGCCCGTTACGCTTCGAAGAGTTCCACGACATGCTTCATCAAGTGATTTATGTGTCGGCAACCCCCGCCAACTACGAGTTGCAGGAGTCGGAAGGCGTTGTCGTTGAACAGCTTATCCGCCCCACAGGCTTGCTGGATCCGGAGATAGAGGTCAGACCTTCAGAAAACCAGATAGACGATTTGCTTGATGAGATTCTGACGCGCAGTCACAAACAAGAGCGTGTGTTGGTGACAACGCTCACGAAACGCATGGCCGAGGAACTGACCGAATACCTGCTGAACCATAATGTCAGGGCAAACTACATCCACAGCGACGTGGCCACTCTCGACAGGGTGCAGATAATGAATGACCTTAGGGCTGGTGTCTACGATGTCTTGGTAGGTGTCAACCTTCTCCGTGAGGGCTTGGACTTGCCGGAGGTTTCGCTTGTTGCAATACTCGATGCCGATAAGGAAGGATTCTTGCGCAGCCATAGAAGTCTCACGCAGACTGCGGGCCGTGCGGCGAGAAACGTTAACGGCAAGGTGATAATGTATGCCGACACCATAACGGAGAGCATGCAAAAGACTATAGATGAGACTACTAGGCGAAGGATGATACAGATGAAGTTCAATGAGGACCATAACATCACCCCAAGGCAGATAGTCAAGGAAATCAAAGGCACCCTACCCCAGTCTGACAACTCGCAGAAGCAGAAGACGAATGTCGGAACGGCATACACCTATGTGGAACCCGACAAGGCTGCATTTGCGGCAGACCCGATAATAACAGAGATGACACGTCCGGAACTGGAGAAAAGCATCGACAACACCAAGCGCCTCATGGAAGAAGCGGCGAAACGCCTCGACTTCATTCAGGCTGCCCAATATCGTGATGAAATGCTTAGGTTGCAGAAGATGCTTGAACTCAAAAAAAGTTAAAACGTGAGGATGTCTACAGATTGACAATGTTAATTTGTAATTTTGCTTTATAAAGCGGGTTTTTAACAAGAAGTCTAACAAGAATTTTAAAACATCATGAATATGAAGAAACTGATAGCCGTTCTACTTGCTTTCGTTCCAATGTTGGGCATAGCGCAAAGTAACACTTGGGAAATACCAGACCAGCCACAGCAGAAAGCCAAGGTGGTAGAAAAGAAAGTAGTGCAAAAGGTTGACCAAAAATATCTTGATGGCGCTGTGCCAGAAGTGGATGGTTCAGTGGTCTTCACTCTCGACAAGGATGTGCCCGGCATGTCGGCTGACCAAATCTATGATAAGATTTACGAAGTCATTTCCAGCGTAGTGGAAGAAGGTAAAAGCTCAGGCCTGAAACCTGAGTCGCGTATAGCAGCCGTCAACAAGGCTGGGCATTCTATTGCTGCGCGCGTGAAGGAATGGCTCGTGTTCTCTTCAAACTTCATTTCGCTCGACAGGACAGAGTTCAACTACACTATCCTGGCAACAGCATCCGACGGTCATGTCAACCTGAAGATGGAGCGCATAACCTATGCTTACGAAATGAACCGCAAGGATGCCACTGGTTTGCAGGAGAAGGCAGAAAAATGGATTACAGACAAATACGCCCTCAACAAGAAAAAGACCAAGCTCTCCCCCATCAGCGGTAAGTTCAGACGCAAGACCATTGACCGTAAGGACAATATTTTCGAGCGCGTCTGTCAGGCTCTCAATGTTAAATATTAAAAGCGAGCGACACAAGAGAAAAACACGAAGGAAATGTTGACAAAAAACTCATATAGGGACAAACCACAACTGCCGGAGAAAGACCAATTCCGCAATGTACGCCAATGGCTGAATATCATCTTCATGGTGCTTGCCATTGTCGGTGTTCTAACCTACTTGTTTCACACACCTCAGACCACGGGAATAATAATCGTTCTTGTTTCCATAGTTTTCAAAATCGTTGAATGCGCCTTACGCTTTATTAAATGAAGAAAATCCTTTCCTTCATTCTCCTTTCGTTCCTGTCGGTAGCTCCACTGTGGGCTCAGTTTGAGACAGCCAATAACAGTATGTCTGGATTTGGCAGCACCAGCTTGAGCAACCAGCGTAACCGTTCTGGAAAAGCCGATTCGCTCGGAACCGACAAGGAGATACCCGAAGGCATACACGTTTGGACTGTCGATCCTCGCTTCGGAGACCGTGTGGAGGCTAAGCCCGACACGCTCTCCCATATGTTCATGAACTCCATTTTCACCACCGGCATGCGTTCAGAGTATAACAGTACCGGTAACCTTGGAGCGCCTCGGCAGGCGAGGCTCTTCATTGACAGAATGGAGAACAACAACTTCATCTTCGTCAACCCTTACGACTTTATGGTGACGCCTGTGGAGAAATTCCAGTTCACCAATACTCTGTCGCCACTCACCAACATCGCATACAACACTTGTGGCAACCGTACCAACGGTGAAGACCATTTCAAGACAAAATTTGCCGTTAATGCCGGCAAGCGCATAGGTGTGGGCTTTCTTGTCGACTATATCTACGGACGTGGCTATTACAACGCCCAGTCTACTTCCCATTTCAAGGCATCGCTTTATGGAAGTTATATGGGCGACCGTTATCAGGCTCACCTCCTTTTCAATACCCTCCATCAGAAGGTCACGGAGAATGGCGGCATAAAGAGCGACCTCTATATCACCCATCCTGAGTCGTTCACCGAGAATTTCGCAACATCGGAGATACCGACAATGCTTGAGCAAAACTGGAACCGCAACGACAACCAACAGGTATTCTTCACGCATCGTTACAGCATAGGCTTCAACCGAAAGGTGCCAATGACGCCAGAGGAAATCAAAGCCCGTAAGTTTGCCATAGCATCGCAAAAAGAGCAGGATGAGCGTAAGGCGAAGGAAAAAGCCGAGAAAGAAGCCAAGGATGCGGGTGTGGACTTTGACGCGAAAAATTTCAAGCAGCCGAAGTCATATTCAGGTCGCCCGGACAATGCTAAGGTTACATCAAAGACTGCTCCTGCGGACTCCATCGCCAATATGTCGGGTAGAGTGAAAGTTGACGGCAAGAACATGGCCGACAGCCTCTTGGCTGCATCCAACAAGGCTAAAGAAGACACGGCTTGGCTAAAAGATGAGTATGTGCCAGTGACAAGTTTGATACATACTGTCGACTTTACCACCTATCGGCGTATCTATCAGGCTTATGACACTCCTGACAACTATTATCTTGACACCTACAATGTGAAGGAACGCCTTGCGGCTGACTCTATCTATGACAAGACAAGCAACTGGAACTTGCGCAATACTTTTGCAATAGCTTTGCTCGAGGGTTTCAACAAATGGATAAAGACAGGTGCGAAGGTTTTCGCCACCCACACGCTGAGCCATTATGTACTGCCCGATTCCGTGGGCACCTCGTCGTGGAATGAGAACAGCGTCACTGTTGGTGCGCAGCTGAGCAAGACTCAGGGCAAGACACTCCATTTCAATGTCACGGGCGATGTGGCTCTCTTGGGATACAATGTCGGCGAGATTAAGATAGACGGAGGCATTGACCTCAACTTTCCTCTCCTTGGCGACACCATGACGCTTGCCGCGTCGGGATTCTACCACCACACAAAGCCATCGTTCTATTTCCGTCATTACCAGTCCCGCCACCTTTGGTGGGATTCAGATGATTTGTCGATGATAGACCATTTCCGTGCACAAGGCGTTTTAAACTATGCCAAGACCCACACGCGTTTCCGTTTCGCGTTCGACGAGATAAAGAACTATGCCTATTTCGCCAGCTCCTACACCGATTCCGGCGACGACGGCCGTCTGTACAATATGGCATACTCGCGCCAGACAAGCAGTCCCATAACCGTGCTTACTGCTGAAATTGCCCAGGATTTGGCATTCGGGCCGCTCCATTGGGAGACAACGCTGACATGGCAGAAGTCTACCAACCAGGACGCGTTGCCCTTGCCCGCCATCAATGCTTACACCAATCTGTATCTGCGCTTCAAGATAGCCCACGTGCTTAACTGCGACTTTGGTGCAGACGCAAGATATTTCACGAAATATGCGGCTCCCGACTATTTCGCGCCTCTCGGACAATACACTGTGCAAGAGAATGAGAACAAGCAGAAGATTGGCGGCTATCCCGTCATCAACGCCTACTTGAATTTCAAGCTTAGCCGTGCTCGTTTCTTTGTAATGATGAGCCACGTCAACTGTGGATCCGGCAACAAGGAATATTTCTTCACACCGAACTATCCGCTTAACGGACGAGTGTTCAGGTTCGGCATTAGCTGGAATTTTGCTGATTGACCTTTTATATAGACAATGACTGATAACGAGCTGATAACAACAAACTCCTTGAAAGCATGGATGCTTGCGGCACGCCCCAAGACCCTTGCCGGTGCAGCAGTGCCGGTAATGATTGGCGTGGCGCTGGCATTGAGGGCTACGGGGGTGCAACATTTTCGCCCGGTGCCTGCGGTGCTGTGCTTCTTGTTTGCCTTCCTCATGCAGATCGACTCAAACCTCATCAACGACTACTTCGACTTTCGTCATGGCAATGACGATCCTGCCACACGTCTTGGCCCAAAGCGGGCATGTGCAGAAGGTTGGATAACGCCTCGTGCAATGGTTGCAGGTCTTGCTATAGTTTCCGTCCTGGCCTGTGCCGTAGGTCTGCCACTTATATGGTATGGCGGCTGGCAGATGGTTATAGTTGGCGCAGCATGTGTGCTTTTCGCCTTTCTCTATACCACATTCTTCTCTTATCAAGGGCTTGGCGATGTTCTCGTGCTGGTTTTCTTTGGCATTGTACCCGTCAGCTTCACATATTATGTCATAGTACCCGATGTATTGCGTGTTGTGACGTGGCAAGTTGTAGCCATATCCGTAGGCTGCGGCTTGGTTATAGATACCTTGTTGTGTGTCAATAATTTCCGTGACCGTGAGAACGACAGGAAAGACGGCAAGCTAACCCTCATAGTAAGGTTGGGAGAGAAACGCGGAGCTATACTCTACAATGCAGTCGGATCTTTGGGCGCAGCCATCACCATGCTAGTGATAATGTTCCAGGCAAGCCACACGCAGTTGTCCGCCGTTTGCGTGTTCCCATTCCTTGTCTATGCTTATAAACACTCTCAAAGTTATGCTAGGTTGCGTGAAATATGGACCGGCCGAGAGCTGAATAAAGTACTTGGCATGACGGCACGCGACATGTTCATATATGGTTTGGTGACCGTTATCGCAATATTCATTTCTTCCATTTAACATACAGACTTTCAAAATCTAATTTTGCCTATGAATGTCAGTCTCGACATAATGAGTTTCATTGAGCAACAGATATTGCCACGGTACAATGCCTTTGGATCTTCTCATGGCTTAGCTCATGCGCTCAGAGTGATAAAAAACTCGCTTGAACTTGCCAATATGCTTGGTGCCGATGCAGACATGGCATATGTTATAGCGGCTTATCACGATCTCGGCATGGAGGGGCCACGAGCCATCCATCACATCTTGGGTGGCAAGATTCTCGCTTCCGACGTGCGCCTTCGCAAATGGTTCTCGCCAGAGCAAATAAAGATAATGAAAGAAGCCGTAGAGGATCACCGAGCCTCTTCGTCGCACGCTCCACGTTCCATATACGGAAAGATAGTGGCTGAGGCAGACAGAGACCTTGAACCCGAAGTTATATTTACACGTGCTGTTGAGTTCGGACTGGAACGTGAGCCGCAACTTAACAAGGAACAGCAGTGGAAAAGATTCTGCGGACACATGGAGGAGAAATACGGCATAAACGGATATATACACCTTTGGATCAACGGTTCGCCTAATGAGGGCCGGCTCAAGAAAGTGCGTGAAATTATAGCCAACAAAGCCATGCTGAGGCAGACGTTCGACAGAATATACGCTCAGAAGACTTCAACTTTAACCCATAAATAACAAGCCTCTGCATAGATAGAGACATTTAATAAACAAAGTGATATGAAGAAATTTACATTAACATTATTGTTAGCCGTCATCACCATGATGGTCAGTGCTCAGACTCAGCTGAAGAAAGTTTACGACGAGACCATCAACCCTATGGAACAAATAGACAAGGCTCTCGTCGCTGCCAAGGCAGTGTCGGGTCAGAAGTTCGTAATCTGTCAAGTTGGTGGCAACTGGTGTCCTTGGTGCCTTCGTTTTGCCGACTTCATAAGCAAGGACTCGGATATAATGGAAGTTGTGAACGACAACTTTGTGTATCTTCATGTCAACTATAATCCACGTAAAGGCAACAATGAAGTTGCGGATGCTTTGATGAAACGGCTCGGCAATCCACAACGGTTTGGTTTCCCCGTGTTTGTCGTTCTCGACGCTGACGGCAATGTGCTGCATATCCAGGATTCAAGTTTCCTCGAAGAAGGAAAAGGCTACAACAAGGATAAGGTGTTGCGTTTCATGAACAATTGGACACCGAAGGCTGTGGGCAAATAGTCAGTTCTTATTCTTGTCATTTAATACTTTTTATAACAGTCTTTTAATGATTTATAGTTAAATATGCTTATATTTGCAAATAGTTAAAAGGCAAATGATAAAAAGGTTTGAAATGAAAAGCAAGAAATATACACTGATTCTGACTGTATTCACCCTTATATTCCCTTTTTTCATTAGTAGTGCGTGTGCTGCTGTTGTCACAGGTGCTGAACAGACCAACGCTTACCTGAAGTTGCTCAAAGGTAAGCGTGTGGCACTTTTCTCAAACCAGTCGGGAGTAGTAGGCAGTAAGTTGACCTTGGATGTCCTGTTGGAACATAAGGTTAATGTGGTCGAGATATTTTCTCCTGAACACGGCTTTCGTGGCAATGCAGATGCAGGAGAGAAGGTAAGTTCGTCGGTAGACAGCAAAACCGGCGTTCATATTTTTTCTTTGTATGGTGCGCCGAAAGATACGCCTGGCAAGGATGAAATGGCAAAGTTCGATGTTCTTGTCACTGACATTCAAGATGTAGGCCTGAGGTATTACACATATTATATCACGATGATGCGGTTGATGGACCGCTGTGCTCAATACGGCAAGCCCATGATTGTCCTCGACCGCCCTAATCCCAACGGCTTCTTTGTGGATGGTCCAATATTGGACATGAAATATGCCTCTGGCGTTGGAGCGCTTCCCATTCCTGTCGTGCACGGCATGACCCTCGGGGAATTGGCAAGGATGATAAATGGTGAACGTTGGCTCAAATCTGGAAAAACATGCGAGCTGACAGTTATTCCCTGCAAGAACTACACGCACCAAACGAGATATGACCTGCCTGTCGCCCCGTCACCTAACCTGCCAAACATGAAGTCGGTGTATCTTTACCCGTCACTGTGCTACTTCGAGGCAACTCCAGTGAGCTTAGGGCGTGGCACCGACAAGCCTTTCCAGATATTCGGGCATCCCGGAATGGAAGGCTACAGTTTCAGTTTTATGCCCGAAAGTCGGTCCGGTGCAAAGAACCCACCTCAGATGGGTAAGGTTTGTCATGGCAAAGACCTCAGCCAATTGGCAGACTCGGACATTTGGGCCCGTAAGATTGACCTAAGCTACCTGATTGAGGCATACAACGCCGTGAACATAGGCGACCGCTTTTTCACCTCGTTTTTTGAGAAACTCATTGGCGTTGACTACGTGCGCAAGATGATTGAGCAAGGAAAAAGTGCGGCTGAGATAAGCCGGATGTGGCAAGGCGACGTGGAGAAGTTCATGGAACAACGGCGCAAATACCTCTTGTATAAGGAGTAAGCATGCAAGTATGAGCGAGTATAAGATACAATTATTCACCAAGGGCAACAAGTTGCCGCAGTTGCAATGCGACGATTTCTTCCACTCTGAAGAATTGTTCCATATCATGGAGAATTCTCAGAGGCAGCGACCTTACATGGCCGTTGCTTATAAGGAAAACGGTGAGATTGTGGCACACATGCTTGCTTATATCAATCACCGCAAGATGTGCTTGCCGCCATTCCTCTATTCGCAAGGCAGAATATATGGTGAGGGAGAATATAAGTACGAGACCGACAAAGAGTTGATATTTAGCTTGATGCTCCGCGAGATTACCCGAAAGCTTCGCAGAAAGCTTTGTCTCTACATAGAGTTTAGCGACCTCTCCACAAAGATGTTTGGCTACAAATATTTCCGTAAGGAGAAATACTTTCCCGTGAATTGGCAGGAAGTGCACAATTCGCTTCACTCTCTGCCTCCCGTTGAGCGGCTTTCGGAGAAGATGAAAGAGCGGGTAAGGAAGAGCTACAGAGCCGGTGTGGAGACACGTGAGGCGAAAACCGGTGAGGAAGTGCACAGTTTCTATAAACTCTTGAATGGCTTCTATCGCTTTAAGCTCCGCAGGATAATACCAGAGGAGAACCATATCAGTCAACTATATGACAGCGATAACGTTAGGATATTCTTAACCCTGTTCAAGGGCAAGGTCATTGGTGGATGTGTTTGTGTGTTCAGCAACGGCAACGCGTTTCTCTGGTATCTCGCCTCCAAACGCAAGCGTTATGCCCTACTCCACCCCAATCTCATGACTGTTTGGGAAGCCATCACGTGGTCATGGAAACACAACTATGCCCATATCAATTTCCTTGACGTAGGTTTGCCGTTTCATAAGAATCCGTTCCGTGACTTCATACTGTCATTTGGCGGCAAGCCGGTCGGCAAATATAGGTGGTTTCGGATAAACATACCATGGGTAAACACGCTCCTTGGTTACTTTTACCGGGAGTGAGGCTGAGCGAGGCCACCACATAATTTAAAGATGATACATAATTATAGAAGTGATATGAAAAAGAGAGTACTGTTAATGTTGACGCTTGTCTTGGCTTTTGTTACAATTGGGGCACGGCCATCCATGGAGGGCGATACCACCAGATGGGCAATCGTCAATGTGTCTTGCTGCAATCTCCGTACGACAGGCGATTATGACGCTGGCATGGAGTCGCAGGCATTGCTTGGCATGCCTGCTAAAGTCATCGAGGGCGGAACATGGGTTAAGATAGAGACCCCTGACGAATATCCGGCTTGGGTGCTGAAGTCGTCGCTTGTTTTGGTCAACAAACAACAGTTGGAAGCATGGAATCAGGCACCACAGGTTGTAGTGACGTCAATTTATGGTTTCGTCTATGAAAAGCCAAACACAAGCTCACAACATGTCAGCGATGTCGTGGCAAGCAACCGCTTAAAATTATTGGGCAAGTCAGGCTCTTTCTATAAGGTGGAATATCCTGATGGCAGACAAGGATATGTATCTGTGAAAGACGCCCAAAAGGTAACTGATTGGAGGAAAAGCATAAAGCAAGATGCCAACAGCATAATAGCAACCGGAATGAAGCTCATTGGCATTCCGTATATGTGGGGCGGAATGAGCACTAAGGGGGTAGATTGCAGTGGGTTTATCCGTACTATACTCTACCAGCACGACATAATCGTCCCGCGCAATGCCTCACAGCAGGCAAAGAAAGGCCAGCATTTGGTAATTGAACCGGATTTCAGCAACCTAATACCTGGCGATCTTGTGTTCTTTGGCAGGAAAGCCACTGACGACAAACCCGCTCATGTTTCTCACGTTGGCATGTATATCGGCAACAAGAAGTTCATCCATTCTCTTGGATGGGTTCATGTCAGCAGTTTTAATCCTTCTGATCCCGAATACGATGAATATGACTATAACCGATTGCTGTGGGCGCAAAGGGTTTTGCCATATATAAATAAGGAGAACGGATTGACCACAACAGACAAAAATGAGTTTTATAAATAAGATCACAAACCGAAAATAAACATCTACGATATGACGACAAGAAGAGACTTTATCAAGAAAGCCACGCTGACCACGGTCGGCTCAGCTTTGGCTTTGTCAAACATCGACGCACTTAACCTCATCGGTTCAAAAACGAAGAATGTGAACATCAACCGCAAAGGTTCGTCCCATAAGTTGGAGATGAAGTTCTTTCCTTATGAGCTGAAACTGCGTCACGTCTTCACCGTGGCTACATATTCGCGCACTACGACACCCGACGTGCAGGTTGAAATCACATACGACGGCGTGACCGGATATGGCGAGGCTTCAATGCCCCAGTATCTTGGGCAAACGGTGCAGAGCGTCACGGCATTCCTGCAGAAGGTGGATTTGAGCCAATTCAGCGATCCTTTCCAGCTTGAAGACATTTTGGCTTATGTAGACAGCCTTTCACCCGGCGACACCGCTGCAAAAGCAGCTGTTGACATTGCCCTCCACGACCTTGTGGGCAAACTTCTCGGCGCTCCATGGTATAAGATTTGGGGATTGAACAAGGACAAGGCTCCATCCACCACGTTCACCATTGGCATAGACACGGCTGAAGTGGTGAAACAGAAGACAAGAGAGTGTGCAAACCAGTTCAACATATTGAAGGTAAAGCTTGGCCGCGAAAACGACAAGGAGATGATCGAGACCATCAGAAGCGTCACCGACCTGCCCATTGCCGTGGACATCAACCAAGGATGGAAGGACAGGGAAAAGGCCATTGATGAGATTTTCTGGCTGAAAGAGCATGGTATCGTGATGGTAGAGCAACCAATGCCTAAGGAGATGAGAGACGATATAGCTTGGATTACCGAGAAGAGTCCATTGCCAATCTTTGCCGATGAGGCCATACAGCGCCTGAAAGACATCAAGGACGTGGCTGGTGCTTATTCGGGAATCAACATCAAGTTGATGAAATGTACCGGCATGCACGAGGCTTGGAAGATGCTCAACTATGCACGCGCCATAGGCATGAAAGTCATGGTGGGCTGTATGACAGAAACCTCTTGTGCGGTCAGTGCGGCAGCGCAGTTGGCTCCTGCCGTCGATTTCGCTGACCTTGACGGCAACCTTCTCATTTCCAACGACAGGTTCAAGGGCATGGAGGTTGTAAAGGGCAAGATAACTTTGCCCGACCGTCCAGGCATTGGCATTGAAAAGATATAAAAACAGTGAGGGTTTGTTAAAACTCTAAATATACAGAAATTTAAACTCGTTGTATGCTAATTGTTGGCATGCAACGAGTTTTTATTTTTATAGAATAAAAATGCATTGCATACGGTAGAAACAAGGGAGACGGAACGATGTTTTATCGGAAAAGACAGAAAAATAGCCGGCTTGTGGTTTTGACGTGCATTTTTTTAGCTTTGCATTCATTTTTTATTACTAAATTAATGTTCTTTTCAAAGATTTGTTTACTTTTGCAAAATCAACAGGGAATTTTAAAATTATATATTAACCAAGTAAACGATTGCGGGCAATGGCCGTTATGTCTGCATCATGATAATTAATAGTTAGCGGTCAAAAAACACGCATGCATATGCAGAAATCCTATTTCAACGCAAGGCTTCTTATGCTGTCGGCATTGCTTTCGGGTGGGGCGATCCAAACATTCGCCACGTCCGGTGCAAGCACAAGTAAGACTACCGAGCTATTATCTACTAATCAACAAAAACAGACCATCAAGGGAACTGTGAAAGACGCCAATGGCGAACCACTCGTTGGGGCTACCATCAAGGTGAAAGGCTCCACGGGCGGAACAGTTACCGATGTTGACGGTAAGTTCACTCTCGATGCTCCAGTCGGTGCCGAACTCGAAATCAGTTCAATAGGCTACATCAAACAGATGGTAAAGGCCAAGGGCAACCTTTCTGTCACATTGAAGGAAGATTCACAGGTGCTCGATGAGCTTGTTGTAGTGGGTTATGGCGTGCAGAAGAAGGAAAACCTTACGGGTGCCGTTGCTTCTGTAAACGCTGAGCAGCTTGCAGCCCGTCCTGTATCAAGCATTTCGTCTGCGTTGGCAGGTGAGATGCCGGGTGTCACAGCCGTGCAGACGACGGGTGCTCCGGGTAGCCAGAACGCCACTATCACTGTGCGTGGTAAGAACTCAGTCAACTCTGCTTCACCACTCGTTATCGTTGACGGTGTGCCAGGCTCGATGAACGTTATCAATCCCTCTGAAATAGAGTCGGTGACAGTGTTGAAGGATGCCGCTTCTGCAGCTATCTATGGTGTGCAGGCCGCCAATGGCGTCATTCTCATCACCACGAAGAAAGGTAAGACCGGCAAGACCACAGTTTCATACAACGCTACTTTCTCATGGTCTTCACTCCTTGCCAAGCTCGACCTTGTAGATGCCTACGGTTACGCTTATCTTTACAACGAGGCCTATCTTAACGACCACCCGGGTGCAACAAAGCCATTTTCTGACGAGACCGTCGAGAAATACCGCACAGGTGAACTGGCAAGCACAGACTGGTACAAAGAGGCTCTGACCGGAAGCGGTTTCGAGCACCAGCATAATCTGTCGCTCAGCGGTGGCAACGGCAAGACCACATACAATCTCTATCTTGGCTATCTTGGTCAGGACGGTGTCACAAAGGACATTGACTATAAGCGTATCAATGCCCGCATGAACATCACATCGCAAATCAACAAGTATATCACTCTCGGCCTCAATGCATCTGGCTACCGTGGCACGAAGCGCGACGCATGGAGCGGTTTCACGCAGGTGATTCAGGGCATTTCACGCTCGCATCCTACCGATCCCGTATATGATGAAGACGGCAACTTCAACTATGCTGGTGTAGACAACCCTGTTGCTGTGCAAGGTCGCGACAAGACGGGTTGGACAAAAGACATCAACCAGGAAGTGTTCCTTATAGGTACCGCAGAAATCAGACCTATCAAGGACCTCAGCATCAAGGGTGTATACTCATGGCGCAACTGGACTGACGACCAGCTCGGATTCAAGAAGACCTGGGGATATGGCACATACACCTCTGGGCAGCGCGAAGGCTATGTGCGCAACTACAACTACGACTACCTCACCGGTCAGATTCTTGTCAACTACACCAAGTCGTTTGGCGACCACAACCTCTCTGTACTTGCAGGTATGGAGTCGTATGACGTGAAGTACCGCTACGTCACAGCGTCACGCAAGGGTGGCGGCAACAATAACCTCGACGAGTCGCTCAACACTCTCGACGCTTCTTCACAGAAGAATACGAGCGGTGGCACAGAGATGACACGTCTCTCCTACTTCGGTCGTCTGCAGTACAACTACGCCGGCAAGTACCTCTTCGAGGCCAACCTCCGCCGCGATGCTTCCTCACGCTTCCCTGAGGCAAGCCGCTGGGGTACGTTCCCTGCTTTCTCGGCAGGTTGGCGCATCTCTGAAGAGAAGTTCATGAAGAGTGCAGAGTGGCTTAGCAACCTCAAGTTGCGTCTCGGCTGGGGTAAGACCGGTAACGAGGAGTTGTCTTCTTCCGACCTTTATCCCTCTGTGGCTACTTACGCCTACGGTTCAACCATGTTCGGCAACTCACTTTATTCTACAGCTTACGAGAGCCGTCTCGTGAACGACAAGCTGAAGTGGGCTACGGTTACCAACTACGAGCTTGGTATTGATGCCGGATTCCTTGACAACAAGCTCACCATGGAGCTCTCGCTCTATAAGAAGAAGACCAACGACATGCTGCTCTACTTGCCTCTTCAGGGCGTAATCGGTCTGTCGGCACCTGCACAGAACGTGGGTAGCGTACAGAACACCGGTTTCGAGCTCACGCTTGGCCACAACAACCGCATCGGCAAGGACTGGAAATACAATGTGTCGCTCAACATGTCATACAACAAGAACAAGATTCTTGACATGGCAGGCACCGAAGGTCCTACGAGCGATTCCAATATCTGGAACCTTGAGGGCTACGCCATCAACTCTTACTATGGATACGTGGCCGACGGCTTGTTCCGCACACAGGAGGAGCTCGACAAGGGTCCGAAGCGCACAGGCAATGAGAAGCTTGGCGACATCCGCTATAAGGACCTCGACGGTGACGGCAAGATCACAGCTGCCGGCGACCGCCAGATTATCGGCAACCAGTTCCCTAACTGGACAGGTGGTTTTAACTTCAGCGTTAGCTACAAGAACTTTGAGCTGAGCGGACTTCTTCAAGGTGCGTTCGACTGCCAGCGCTACTATCAGGGCGAGTGTTCATACGCTTTCTACAACAGTGCATCGTGCTTGAACAAGCACTGGAACCGCTGGAGCGAGGAGAATCCTGACGGCACATTCCCACGCCTGTCGCTTTCATCGCAGACCAACTACCAGTTGTCTACATATTGGCTGCAGGACGCATCATATGTTCGCATGAAGAACCTTATGCTTTCTTATACATTGCCAATCGACCTGATAAAGCACATCGGTCTGTCGTATGCACAGGTCTATGTGACAGGCGAGAACCTCTTTACCATCTCAGGACTTGACAAGGGTCTCGACCCTGAGTCGGGCAATACTCGTGGCTGGTCTTACAGCAACGTGAGAAAGATTTCTCTTGGTGTTAAACTTACATTCTAAAAAAGTAAAAAATGAAGAGTAAAATATATTACATGGCATTGGCTTTTGTCGGAATGACTGCCCTTTCTTCGTGCAGCGATTTTCTTGACAAGGCGCCAAAGGAAGAACTCTCCGACGCAAGTTTCTGGAAGAACAGCACTGACGCTGAGATGTATGTCAGCGACATGTACAACTATCTCGGCTGGGATGCCGACGAGGCTATCAACACCGACGATGCCACAATGGGTATCAAGTGGGCTGCCGGCAATGAGTCGAAGGGTGTGTATGATCCTTCCGACTATTCTTGGAGCAGCGACTACACTTACATCCGTGAGGCAAACTTGGCACTGGAGAAGATGCCGTCAGTAGAAATGGACGACGCCACCCGCAAGAAGCTTGAAGGTCAGGCTTATTTCTTCCGTGGCTACATCTACTGGAACTTGATTCAGACCTACGGCTCTGTGCCTTATGTCGACAAGCCTTTGACTCTCAGCGACCTCAACGACATCGAGCAGTCGTCGCGTGAGGAAGTTTATGCCAAGGCTATTGCTGACCTCGACAAGGCTATCGAAGATCTGCCTGAGGAGTGGGATGCTACCAATTACGGCCGCGTAACCAAGGGGGCTGCACGTGCCGTCAAGATGCGTGCAGCCATGTACTACGGCGACAATCAGACCGCAGCAAACGAGGCCAAGGCCATCATGCAGTCGGGCAAATACGAGCTCTGGGACAAGGACAATACCGGCAAGTATGCCAACTTGTTCTGGGAAGAGGCCGACGGTTGCAAGGAGAATATTCTCGTGATTCAGTACAATGCACCAGACAACACCAACTATCTCATTGGTTGGGAATGTTTCCCGACACTCGGTTGGGGCGGAATGGATCCTACACAGGATCTTGTCGATGCTTTCGAGGATACCGACGGCAGCCCGATCTACCAGACTAACGATGCCGGCGTGGTTGACCGCGACGACAACGGCAACCCAACTGCCCAAAGCCCACAGGTTTCGAAGATCTTCAACCCTGCAGATCCATTCAAGAACCGTGACCCACGTCTTGAGGCTTGTATCCTGCACGACGGCGAGACAATGTATGGCGTGACCATTCACGTGGCTCCATTGTCAAGCAGCGGCAACACTGGTATCGGTCGCCACGGCGATGCAACAGAGACCGGATACTATCAGCAGAAGTGGCTCGACCCGTCAATCGACCCGGCGTCAACAGGTTGGGATATGGGTAAGGACTATGTCCTGATACGCTATGCTGAGGTGCTTCTCACCTACGCTGAGGCCATGAACAACCTCCAGCCACTCTGCGCTGAGGCTTTCGACGCTGTGAACCAGGTGCGTGCACGTGTCGGCATGCCTCCATTGCAGAATACCGACTCAAGCAAGCCAACCTACTGTGGCACACAGGCCGATCTGCTGAAGCGAATCAAGAACGAATGGCGTGTTGAGTTTGCACTTGAAGGTCCGATACGCAAGTGGAACCTGCGCCGTTGGGGCGATGCCAAGGCAGTGCTCAACCGCAAGTATCACAGCATGGTGTGGACACTCAATGGCGACAACTTCATTCCGTATGTCGGTACCGAGCATGTCGAGCTTGCAGGCAGCAAGTACAGCGACAACAACTATATCTACCCGATTCCGCAGACAGAGATGGATCTCAACTCCAAGCTCAAGCAGAACAACGGATATGGTGCAGAATAAGACATTTTGAATAATAAGTAATAGAAAGAAGTGTACTGTCTATGGGATTGGACAAGCAATCCCATCTCGGTACATTTCTTTTTTATCTTTCCTAAAACGCAAGCAATGAAAGCCCGTTTACACTATCTGTTGGCCATTGTGCTGTTTGTAGCCGTCTATGCGTCGTACAGCGATTTGCTGTCGCATGTGCTTTACTACAATGAGCAACACCAATTGTTTCTTTATACCGCCGACTATTTCAGCAGCCACACTCTTACCGAGTGGCTCACGGCTTTCGTCGTGCAGTTTTTCTATTATTCCGCTTTAGGTGCCGCGGTCATGAGCATACTGATCACGGGCGTTTATCTTATGGCGTGGCGCATACTCACGGCTTTGACGCTTCGTGAGGACGTCTTGCATCTGTCGCTTATACCTGCCATCGCCCTTTGGGTATGGACCGCCCGCGTGTCCAACTCACTGTCGGTCGTGGTCTGGTCATTCATCGTGTTTGGTATTCTGGCAATATTCGCAAGCCTTTGGGCTAAAGGCAAGAAGACGAAGCCGTCGTCGCTGAAAGGATGGAGATATGCCGTTGTCAACATTGCCTCTGTCGCAGTCATAATCATGATTTCGGGCTATAGCTTTGTGCGCACATTCTCAATGAGCGAGTTTCGCATGCTAAAGGCGCAGCAAGCCATAGACTGCCACGACTGGGACGCTGCATTGCACCACACCGAGCGCTATCTCAGCAACAGCCCTCAGGTCAACCCCCTGATTTTCTATTTCCAAAACCTTGCGCTCTACAACAAAGGGTTGCTTACCGACCATCTGTTCGACTATCAGCCCGTTGTTGGCGTCAATGCGCTATACTTCCCTTGGAAGAGCCGCACGCGCGAAACGGAATTCGGCCACTATTTGCTCGAACAACTCGGATGCATCAACGATGCACAGCACTGGGAGTTCGAGGCTATGGTGGTGTGGGGCGAGACGGCTCCGCGACTCCGGAATCTTGCACGCTACAATATCGTCAACGGCCGTAAGGCCATAGCACGCAAATACATTGCAAGGTTGCACCAAAGCCTTTTCTACCGCGACGAGGCCGAACGGCTTGAGGCATGCGTGGAGAGCGGCAAGGTGCCGGGCCTGCATGTTTTCAGCACAGGCGAGCCGGAGAAAGCTAACTTCATAAATGTGGAGAATATTGGCCCGAACCTGCAATACGTGCTTGAGCATGACCCGCACAACCGCATGGCCTACGACTATCTGATGTGCGACTTGCTGTTGTCAAACAACCTGCCGCGCTTTGTCGACAACCTTCGTCTGTGCAAGCGCTTTCATCACAACGGTATGCCGCGCATCTTCGATGAGGCCCTGCTAGTATATCAGATCGGAGGAAACGACACCAAGGGCATGCAGCCGTCTGATGAAACGCGCAGCCGTTTCCAACAGTATGCACGGCTCGCCAAGTCGGGCAACACGGCGGCTTTGCAGGCTGAGTTTGGCAACACCTATTGGTTCTACCTTAACTATGTCAGCCCCTACGGCAACAAGTTGAAGAAATAAAAAACAGACAGCGAAACAATGAATATAAAGCACATTATACTATCCGGAGCCGTGCTCGCATTGCTCGCCGCGTGCGAGAGCGGTTACAAACGCCCCGACTCCTATGCCAAGTCGCAGCCGCAAATCTTCCCCGACTATGCCGGAGTGACTCTGCCGTGCAACATCGCCCCAACCAACTTTCGCGTTGAACAGAAGGGCGAAGCCTATCAGGTTGTGGTCACTTCAGGAGGAAAGGAATACTTCCGCTCAGTGTCGACAGATGCTGATGTTGTGATGTCTGAGGATACGTGGCACGACATGCTCAACGAGAACAAAGGTGGTAAGATAACCGTCACCATAGGTGTGAAGCAGCAAGGCAAATGGACAGAGTATACCCCGATAACAAACTTCATTAGTACTGATACCATAGATTCGCACCTTGCCTACCGCCTTATTTATCCCGGCTACGAACTATGGAACGAGATGGGCATATACCAGCGCAACCTGACCAACTTCGAAGAGACTGCAATACTCGACAACCGCTCAATCGACAAGAAGTGTGTAAACTGCCACACGTTTCGCCAAAACTCTACCGCCGACTTTATGATACATGTGCGCGGCAAGAATGGCGGCACGCTCATCAGCCACAACGGCTCCGTGCGCAAAGTTACGCCCCGCTGCGCCACAGTTAAGAATGGAGCTACATATGCAAGATGGCATCCAAGTGGACAGTTCATCGCCTTCTCAATGAATGAGATACAGCAGTTCTTCCATTCGAGCGGAAAGAAACCCATCGAGGTGAGCGACCTTGCCGCCGACCTCGGTGTTTACGACATCGAGCGCGATGAGATTATCACTTCGCCCGAGCTGAGCGATGACAGCGCTATGGAGACATTCCCGGAATGGAGCCCCGACGGCAAGACGCTTTTCTTCTGCCGTGGCAACGCATACACCAAGGGCGTCCCGTTCGACAGTCTGCGTTACGACTTGTGGTGTGTGTCGTTCGATGCCAAGACCCGTCAGTTTGGCAAGCCAAAGTGCTTGTATGAGGCAAGCGCTACGCACCATACAGTCAGTCTTCCGCGTGTATCGCCCGACGGGCGGTATGTGGTGTTTGTAGAATTCAACTATGGCAATTTCTCGATATGGCACCCCGAGGCCGACCTTGCCATGATAGACTTGAAGACAGGCCGTGTGCGCCGTCTCAACGAGGTGAACAGCCGGAATGTGGAGAGCTTCCACACGTGGTCGTCGACCGGACGGTGGATTGTGTTCAGCAGCAAGCGCATGGACGGTGGCTGGGCTCGCCCCTACTTCGCCCATTTCGACAAACGCACCGGACGTTTTACAAAGCCTTTCGTGCTGCCGCAAGAGTCCCCTTCGTTCTACGACACCTTCATGAAGACATACAACCTGCCCGAGCTGATAACCTCGCCTGTCGGGAATCAGAAGGAACTGATTGAAACCTTAGGATATTAAAGGCTGGTTCTATAAATTACCAACGTAGAGTTGTTTGTATTTTACGTTGCTAATTTATAGAATCACCCTAAAATCAAACAGGTCATTAGAGTTACGCTCTAATGACCTGTTTGGTTTTAACAGCTCTTTTCTGCAATGCATTCAGCCTCAACAAGCCATTCGGGACGGCATACCTTGGCGTGTACGATGATGTAGGGTGTGTTTGGGAAGTGTTTTGAGAAAACGGAGTCGACGGTCTGATAATCGCTTATGTCGCGCACGTACACTATGAGGTGGCGTATGTCGGTCAGCGTGGCATCGCCGTCGGCAAGTAGAGCCCTTATGTTTTCAATGAGGCGTTCGACCTGAAGCGTTATGTTGCCTAAGTGAAGCACGTTGCCATGGCTGTCGATGCTTGCCGTGCCCGAAACATAGAAATGTTTCGTGATGCCCATGTCGAGGCGCGTAGCTCGCTCGAAGGCCACGCCATATTCATGGGTGGGGTTGAGATGGTCGAGGGCCTTCAGATACTTTTTCTGCTGCTCCACGATATTGGGATAAGTAAGGAAGTCGATGGCCACGCATGCATGGCGGGTCTGGCTGTCGCCGCCAATGCCTGTTGAGGCAACGTAGTGAGTATCAGCAGTCAGGCCGTATCGTGCGAAAATGTCGTTGCGCGCCCTTACCACTCCCGAGTAGTTGACATCAATGTCGCTTATATATATCCATGTGCGCACGAGGTGTGTTTTCATGTCGAGACCATGCTCGTTGAGATAGTCAATATATTTTTCGAAAAGCAGAAGAGTTTGCAGATATGAGCTTTGGCCTATGGCTTCCTTGTCGGTTAGGCGCATGCTATGAAACGCTATACTTTCTTCAAGGTCTGTGGTCTTCAGAAGAACCGCCACCTTGCATCCATTGAGCGGTGCTTGGCCAATGATGCTGCAAGGAGCCTCCGACAATATGTCGCTGTATGCCGCAGACATCTGCAAGTCGGCGTATTGGTTTTGTATGTCGCTCAAAAACACCTTTGAATAAGCAATGTGCCTTCCTTCGGAAGACTCCTGAGAAAGAATCTCTTCCAATGTTGCACCCACTTCAGATATCTGGTCTTGAAACAGGCCTCTGCTTTCGGGATAAATAAACCTGTATTTTTCCATATTATGTTTAATACCTAAATACGATACAAAATTATTCATTATTTGTCAAACATAAGAGTCATTGTATATATTAGTTGCGAAAAATACTAATTATTAGGTACAGCCGTAGCACTTCATCATGATTCATTACCTCATTCATGGAATGGCGCATCATTCAGAATCCAGATTTAATAAGATGTCTTCGTCGGTTGTGAATTTGTAAAGATTTCGGTTCTATGCTGAATCGTGTGGGTGAAATATTGCGTTATAATCTTTCTTATTGTTTTCACCACACGAATCAACATATAACCTAAAATATTAATGAGAGATTAACGAATGATTA
>CAZXGQ010000050.1:0-23357 GCA_964640415.1 uncultured Prevotella sp.
GGAATCGAACCCAGATCAAAGGTTTAGGAAACCTCCGTTCTATCCGTTGAACTATCAGAGCCCTTTAAGGTTGCCGGCTTGCAAGAGCAAACAGCAACCAAATATGTTTTGATGCAGACCTATGTCCAAAAAACGGGCCATTTAATCTGCGGTACAAAGGTAATGATTATTTCCCAAACATCAAAGGAAATGTCAATCATTTATTTTCGCACCTATCTTCTTCATCCATTTGCCGCCAACCATGCACGCCACACCGACGGCGATTATTGGAATGGAGAGTATCTGGCCCATGTCGAGAGCCATGCCAGCCTCAAAAGGCTCCTGGATGTCCTTGACAAACTCTATCAGGAAGCGTGCCGTGAACACAAGCGTCAAACAAAGACCCACATAGAATCCGCTGCCGACCTTCTCAGGATGCTTTTTGTAGATGGCATAGATTATCAGGAAGAAGCAGGCATAGGCCATGGCCTCATATAGCTGCCCGGGGTGACGCGGATACTGGTCTACCCTCTCGAAGATGAACGCCCAAGGCACATCAGTCACCCTGCCTATTATCTCAGAGTTCATGAGGTTGCCCAAACGTATGAATGTGGCCGTGATACACGAGCAGATACCCATGTTGTCGAACACTGTCCACACATTGACCTTATTGCGGCGGGCGTAGACGAATATAGCTATTATCATTCCTATCACGCCTCCGTGAGAGGCAAGACCCTCATAACCAGTGAATTTCCATGAGCCGTCTGCCATGAAATGGATAGGCAACAGCATTTCCACGATGTGTTGGCCTGACGACAGGAAATAGTCGGGCTGATAGAAAAGGCAGTGGCCGAGACGCGCGCCAATGAGCACGCTTACAAAGATATACATGAAGAGAGGGTCAAACTTCTCGTCAGGTATCTTCTCGTCCTTGTAGAGCTTTGCCATCAGCAACGTGCCGAGCAGCAGGCCCATGAGCCAGCACATGGCATACCACCTCACGCCAAAGGAACCCACGTGGAAAATCACTTCCGAAGGATTCCAGACAATGTAGAGTAGGTCAGTCATTATCATTACCGTTTAAACATTAAAGCGGAAGTGCATAATGTCGCCGTCCTGCACCTCATATTCCTTGCCCTCAATGTTAAGCTTGCCGGCCTCCTTCACTGCGTTCTCCGAGCCATACTGCATGTAGTCGTCATACTTGATGACCTCTGCGCGGATGAAGCCTTTCTCAAAGTCGGTGTGTATCACGCCGGCACACTGCGGTGCCTTCCATCCCTTATGGAATGTCCACGCCTTCACCTCCATCTCGCCCGCAGTGATGAATGTCTGCAGGTTGAGCAATTGGTATGCTTTCTTTATGAGTCGGTTGACACCGCTCTCTTCCAGTCCGAGATCGTCGAGGAAAAGCATCTTCTCCTCATAGGTGTCAAGCGAAGCTATGTCTTCCTCTGTCTTGGCAGCTATAACCATGGCCTCGGCACCTTCCTTGGCGGCAATCTCTTCAACAATCTTGCTGTATTTGTTGCCTGTCTTAGCACTTGCCTCGTCTACGTTGCAGACATAGAGTACGGGCTTTGTGGTGAGCAGGAAGAGGTCGTGTGCAGCTTTCTGCTCCTCCTTCGTGTCGAATGTCACGGAGCGGGCGTTCTCGCCTCTGTCGAGCACTTCCTTATAGGCGTGCAGCACGTCGACAAGCACCTTGGCGTCTTTGTTGCCCGATGCAGCAATCTTCTCCTGCTTTGACAGCTGGCCCTCGATGGTCTCCAAGTCTTTGAGCTGCAGCTCAGTGTCTATGACATCCTTGTCGGCAGCAGGGTCCACGGGAGCTCCGCCCTCTCTCACCACGTTGTCGTCGTCGAAGCAGCGGATGACATGGATAATGGCATCACACTCACGGATATTGCCAAGGAACTTGTTGCCCAAGCCCTCGCCTTTCGACGCACCCTTCACCAGTCCGGCGATGTCTACAATCTCACACGTTGCAGGCACGATGCGTCCCGGATGCACAATCCCGGCGAGTTTGGTGAGACGCTCGTCGGGCACGGTGATGACACCAAGGTTAGGCTCTATCGTACAGAAAGGGAAATTGGCTGCCTGCGCCTTAGCGCTCGAAAGGCAGTTGAAAAGCGTGGATTTGCCCACATTAGGCAATCCCACGATACCACATTTTAATGCCATATCTTATATAAACGTTTATATCAAATCTGTTATTGTTGATGCAAAATTACTGAATAAATGGGAGATAACACATTATTCATGCCTTTATCTCCTTTTTAATCTCCTCCAGGCTTATTTTCTTCCTCACTCTCACGCGGTCAAAACCCTGGCCGTAGACACCGATGACGGCACTCTGTGCCACGAAAGCGTCGGGGTCTATCTCGTCGACAAGGTCGAAGATTATCGACGACTCGCTCTTCTTGGCTATGCAGAATATCACCTTGATGTCACGCTTTGAATAGAATCCGTTGCCGTTGAGCGTAGAGCAGCCGCGGTCTGCAATCTTGTTGATTGCCGCGCCTATCTCTTCCCACTTCTCGGATATGATAAGGAACTGCACCGAGCGGCGCAGCGAGTTTACCACATAATCTACACAAAAAGAGACTATGAAGAGCAGCACGTAGCCGTAGAGCACTTTCTCCCAGTCGCGCAACACCACATAGCTCGACGTGATGATGGCAAGGTCGCAAAAGAGGATGATATGTCCCAGCGACACGTCACGGTATTTGTGGATCATCGCTGCAACGACATCAGACCCTCCCGTGCTGCCGCCGGCCGAGAGCCCGAGTCCGACGCTCGTGCCCATGAACACGCCACCCACGATGCACGCCATGAACTTCTGGTCGGCAAGGAGATGGGCATCGGCGCAGCCAAGCCATTGGAAGGCTGTGGACGCCACGGTGAACACCACCACGCCATATATTGTCTTTACACAAAAGTGCCACCCAAGCACTTTTAGGGCACCTATCAGCAAGGCGGCATTGATTGCGAAATAGGTGTATTGCGTTGGAATTCCTGTTCCCCAATACACTATCTCGGCTATACCCATGGTGCCTCCCATGGTTATCTCGTTGGGCACGAGGAAAAGGTTCAAGCCTATCACGCCCATGAGCATTGCTATGGCTATGATGGCATAATCGCGGATGCTACGCAATACCGACTTGCCTCTTGTCCTTTCTGCGTTCATTTCCTCTTGCTTAACCTATCAACTGTTCTATGTCGCTTATCGTGCCGTCGAAAGGTCCCGAATGCTCCAACTTGAGTGCGCACATTGCAGCGGCAAACTTGCCCGACTCCTCTATGCCCATGCCCTGGGCACGGCACCAGAGATAGCCTGTGGAATATGTGTCGCCGCAGCCAGTGGCATCGACAAGCTTCCTGGGCTTGTAAGTCGGGATGTCGTAAGCTTTGCCGCCGGCGTAGATTACGGAGCCGTAGCTGCCGAGCGTTATCACCACCTCGCCTACGCCGCACGCCGCGAGTTGTTTGCCCACCTCGTAAGGGTCGTTGCTGCCCACGATGGTCTGCATCTCGCTCTCGTTGAGCTTCAGTATGCCCGTAGAACGGAGCACGCGCTTCATGTCTTTCCATTCCACCGGCTTCACCTCTTCGCCCACTACCTCTCTCAGGTAGCCTTGCGCATCGATGGAGACCGTGCCTTTCTCGGCGAGGGCTTCCACCACCTCCGGCGAGAAGTCATCGGCAAGCAGCGAACCAAGGTGGAACACCTTTGCCTCCAAGGGCTTGACGTCGTTTACGGTAAAGGCATCAGCCTTCGACCTCACGCGCTGCGTGCGCTCGTTGCTGTCTTTGCCATAGATGTTCTCGAAGAACACGGTATGTCTGCTCGGATAGCACACCGTGTCGAAGCCCAGCGCCTTTATCTTCTCCAGGTCGTCGCTGCTTTCCTCACCTACCTTCGTCACGAGCTGGTAGCTCACCGTGCGCGGCAAGTGGCTCATGCCGTAAGTCATGTAAAACGATGTGCCGCCTGCCATGTAGACGGTATTTTCCGGCGTGACAATCTTGTCGCGCGTGATGTGGCCTATGCTGCAAATGTCAAACATATCTTGTCTACTCATTAATCTATTATATACTGCTTTGCAAACTCCCAGATGACGATTCCTGCGGTCGTGCTGACGTTCAGGCTGTGCTTGGTGCCGAACTGCGGAATCTCCAGGCAGCCGTCGCTCATATCCACGACGCTCTGCTGTACGCCCTTGACCTCATTGCCAAGAATCACGGCGCAAGCGGTCTCGTTGTCCACCTTCAGATCCTGGAGCTTTGTGGAACCTTCAACCTGCTCAACGCTCCACACGAAACTGCCACGTTCGTGAAGTTCCCTCACGGCGTCCTCGGTATCCTTGAAGTATCTCCACTCCACGCTGTCTTCACCTCCGAGTGCCGTCTTATGGATTTCGGCATTTGGCGGACAGCCCGTCACGCCGCACAGCCACACCGCCTCCACGCGGAAGGCGTCGGCCGAGCGGAACACGCTGCCCACATTATATAAAGAGCGCACGTTGTCGAGCACGACGATGAGCGGCAACTTCCTTGCTGCCTTAAACTCGTCCACGCTCAGGCGGTGCATCTCTATGGTCTTAAGCTTTCTCATGCTCCTTGGCGTCATAGGCGAGGGCGTAAGCCTTAATCTGCTTCACCATGGCAAGCAGTCCGTTGCTGCGTGTCGGCGAGAGGTGTTCGCGGAGCCCGATGTTGTCGATGAAATAAAGGTCGGCATCGAGAATCTCCTTCGGCGTGTGACCGCTGATCACCTGTACGAGCAACGCAATGATGCCTTTTACAATCATGGCATCGCTGTCGGCTGTGAACACGAGCTTGCCGTCCACGTTGTCGCATTGCAGCCACACGCGGCTCTGGCAGCCGTCGATGAGGTTCTGCTCGGTCTTGTACTTGTCGTCCAGGGTGTCGAGGTCGTTGCCCAAGTCTATGAGCATCTGGTATTTGTCCATCCAGTCGTCGAAGCCGGAGAACTCCTCCACCACCTCGTCCTGCAATTCGTTTATCGTCTTCATGCTTTGTCTATTCTGAAAACCTTGTCGTGGGGCCTCACCTTGCCTGGCACGGGCACCGACACGTAGGTATGTTGCACGGTCTCGTCTATCGGGCCGTGGTCGTCGTGGATCTCAGTGGCGTCGAGATACATAGCGCCTGTGGTGGGACCGGTGATGAGCAGGCGGTCGCCCTTCTTGAACGTGCTCGCCTGCACTGCTATCTCGCCCACGCTGAGTTTGCTGAAATACTTGTTGACCATGCCCACGAGCGTCTTCTTCTCGGTGGCGAGAGAGCCGTACTGGTCGTTCCACTCTCCCATGGTCTGCCCCTGGTAGTAGCCGTCCCAGAAGCCGCGGTTGAACACGGTGGCGAGTCTCTCGTCCCATGCCGCCTTCTTCTCTTCGGTGAACGTGCCGTCGAGCACACTACGGATAGCCTCCTTGTAGCAGCTCACCACGGTGTAGACGTATTCGGGGCCACGGGCGCGCCCCTCTATCTTGAACACTCTCACGCCCGCTTCCATCATCTTGTCGATGAAGCGTATCGTCTTGAGGTCCTTGGGGCTCATTATGTACTTGTTGTCTATCTCCAGCTGGTTGGCCGTCTCGTTGTCGGTGACGGTGTAGCTGCGCCGGCAAATCTGCACGCACTGTCCGCGGTTGGCGGAGCGGTTGACGGCATGCAGGCTCATGTAGCACTTGCCCGACACTGCCATGCAGAGGGCTCCGTGGCAGAACATCTCTATCCTCACCGGCTGGCCCGACGGACCGCAGATGCCTCGCTTGAGAATCTCGTCGTGGATATGCCCCACCTGCTTCATGTTGAGCTCGCGCGCCAGCACGCTGACGTCGGCAAAGCGCGAGTAGAACTCCAGAGCCTCAACGTTGCTTATGTTGAGCTGGGTAGACAGATGGACCTCCATGCCTTTCTCGCGGCAATAGGTCATCACCGCCACGTCGGAGGCTATCACCGCCGACACGCCGGCCTCTACGGCGGCATCCACTATAGTGTGCATGGTCTCCACGTCCTCGTCGTAGATGATGGTGTTCACCGTGAGATAGGTTTTGATGCCATGCTCGCGGCAGGTCGACACTATGTAGTCGAGGTCGTTGAGGTCGAAATGGTTGGCCGAGTGGGAGCGCATGTTGAGCTGCCCCACTCCGAAATAAACGGAGTCGGCACCGGCCTGAATGGCAGCCGCAAGTGAGTCGCGGCTGCCTACGGGAGCCATTATCTCGTAGTCGCAGTTATTTTCCACTGAACTTCTTTATTTGCTCTTTTATCAGTTCCTCGTCCTCGAAATAGTCTATGCGCATGGCCTTGCGCACCTCGTCCATGGTCTGTGCAGCCACCTCGCGGGCTGCATCGGAGCCTTTCTTGAGGATATTGAAAATCTCGGGTATGTCTTTCTCATACTCGGCACGGCGTGCACGGATGGGGTCGAGCATGCGGTTGATCACCTTGTTGAGAAGCTTCTTGCACTTCATGTCGCCGATGCCGCCATGCTGATAGGCGGCCTTCAGCTCGTCGAGGTTGCTGAACTCCGGCCAGAAGTCGGCGAAGTCCTGATCGGTGGCGAAAGCGTCGAGATATGTGAACACGGCGTTGCCCTCCACATGGCCGGGGTCTGAGACATTGAGGTGGGTCGGGTCGGTATACATTGCCTTAACCTGCTTCCACACGGTGTCGGCATCGTCGGAGAGGTAGATGCAGTTGCCGAGGCTCTTCGACATTTTCTCCTTACCGTCGGTACCCGGCAAACGGCGCGCTGTGGCGTTCTCGGGCAGCATAATCTGCGGCTCCACGAGCACCGGGGCGTAGGTATTGTTGAAGCGGTTCACGAGCTCACGTGTCAGCTCTATCATCGGTTCCTGGTCTTCACCGGCGGGCACGGTCGTGGCCTTGAAGGCGGCGATGTCGGCTGCCTGCGACACGGGGTAGCAGAAGAAGCCCAAAGGAATGGAGTCGTTCTCGAAACCGCGGAGCCTGACCTCGGTCTTCACCGTGGGGTTGCGCTGCACGCGGCTCACGGAGACGATGTTCATGAGATACGTTGTCAGCTCGGCGAGCTCGGGAATGCGGCTCTGCACGTAGAGCGTGCACTTGGTTGGGTCGAGACCTGCTGAGAGATAGTCGAGCGCCACGTTGACGATGTTGTCGCGTATCTTGTCGGGATTGGATGCGTTGTCGGTAAGTGCCTGCACGTCGGCCATGAAGACGAACATACGGTCATAATCGCCCTTGTTCTGAAGTTCCACGCGACGACGAAGGCTTCCCACATAGTGTCCGAGATGGAGGCGGCCTGTGGGGCGGTCGCCTGTAAGTATTATTTTTCCCATAATCGAGTTGTTGTTTTCTGTTGGCAAAGTTAGCAAAAAATCCGCACTTGACAATGATGATAACACCATGAATTACTCTGTACGCTATTTCTTCTTCGGGCTACAACCTTTCTTCCTTGGCATTTCCGCCCCCGACTAATGGTTCTTTATGAAAACCGGGCGCACCCGACAAACCCCGTAGAGCAGAGCTCATGGTACCACCCTAAGCAATGAAAAATCACAACAAAAGGCTCTCTGAGAATCGATTTTTTTGAAAAACTTTTCCTCTTGTGCGATTTGAGGCCTTTTTTGCGCGATTTTATAATCATCTTATAATCAAGCGGTTATATTTTCACAGTCTAAAAGCTGGCCAAAATCAGGGCTCTTGAGTCGGCTTTACGTTAGAATCGCGATGCCTTTACGTTAGAATCGCGACGCCTTTACGTTAGAATCGCGACGCGATATGGCTACTATCGCGACCCGATTTCATGCTTTTTGGGCCCAAAATCGGCTTGGAGGCGCCCTTTTTAACACTTCGGAGCCTCTTCGGTCGTTCTAGATGGTGTACCTCCCAAGTGTTAAAATCTTGCTATAAATCTTTACATTTCCCCAACGCAGAAAATACCCGTTTTATCCGTTTTCCTGCAAATGACACCATACTTAATGGGGATTGGCGGATATTTTTAGTACAAACATTCTTGCAGAAACAAGCAATAATTGTGTACCTTTGCTCTTACTACTATAATTTTCAGAACCAACCTTTAAACGATGACAAAACAAATTCTTACCATCATCACCCTGCTGTCGCTGATGCTTGCCCATGCGGCCCAGCCTGCCTCTGCCCGCCAGAAGAAGCGGCTCACCGTGGCCCTTGTGCTCGGAGGCGGAGGTGCCAAGGGAGCAGCCGAGGTGGGCGTGCTCAAAGAGATAGAGGCCGTGGGCATGCCCGTCGACTACATTGTGGGAACAAGCATCGGCTCCATCGTGGGCGGCCTTTATGCCGCCGGCTACCGCTCGGCAGCGCTCGACTCGCTTTTCACCCATCAAGACTGGCTTGCGCTCTTCAACGACCGCAAAGCCCAGCACGGCGAAAAGGTGAAGGCCATCGGCGGCTTCGGGCTGATGCGCGGTACACACGTGATGGAGTTTCTCGACTCATTGCTCACCGCAAAAGACCACTACACTGCAGCCGGCAACTACCCCGACTCCATACTGTTCGACTCGCTGCCAATCCCCTTCCGTGCGGTGGCCTGCAACGTGAAAACAGGCGAGAGCGCCGTGCTCTCGCAGGGCAGTCTGCCACTGGCCATGCGCGCCAGCATGGCTATACCCGGCGTGTTCAAGCCCGTACGCATCGACTCGCTGACGATGCTCGACGGCGGACTGGTAAACAACCTGCCCGTAGACGTGGCCCGCTCTCTTGGAGCCGACATCGTCATAGCAGTAGACCTCACGCAGAACAAGCATCCCGACTTTGTGCCCAAGAAGATAATGAAACACATGGGCAAAGGACTGAAGTGGCTGCGCCAACGCCCCGACTTTGTAAACTACAACCGCAACCGCAAGGATGCCGACCTCTGCATCAACCCCACACTCAAGGGCTACGGTGTCACCAGTTTCCGTCCAGCTGACATCCGCTCTATGATAGACCTGGGCCACAAGGCTGCCCAAAGCTACCACAGCCAACTCGTAGCACTGAGAAAGAAGGCGACGGGGGAACAGTAATCACAAATCTTCCGTTAATCTTTTCATACGGCATTAAGGAAGTTTCTACGTCAGGCCGAAAGGGTACCGTTGCATCTTGCCACATGCGCAATAGCGTTATGTCTTCAGAGCATTTGTATCAAAAGCGTTCCCATATGTATCATTGATACATTCCGGCATGTGCTGAAATCATATCTACCATTCTGTAAATCATGATATTATTAGTTTTGCAGCACATATTCGACCCGACAGTAAACAACCTAAAAAATATGAGCCAATGAAAAAGAATTATGTAAAATGGTATGCGTTTGCAACATTACTGTGTATGGTGCCGGCCATGACACAACAGTTGCACGCAGCCACTACCGATGTAGAGCAGGCTACTGAAATCAAAGGTACAGTGACAGATGCTAAAGGAGAGCCCATTGTAGGTGCAAGCGTATTGATTGCCGGTTCTTCGCAGGGTACGGTTACCGACCTTGACGGTGTCTTCAAGATTGCTTGCAAGCCTGGTACGACCTTGAAGATTTCCTACATAGGCTTTGTAACACGCAATGTAAAGGCTGGCAAGGATATGACTGTAGTCATGCAGGAAGACAACTCCTCGCTCGACGAGGTGGTGGTAGTAGGTTACGGTGCTTTCAAGAAGAGTGACTTGACGGGTGCAGTCGGGCAGATCAAGTCTGAAGACCTGCTGAAAAATTCGCCTGTAAGTCTTGAGCAAGGCCTTCAGGGACGTATGAGCGGTGTGAATGTGACCTCCAACGACGGTGCACCCGGCGGAGGTATCAGCATACAAATCCGCGGCACCAACTCCTTCCAGGGTTCCACGGAACCTCTTTATGTCATCGACGGTGTTCCCGTAGCCGACAGCAACGACGACACCATCAACTTCGATTCTTCCTCACCCAACTATAACAATGCGCTTTCCTCACTAAACCCGAATGACATCGCCTCGATTGAGATTTTGAAGGATGCATCGGCAACGGCAATCTACGGTTCGCGAGGTGCCAACGGTGTGGTTCTTATTACGACAAAGAGTGGAGACGGTCTCGGCCAGAAAGACCAGATTTCTCTGTCTTACAAGGCTTCTATAAGCAATCCTGTCAAAAAAATCAAGGTGCTGGGAGCAAAGGACTATGCCACCTACCGCAACACGTCGTACATCAACACACAGGAGGTGTCCAACTTCGAGTGGAGTCAGGAGAATCTTCCCTTCCCCGGCATTACCACCAGCGACGGCACGTATTCCAAAGGTCCCGACGACTTTGACAACGACCCGTACTACTGGCAGAACCAGATTATGCGTACAGGCCTCACGCACGACTTGAACATCAATTTCTCGGGAGCAAAAAAGGGGATGGACTACTCGGTCAGCGGCGGCTACCTTAGCCAGCAGGGTATCATACGCTCTTCTGATTATACTCGCTATACGGTCAAGGCCAACCTTAACAAGCAGGTGCGTCCTTGGTTGAAATTCGGTACGTCAATATCGACCTCTTTCGCAAATTCCAGCATCATCAAGACGGCTACCAACAACAAGAACAACGGAACGGAAGGTATCGTGCGTTCTGCCATTACCTATCCGGCCAGCCAGACCCAAGACGACCTGGACAACGAGTACAGCATGGTGGCGGTGCCTACAAGATATCTGGATGCCATGAACCAGAACAAGAACATCTCTTTCCGCACTTCCAACTACATGAACATATCCCTCACCAAGGGGCTTATCTACCGTGTCGTGCTGGGTTACAACTACACTCACAACGACGCCAACAAATATTGGCCAAGCTTCCTGGCCGAGGGCAAGAGCGTGAACGGAAAGTCGAACGCCGGAGACAACTGGAGGTCGTCGTTGGTCTTCGACAATCTCCTCATGTACAACACTACGTTTGCGAAGGACCACAACCTTAGCGGTACCATCGGTACATCATGGGAGTCGACAAGCACCTATTCGAAGACCATTACCATGCAGGGCTTCGGAACCGACATTACCAACGGCTGGGGGCTTCAGGATGCCAGCACGCTTACAAGCGTCCAGTCGGACAAGAGCGATTCGAGACTTTTTTCCATCATCGGACGCATTGCCTACAACTATGCAGGAAAGTACTACCTGACGTTTACAGCCCGCGACGACATGTCAAGCAAGTTTGCCAAGGGCAAGCGCGCTTCCTTCTTCCCCTCAGTGGGTGTCTCCTATCGCCTATCCGAGGAAAAGTTCATGAAAGGCATATCCAACGTTGTCGACAATGTGAAGATACGCTATAGCTACGGTGCTTCCGGCAACCAGGGCATCAGTTCGTATCAGACCTATGCCATCATGTCGGCAGCCAACTACCCGTTCGGTACGAGTGTTTCGAACGGATACGTGACAAACACCTACAACCCAGGAAACAGCAACCTGACATGGGAAACCACATGGCAACATGATGCAGGCATAGAGCTTGACTTCTTCCACAGGGTAAATCTGGAATTGGACTGGTACAGCAAGAAGACCACCGATCTTCTGCAATATCGCCAGACACCGCCAAGCACAGGTGTGATGCAGATTCTCTCAAACCTCGGCTCAGTGAAGAACACCGGCCTTGAAGCCAACCTGAAGGTGACAGCTGTCAGCACACACGACTTCCGGCTGAATGTCGGTGCCAACATCTCGTTCAACAAGAACACTGTGAGCGGAATTGGCGAAGACCCTATGTTCCCCAACACCATCTACAACAGTCTGCGTCCCTATGCCATTGCCGACGGGCACTCCATCGGTGCGTTCTATGGATACATAGTCGACGGCATATGGAATTCGAGAGAGGAGGTGATTGCAAGCAAGCAGTTCCAAACACAATATCCAGACTATACGGTCGAAAGCGACAACTCGGCAACAGAAGAGATCATCCGACGCGACTGGATTGGTGAATTCCGCTACGTGGACCGTGATGACGACGGTTTCATTACCGACAACGACCAAGACTGGATTGGTGATGCCAACCCCGACTTCTTCTACGGTTTCAACTTTGACGTAATATACAAGAACTTTGACATGAGCATTCTTTTCCAGGGTGTGCAGGGGAACGACATCTTCAACATGAACTCCCTGAGATACTACAACTTGGGACAGACACAGAACATTCCCTACTACATCTACGAGTCGTCATGGTCCAACAACAAGACCAATCCCACAGCTCCGAAGATATTCGAGTATTCCGGAAGAACGGAACGTTTCTCAAGGGTCTATCTGGAAGACGGCTCATACCTGAAGTTGCGCACGGTTTCGCTTGGTTATACCATCAACAAGCCGTTCCCCTTCATCAACAGTCTGAGAATCTCTGTCGTAGGAAACAACCTGCTTACATTCACCAAGTACCACGGCTATGACCCGGAAGTCAACTCCTTCGGTTCAACCCCGTCACTCAGAGGTATAGACTCCGGAGCCTATCCACAGCAGAGAAGCTTCATTTTCGGCCTCAACGTCAATTTCTAAAATCATCAAAACAAAGACACTATTATGAACAAGATAAAGACAACAACCGCAGCTCTTCTGCTGTCTCTTGCATTCACGGGATGCTCATTGGAAGAGACTCCATATTCTGTCACAGCCGAGCAACTGGCACAGTCGGAAGACGGCGCAACACAGTTGGTGACCGGTATCTATGCCACCTTTTGGGACAACTGGTGCATGGAACAGACTTACATGGCCTGGATGGACTACGACCAGGATCACAGTGCGGGGCCGTCATGGGTATTGAGCAGTGCGGGCAGCGGAGATGTAACCAGCCATTATGCCTATAATACAAACAATGACCTCTGGAGCATGTTTTATCGCATGATCAACCGTGCCAACAAGGCCAAGGAGTCGCTTGAATCAACAGAGGCATACAAAACCGAGCCTACGGTGAGACAACTCTACGGTGAGGTGTTGTTCCTCCGCGCTTTTGCCTATTTCCACCTTGTCCGAATGTACGGTGCCGTGCCATTGCGCCTGTCGTCAGAGAGTGAGGAGAACTGTCCGCGTGCGGCAGTGCAGAAAGTCTACGCCCAGATAACCGAAGACCTGGAGACCTCGCAGGAGTACCTGTACTACAATTCAGAGGGTAATGTCGGAGCATGGGGACATGCTGACAAGACGGCAGCGTCCATTCTCCTTGCCCGCGTCTACTGCACCATGGGCTCAGCTGCATTGGCCGATGCCGGTGCCGAGATGATTGTTGACATCAAAGGCGACAGCAAACGTTTCACCTGCCAGAAGGTGGACGGTACGGAAGGCATTGACGCAAAAGCCTGCTATACACGTGCAAAGGAACTCTGCGATGCCGTAATCAGCCGCAAGGGTATAGACTATGACCTGATGCCGGAATATCTGAGCATTTGGGGCGGCAACAATGCACGCAACAAGGAATTTGTGTGGGGTGCTGCTGCCGGTTCTGACGTCGATTTCGAAACATCCGGACTGAACAACTACTTCACGCCGGCACCCTATGGAGGCAGCGGAACATGGATTTACATGGCGCCGAACCTCTACCAGCAGTATGACGAAGACGACGACCGCATCGTGCATGGTGTGTGGCACTACTATTGGCCGAGCTACACCAACAAGAAATGGGTGGCCTATCCCGCCAATTCGGACCGGTACAACGCACAGAATCTACCCGACAACCTGAAGTCGCTCACCACAGCTTTCAACAGTTCCTACAAGGGGGCGGTGCCTTGCCTGACGAAATGGTATAAGGACGACATTTCCAACCCCAGCTTCTATAGCAAGAAGGAGGCTGCCACAACACAGCAGGACGTGATACTGATACGTTTTGCGGAAGCATACCTTCTGCGTGCTGAAGCCGAGGTGGAACTTGGCGACATAACCGCAGCAATGAACGACGTAGACGTCATACGCAAGCGGGCCAAGGCTACAACACTGTACAGCGGAAAGGTGACCGACAAAGTAGAAGCCCGAAGCATGGTCTTGAAGGAACGTGCACTTGAGCTGGTGATGGAATTCAACCGAAAGTTTGACTTGCTTAGATGGGGACTGTATCTTGATGTGATGAACAGCACCGAATACATAGAATGCGGAACTGCCAAGCGTTCTACCATACGCACCAAAAAGAATCTCCTCTATGCTATACCGACATCGGAAGTGGCAGAAAACGATTCAATAGATTCAAATAATTATGGTTATTAACTCTATGAGACATTTATTGCTTTTATTGTGCATGCTGGCCTGGCAGATAGGCTTTGCACAGAGTGTTCATGAGAAAAAGGTTTATGACATCCAGTACAAGACATCGGCCGACGCTTATGTTGCGGAGCGCTGCAAGCTGGACATCTACTACAACGACTCCCTAAAAGATTGCCCCGTGATAGTGTGGTACCACGGCGGCGGGCTGACCAGCGGAAGTAAGCAGTTGCCTGCAAAGCTTCTCTCGAAAGGCATGGTGGTGGTCGGTGTCAACTACCGGCTGTTGCCTAAAGTAGACATCAACGAGTGTCTTGACGACTGTGCGGCCGCCTTGGCATGGGTATTCAAGAACATAGGCAAATACGGCGGTAGTGCCGACAAGATATTCGTGTCGGGGCATTCTGCCGGCGGATACATCACGGCAATGCTCGGACTCGACAAGAGTTGGCTGGCACGCTATGGCACGGATGCCGACAAGATTGCAGGGCTGATTCCGTTCAGCGGACAAATGATCAGCCATTTCTCCTACCGCAAGATGAACGGCATAGACAATCTCCAGCCCACGATAGACAAGTACGCCCCCCTGTTTCATGTAAGGAAAGACTGTGCCCCGCTGGTCTTGATAACCGGCGACAGAAACGTTGAACTCTTCGGGCGCTACGAGGAGAACGCCTATATGTGGCGCATGATGAAACTTGTGGGCCACAACGATGTTTCCCTCTACGAGATTGCCGGCCACGGTCATGGTCCCATGGGAGACCCAGCCTTCCACATTCTTCTTGAATCAGTGAAAAGGCTGCTTGGTAAAGAATACAGTTTTTAGTTTTTGGGTTATTGCCATGTTGTGAAACATGGCGCTCAAATCATAAGGATGATTAAGTAAGTTTTGCGAGGGATGGAAGATGCGAATCTTTCATCCCTTTTCTTTCTTCATATAGTCGGACGGCAGCATGCCGTATTCTTCCTTGAAGAACTTGCTGAACTGTTTCGGCGACATGCCCACCTCATAGGCTGCCTGCGATATGTTCCGGCCGCTCTGCTCAAGCAGTTGCTTGCCACGCTTTATCCTCAGGATGCGTATGAACTCGATGGGCGATTTTCCGGTGATGCTCATGAGTTTCTTGTAAAGGTGTCCACGGCTAAGCCCCACCGCAGCACTCAGGTCCTCAACGGAAAAGTCTTCGTTGCCCATGTTCTCTTCTACATGTTTTATAAGTGAGGTCATCAGCTGCTCGTCAAGCGAGCTTACGGTGATTTCCGACGGCGAGACGTCCATGGTGTTGCTCTTCTGATGGTTGTTTCGTGTCCATTCCAGAATCCTGTCTATTCTGAGAATCAGGATTTCCATGTTGAAGGGCTTCGTTATATAGTCGTCGGCACCGTCTTTGAGTCCCTCCATGATATGTTCGTCGGAACTTCGTGCCGTGAGCAGTATGACGGGGATATGCGACAAAGTGATGTCTGTCTTTATTTTCCGGCACAGCTGCTGGCCGTCCATGACCGGCATCATGACATCGGAAATGACGATGTCCACATCTTCTTCCGCCATAACGTCCAGTGCTTCCTTTCCGTTGGCGGCCTGGAGTATGGTGTATCTGTCGGCAAGTGTTCTTGCCATGAATTTCCGGAAGTCATCATTGTCCTCGACAAGCAGAATCTTTTTGCCGACTTTCCCTGCCGGAATCTCTGCGGCGGCTGATATCGTGGCTGAAGGTGTCTCTTCGCTTGCTGCGGCATGATGACGGGTGACGGGGAGTGTTACGGTGAAGACGCTGCCTTGCGGCACGTTGTCGGTTACCGTTATCTCTCCGTGGTGAAGCAAGACGTATTCTTTCACAATGTGCAGTCCGATACCGTTGCCGATGTGCGTCTGGTCCGTTTTCTCCTGATAGAATCTGTCGAACACCTTTTCCTTGTTCTCGTTCTTGATTCCTATGCCGGTATCACTGACCTCTATAGTTACCTTTTCCCCTGTTTCGGAAGAGATGTGCCCGACTTTAACTTCTATCTTTCCGTTTTCTACATTGTACTTGTATGCATTCGACAGAAGGTTCATCAAGATGCGCTGCATCTTTTCCTTGTCGAAGTCCATTTCGATGCCCTCGTCAGGCATACTGACGGAAAGTGTAATGCCCTTCTTTTGGGCAAGCGGTTCAAAGGATGTGCATGTTTCCTTTATGAAGTCGGTCAGCGACCCGTAAGATGACACTATCTGGCTCTTGTGCTGGTCGAGTTTGCGGAATTCAAGCAGCTGGTTGACCTCTGATTTCAGAAGCTTTACATTGCGTTGCATGAGAAGCAGGTCCTCTTTCAAGTCGCTCTGCCTGTTGTTGCGTATGATCTTTTCCAGCGGTATGACGATAAGCGAAAGCGGTGTCTTCAGGTCATGGCTTACATTGGTGAAGAACTTCATCTTCTCTTCATTCATCTCTTCCCGGTGCCTGTACTCGAGCTTGCGCTGCTTTTTCGCCATGTTCCATTGGTAGCGTTTGTAGACATAGAAGCACAATGCCATTATCGCCAGCAGATATATGACACACGCATAAGTGGACAGCCAGAACGGTGGCCTTATGTGGATTTTCAGAACCGACGGACTTATAACGAGTCCCATAGTGTTCTTCACACGCACCTCAAGCCGGTAGTCTCCATATGAAAGCTGGTTGAAGCTGATGCGGTTGCCGTCGAGGTCGGTCCATCTGTCGCTGCCGGAGAGCCTGTACTGGTAAATGAGTTTGTGCTCGCTTCCATAATTCATGGTTGAGACGTCTATTGAGAAGTTGTGGTCAGAGTAGTCCAATGTTATCTCCTTTTGCATGTATAGGCTGGCGTTCAGCAGTATGCGTCCGTCGGCCAACGGCATTCCCGGCTTTACCAGTTCGCCGGCCACGTGAAGATCTGTGAAAACCACTTTTGTATCGTTGCCGGGACATTCAGCCGTGTCGTTTGGCTTGAAGACCAGCGTTCTCCCCGTTCCGCCTGCGACAATGTTTCCTGAGGCTGTCTGAATGATGCTTCTTGGTGTGAAAGTTATGTCTCCAAGGCCGTCGATGTCGGTATAGAACATGCAGCTATAGCTTATTTTGCCCGACGTGGGGTCCTGGACGGTCTTTATGCGGCTGAGTCCGTAGACTGTAGGTGCCCAGACATTATGCTGGCTGTCTTCCACAAGTCCAAGGATATGCCGGTGGGACAGGCCGTCGTGGTTGACGAGGATGGTCATTTCTTCTTTTTTCCTGTTATAGACAAGGAGTCCGTTCTGTGTTCCCGCCCACAATAGCCCCCTGTGGTCTTCCATTACGCATTCCACAAATTCTCCGGCAAGGGGTGTCTTCCCGCCTACCGTCAGCGGCGATATCTTCTTGCTTCTGACGTCCATGACGTACAGGCCATAGGATGTGGCAATCCAGAGTCTGCCGTCGCGACTGCAGATATCGGTAATACTGTTAGTCTGAAGACTGGAATTCGTGCGGTCAAAATGAAGGAACCTCTTGCTGGCGGTATAGCCTACAAGTCCTTTCATGTTGCTGGCAAACCAGACAGTGCCTTCATTGTCCTGCGTTATCTTCTTTACATGGTAGAGCGGAGAACTTTCGTTGCTGAAGCCCGGCCATACGAACGGAATGATGTTGCCGCCTTGCTTCAGATACAGCCCATGGTTGTAGGTTCCTATCCACATACGGCCGTTTTTGTCCTCGTAGCTGCTGACTATGAAGTTTGAGGCCAGCGGGCTGTTTGTGGTGTTGAAGACGGTCTGTCTGCCGTCTGCCCCAATCTTGATGAGACCGTTGCCGTCGGTTCCGAGCCATACGTTTCCGGCATAGTCTTCAAGAATGCACGTGATGTCTTCTTCCGAATTTATCATGTGGGTCTCAAACGACATCTTGTCAAGCTTCTGATAGCAGACGCCCTCTCTTCCGGTTCCGACCCAGATTATTCCCGAGTCATCCTTGTAGAGCGAACATATATGGTTGCTTCTGAGCGAGAAACTGGAGGATGCCTGTTTACGTATGTGTTCGGTCGTGAAGTTGTATCCGTTGATCTTGTAGATGCCTGCGTTGGTGGCTATCCATACGTATCCGTTGCCGTCGTCCAGGAGCTGGGTTATCTCGCACTCTTCGCTCTGCCTGTCACCGGCGATGGTCAGTTCTCGCCCTGTCGTCATGTCGTAGCAGTGGATCAACGGTCTGTTTGGTGTATAGACCCAAAGACGGTTGAATGTGTCAAGGTAGATGCTGTGGGTGTTTCCCTTGCCATCATGGAAACGGAATCTTGTTGCAGTTTTTCCATTCGATGTGTTCATGCAGAGCACATTCCCTTGCATGTCCATAATGTAAGCCTTGCCATTGCGGCAGGTAAAAGCCTGTATGCCTGCACGGTTACGGTTGGCGAAGCGCTTCAGCTTTCTTTTTGCAAAGTCATAGTAATAGATATGGTTCTTCGACCAGCACCATAGGTTCTTGTCTTCGTCTATCTTCAGGCTCTCGACAGTTTCTGTTATTCCCAATCTGCTGAGGTGGCGCATGATGTCTGTGTTCAATGTGTCCAGCCTACTTTCATAAAGGCACAGCGTATTGTTGGTCCGGGCCCAGACTGTGCCGGAGCCGTCCATTTTCACGCTTCTGAAATTGCTTTCCGTCTTCAGCCGGTAATGGTGCATACGGTATCCGTCGTACCGGTTTAGCCCATTTCTGGTCGCAAACCACATGAAGCCGTATTTGTCTTTGGTTATCGACTGGACGCGGCTGAACGAGAGTCCGTGTTTTACGCTCAGAGCATAGAAGTTCATGTTGTCTTCAGCATGCGCTGCCGCAAATGCGACGAGCAACAGTATAAGGCCAATGAGTCTTTTCATCAATTGTTTCCGTTTTCTTGTTTTTAGATTGTGCTGGAATCCAATGCTGTGGCTTGATTTGCCAAACCAACAGTCATATCTCTGCAAAAATAACTATTTTTTTTCGACTGGGCAAATAATACTACAGTCCGTGGCAGGAAAGCAGCAAGATAGATCACTTGCTATGTTTTTCGCTATCCTCGTAGAAATAAACAGCATCTTTCCATTCACTTTCGAAAGTTCTTTATATCTTTGCATGGAAAAGCTTTCTAATAACTTATGAATGAGGGTAAAGGAAAAATATTCAGAGTAGGTAAAGCGGAAACAACAGACTCCATGTCGCTTGCTCAACTTCAGTGTGCCTTGGCTGAAGCAAAGGCATGCCATCGTTTGGCGTTTGTATTGGGCAATGGCATCAACCGTTATTCTCAGACAACCGGCATCTCATGGGGTAGCCTTATTGATTCACTCTATAAGAGCCATCTCCCCAATGACACATCAATATTGCACCGAGAAGAATATCAGGAGGACGTCTCGCTTCCAGAATGGTTCGATATCTTGTGCATGAAGACTAATACGGAAGACACCGAGGCCATTTCCCAATACAAGAAGGAAATCTGCAAAGAATTCAAAAGCAAGGGCAGACACTATTGCCAATGGCTTCAGCAAAAACTGGAAGCGCATCAAGTCCCGGTATTGACTACCAACTATGATGACAACATAGAAGACAAACTGAAGCAGCATATCATTAAAAACGATAAGCTTTACTCCGGGCGTGGATATTCCGAGACATATCCGTTCGGAGAATACTATTCTAAGAAAGAAATTCCCGAAGGTGAATACTCCCGGCACTTTGCCGTATGGCATATACATGGCAGGATAAACCGCTATAAAAGCATACGGTTGGGCATTTCCGACTATATGAACCTGTTGCAGTATACAAAGAACTATCTGCAGGAGCATGCACGACTTTACAATGTGAAAGGTGCTGGTGACGAATGGGGAGTCGTTAAATATGTAGACAAAGAAAAAGACCCGCAGTATTCTTTTACGTGGCTCAACATCTTCTACAACAGTTCCATCTGCATAAACGGCTTGGGACTTGAGCCCAACGAAACTTACCTCAGATGGCTCCTTATCTCTCGCAAGAAATACTTAACCCGCATAGGCCTTGACAACGATGTAAAAGGCTGGTATGTCTGTCATGAGGACGATATCACTCCTGGCAAGCGGTTCTTCCTGGAGAACGTTGGACTTGAAGTAGTGGTGTTGAACGATTACAAGGAGCGGTATGAAGACTTGTTCGATTTCTAGGTGGACAAAAAAACTAATAACATAATGAAGACAATAATCTTTTTCCCACAGATCAATATGAAACAAAATCCACTTTACAAATGGGCTTTTGCTTTACAATAGTCTCTTTTACATCAGCATTTGCTGATACCGAAGTGACAAGCCTTGACCAACTTAAGGCTGGCATATCAATTAAAATTTATCCTTATTACAAGGGCGGACAGGCTTCTTTTGCTTTGGCTTGTGGAAAGGATGGTAGTTCGTTAACATCATTTTCCGAAGCATGTGATGGAGACGAATGGACCTTGGAAGATGCAGGTACAGGATGTTTCTATCTCAAAAACGAACTGGACTGTTATTGGGCTTATCAAGACAATTCAACAAATAAAGCTCTAACTTGCACGATAGACAAAAATTCTGCAGTGAAAGTAAAGATTACATGGGATAGCAAGTATAATGGCGTTTGTTTTTGGAATCAAAAGGACGGAACAGGTCTGAACAATCTTTACAATTACAATAACCTATATAATTGGTATTCTTCGCCATCGAGCTATAATTCTGATACAAATACTACTTTTCTTGTATATTTGAACCTTAATTCTAAAGAAGTTTCTACAGAAGTTGATGGAATCAGATATCGTTTAGACACAACGGACAAAACTGCTGAGGCTTACACAAATAGAAAAATTTCTGGTAATATTGAAATTCCTGAATACGTAGAGCATGACAATGAACGCTTTCTTGTAACCTCATTAAATCAAAATTGCTTTTTGGATTGCAGTAGCCTGACCAGCATAACATTGCCAAACAGCATCACGTCTTTGGGGGACAATTGCTTTAAAGGTTGCAGCAGTCTGACAAGCATAACATTGCCAAACAGCATCACGTCTTTGGCATACCATTGCTTTTGGAAGTGCAGCAGTCTGACAAGTATAACCTTGCCAAGCAGCATCACGTCTTTGGAAAACTATTGCTTTGAAGGTTGTTGCAGTTTGACAAGTATAACCTTGCCAAGCAGCATCACGTCTTTGGGAGACGGTTGTTTTTCCTTTTGCAGCAACCTGACAAGCATAACCTTACCAAACAGCATTACGTCTATGGGAGACGATTGTTTTGCAGATTGTAGCAGTCTGACCAGCATAACCTTGCCAAACGGTATCACGTCTTTGGGATACGGTAGTTTTTGGGGTTGCAGCAAGTTAGAGGGTATAACCTTGCCAAGCAGCATCACGTCTTTGGGAAACAGTTGCTTTAAAGGTTGTAGCAGTCTGACAAGCATAACATTGCCAAACGGCATCACATCTTTAGGAAACAATGGCTTTGAAGGTTGTTGCAGTCTGATAAGCATAGCCTTGCCAAACAACATCACGTCTTTGCCTGAAGAATGCTTTAAGAATTGCAGCAGCCTTACAAGTATAAACTTGCCAAATAATATTACGTCATTGGGGCGCGGTTGCTTTAAAGGTTGTACGAAGATTTCTTATATACAAATTCCTTCAAGCTTCAAGACAGTTGGAAACGATATATTTGAGGGTGCTATGCAAGAAAAAGCTATTGTTTGCCAAGCTCTAACTCCTCCCGTTTATGAAGGAACTATCTCTAATTTTATAGATTCAAACATACAACTGTTTGTCCCTAGTAATGTGATTGATAAATATAAAAATGCAACACCATGGAATGCGGCAAAATGTATCCAAGCAATTTTCACGCTACCCGATGAAGTATCTATAGTAAGGCAGGATAGTCTAAAATTGAAATGCGTAGTCAATATTGCAGAATACAATCTTGAAAATCCGAAATGGGTATCCAACAATACGGCAGTAGCAAGTGTAAAAGAAACTACCGGTGTGATCACGACCTACAAGGTAGGCGATGCTGTCATTACGGCAACTGCAACAGACGGTTCTGGCGTTTCTGCATCTACCACTGTACACGTCATTCCACTTTTTGTAAGCAGTTTAAACATAACAAAGGAACTTTCCTTACTTCAGAATAATAGTCAGAAGCTGAATGTTACTCTATTGCCAGAGCTGGCAGACAACAAAACATTGGAATGGGCGAGCGACAATGAGGATGTAGCTACCGTTGACCAGAATGGAGTAGTAAAGGGTGTGAATGCTGGCACAGCAAACATCATTGCCAAGACCACTGACGGCTCAAACTTGTCTGATACTTGCAAAGTTACTGTCAATCCTATAGTCATCGAACTATCTACAAAGACCATCAACTTGCAAAAAGACGGAACTTACACCGAACAAGTGGTTACCATCACTCCCGACACATATCCCAACAAGACGCTCAACTGGAAGACGCTCGACGCATCCGTGGCTACCGTAGCATCCGATGGTACGATAACAGCCGTAGCTCCTGGCGTTTCCACCATAAGATATTCGCTGCAAGACGATGAGAATGTATATGCCGACTGTAAGATTATCGTATACGAGAAGGAAGTGGACAACAAGGAGGTTGTCTACGTCGGCGGCATCTATTACATCCTCGATAACAAGAACAACACTGCTACCGTGACGAGTATCTATGGCGGCAAGAACTACTCTCTCGATGCTTCACAGGTGGCACAAGTCTATTCTGGCACCATCAATATCCCAGAGACGATAGTCTATGACGGAAAAATGTACACGGTAACGGCTGTTGGCTCTTATGCCTTCAACTGCCAGAACGACCTACAGAGTATCTACGTGCCTCGCACAGTGACTACTGTTGAGTCAAACGCAGCCATCAAGGCGGAAAATCTCAACCGTGTGAGTGTGGCCGACCAGAGTCAACTCGTTAATATCGGTTCGCAGGCATTCCAGGACTGTGCAAGTCTGAAACGATTCACCTTTGAAGGCTCTACCTCTCAGATGAGCAGCATTGATTATGCGGCATTCAAGAACTGTAAGGCGCTGGAAACGGTGAAGTGGATGGGTGAGAGCACTATCAAGAGCATCGGTGGAAGTGCCTTCTACGGTTGCTCCGTGCTCAACAATGTAGAACTGCCTAACTCCGTGCTCAGCATAGGCAACTCTGCCTTCCGCTACAACAGTGG
>CAZXGQ010000051.1:0-23285 GCA_964640415.1 uncultured Prevotella sp.
CTCAAGGCTGCCAAGCTCGCCTTCCTGCCCAGCTTCGCCATCTCGCCCCAAGCTGCAGTGAGCAGTTTCAACAACCAGCAGGCAGCACAGACCTACTCCATACCACTCAACATGAGTTGGGAGATAGACATCTTCGGGCGCATGCGCAATGCCAAGGAACAGGCCAAGGCACTCTATGCCAAGAGCAACGACTACCGACAGGCTGTACATACTCAGTTAATAGCAAATATATCCAGCATTTATTACACGTTGATTTCTCTTGACCAGCAGCTTTCTCTATCTGTGAAGACCGAGGAAGCCTGGCGGGAGACTTTGGTCACGGCACGCGCCCTGATGAAGGCTGGAAGATACGATGAGGCCGGCGTGTCGCAGATGGAGGCCACGCTGCAGAGCGTCCACACAGGAGTGCTCGACCTGCAGAGCCAGATCTCGCAGACGGAGAACAGTCTGGCTGTGATACTCGGCGAAACACCCCGCCACTATGAGCGCGGCACGGAGATGAACCTCCTGGGCGACAAGTTCTCCGTTGGAGTGCCCTTGCAGTTGCTTTCCGGCCGTCCCGATGTACGTCAGGCACAGCGCACTATAGAGGCAGCCTTCTATGGAGTGAACCAGGCACGTGCGGCATTCTATCCTTCGCTCACCCTGAGCGGAAGCGTGGGATGGACCAACTCCTCAGGCATCGTACTCATCAATCCTGGCAGACTCTTGGCGTCAGCCATGGCTTCGCTTGTGGCTCCCGTGTTCAGCCGCGGGCAGAACGAGGCACAGCTCCGGATAGCCAAGGCACAGCAGGAGGAGGCGAAGCTCGCCTTTACACAGACCCTGCTCAACGCAGGCAAGGAGGTGAACGACGCGCTCACGGCCTACCAGACTTCAGTGAACAAAGAGGAGACGCTCGCCTCGCAGATCAAGTCGTTGGAGAAAGCGCTGAAGAGCACTACGCTCTTGATGGAGCATGGCACCAATACATATCTCGAAGTGCTGACGGCACGCCAGTCGTTGCTCTCGGCACAGCTCTCTCAATCGGCTAACCAATTGGCAAAAACTCAAAACATAATCAATTTATACCAAGCCCTTGGTGGAGGGCAGGAGCAGTAGATAATTATCTGTGATTACGCAACTTTTCATACCTATTTTATTGTAATCATCTCTTGTTGGGGCTGTCTGTGAAGTGATTCACGGGCAGCCCGTTTTTTATGTATGTGTGGGAAATGCACGAGGCCAGCCAAAAACGGTTGAAAACGACACATTGATGTCCGGTAAAACTGCAAACAAAAGGTCCTCGAAGAGGGCGGATACTCTCATAACATATTGTTGATGAGCATATTCGCCCTCTTCGAGGACGTCTGCTTCGTTATCTGAAAGACCGCAGGCCCCTTTCGGTCAGCTGCGGTTATGTACATTGGTCCTCTTCGGTGACTGTACAAAACAAAACGCTCCCACAGGTCATGCCGAGAATTTGAGACAACGGAAAACTCCCATTCCGGAGCCCACGCTATGGCGGACGGCGGAATGGGAGTTTGCAATGTATGGGCAGTCGGATGCCCGTCGGGTTATCTGTACTGGCTCAGTTTCGGATACTTGCTGTAGAGATTTGCATTCTGCAGCTCCTCGGTCTCGAGTATACGGTAGAGATAGTAGATGCTGTTGGCAGTGAACGGAGTGTTGTCGGGCAGCTTTGTGGTGTAGTGTCCCAGACCTACAGCCTTCTTGGGTGCGTTGCTGTGGTCGTTTTGCTCATACACGGTAACGCTGTCCACGGTAACGCTGTCGCCCAGGGCCGGGTTGTAGACTTTCGTGCCAAGGTCATACGACTCGCGTACGACGCTCTGCTGGTTGCGGATGATGTCGGTGAGAGCAAATCCCTCGCCCCAAAGCTCCTTGCGGCGCTCGGTCCATATAGCCTGCAGCAGGTCGTCGCCAGTGGCGGTGACGGCAGGAGCTGTCTTGCCGGCTCTCATGCGCGACTGTTGCAGAGTGTGGAGCACGTTGCGTGCCTCGGCCTCTTTGCCCAGTCGGCAGGCAGCTTCAGCCTTGATGAGATACATCTCGGCGGTGCGCATCAGCGTGAAGTCCATGAGCTGGTCGTCGACGCTTCTCATCTTGAACTTGTCGTTGAGCAGATATACGCGTGTGCCGCCCTGTGCGGTGTATCCCCACTGCTTGAAGTAGTCGCCGCGCCAGTCGTCAGCGCTGAAGAGCATGGCGAAATGCGGGTCTACGCAGAGGCTGCCGTATCCGTCGAGAGAGTTGTCCTTGAAGTAGCCAACATAGGCACAATCGTTGTCGTCGAGTGTGGCAGAATAGCCCCACATGCATTCTTCGTTGCTCACGAGGTTGAAGTTGGATGCATAAGACGACTCTGTCATCAGGCTGCTATTCTTCTCGAGCGCCTTGCAGGCATAGTCGTAGGCATCCTGCCATTTGCGGGCATAGAGGCTTGTGCGGGCCAGCAGACCCACGGCTGTGGCATAGTCTATCATATAGATCTCCGACGAGTTGGAGCTGTGGGCGTAGCTCTCTGGGATGAGTTCTACAGCCTGCTTCAGGTCGCTCAGAGCCTGTGCATACACCTCCGACACGCTCGAAGCCGCATTGCCGGTGAGGGCTGTGGTGAGTGTGGCCGGTTCGGTGTAGATAGGCGCACACACTGCATTAGGGTCTTTGTCGATGGCGAACGAGTAGTGCGAGGCCAGCATCATGTACATGTAGCCGCGTGTGGCATAAGCCTGTCCCTTGATGCGGTTGCGCTCGCTGCTGGTGCCGTCGGCATCGTCGACATAGGCTATGATGTTGTTGCTGTTGTTGATGGCATCGTAGGCGATGCTCCAAAGCAGTCGGGTGTTCTGTCCGCGGCTGTAGCCTGCGCTGACGTTGTAGCTGTCCTTGTAGCCGTAGCTGTTGGCCTTAACGCAGTCGGAGCCCATGAAGTCGTCTTGCAGCAGGATGGAGTTGAGTCCGTAAGAGGCATAGGTGATGCCGTCTTCAAAGACATTTTGCCAAGTGCCGCGGAGCACGTCTTCGGCATAGGTGGTCGACTTGAACGCGTTGTCGGAGTCGAGCGACGTGGTGGGCGTAGTGTCGAGGTTGCAGGCGGAGAGTGATGCCGTCATCAGCGCTGCGAGGCCCATATACTTTATATTTATATTCATGATATTTGTCCTTGTTTTGCGGTGGTTCTGTACCACCGTGGAAGTCTTTTACTGTTTGGCAGTTTTTTGTCTGCTGTTTCTTTCCAGTTTAGAATTTCACATTCACACCGAACGAGATGGTCTTCATGGCCGGGTAGCGGTACGACACGGTACCGTTGAGAGGCTGTTCGGGGTCGAGACCCTGCTGCTTGTGGAAGGTGAGCAGGTTTTCTGCCTGTATGAATACGCTTGCGTCTCTCATCATGGCGTGCTTGACGATATCGCGAGGCAGTGCATAGCTCAGCGAGAGGGTCTTCAGGCGCAGATAGCTGCGGCTCACGAGCCAGCGCGACGACGACGATGTGAAATAGCTTGTCTGGTCGGCCACGATCTTCGGAATGTCGGTCTGGGTGTTCTCAGACGTCCAGCGGTTCATCATGTCTTTGCTGAGTGTGCTGCCGTTGCCGCCTGTTACTCCCATCATGCTCACGTAGTCGTTGTTGTAGAGCTTGCCTCCGAGAGCGTATGAGAACTGTGCGGAGAGCGTGATGCCCTTCCATGTAAGGTCGGTAGAGAAACCGCCCGATACGGTGGGCAGAGAGTTGCCGCATTTCACCTTGTCGCTCGACGTGAGGCTGTTGTAGTCTTCTGTCTTCTGCTTGTTGCCGTCCTCGTCGTAGTAGTACCACTGCGGGTTGCCGTTTTCGGGGTTCACGCCTGCCCATTCGTAGAGCCAGTAGTCGTAGAGCGATCCGCCCTCAACCCATTTCTTCGTGCCGCTCCACATCACTTCTGAAGGCAGTTTCACGATCTTGTTCTTATAGGTGGTGGCATTCACAGAGAGCTTCCATGTCCAGTCCTTTGTGCGGATAGGTGTGCCGTTGACGGTGAACTCCCATCCGTAGTTTTTCAGCTTGCCCACGTTGGCATCGGTGCTAGAGAAACCTGACGATGGCACGAGGTCGCGGCTGAAGAGCAGGTCTTTCGAGGCACGCTGGAAGTATTCAATGGTACCGTTGATGCGGTCGCCGAAGAGGCTGAAGTCGAGTCCCACGTTGGCGTTGAGGTTGGTTTCCCACTTCAGCTCGGGTGTGGCGAGACGTGAGTTGTGGAGAGCGTTCTGTCCCATGAACGAACCGATGGAGTAGAGGGCCTGGTAGGCATAGTAGCCCACGTTGTCGTTGCCCTGTGCACCGTAGCTGGCGCGGAGGGTCAGGTTGTCGAGCCAAGACGAAGCGCCTTCCATCCACTTCTCGCTGATGATGCGCCATGATGCGCCGAACGACCAGAAGGTACCCCAGCGGTTGCTTGGTGCGAAACGCGACGAGCCGTCGGAACGGAGCGATGCCGACACGAAGTACTTGCGCTTGTAGTTGTATTCGGCGCTGCCGAAGAAGCTGAGCAGCTTGTACTGGTCGCTGTTGCCGCCGAAGCTGACAAGTGTTGATGCCACGTCGGGCTCATAGAAACCGTCGGCAATCACGTTGCTGCGCTCACCCGAGAAGTTGCTTGTGTTGTATTCGTAGTATTCCTGACCGGCCATCACGTGCACGTCGTGGCTTTTGTTGAACACGTGGCCCCAGTTGATCACATTGTTGATGGTGAAACCTGTGGTGCGTGTGTTGCCCTTCGACGATGAGCCGATGGGGCGCTTGCCGTAGGTGGGGTTGGTATAGTCGTGCTGGAAGAGGCTGTTGTAGTCGAGGTTGACCGTCATCTTGTAGGTGAGGTCTTCGATGGGCTTTATCTGGAGGAATCCTTGCACGGTGGCAGCGTCGCGGTTGCGGTCGTGCTTGTCGTAGAGCATCGACTGGGCGAGGTTCATGCCGGCATAAGAACTGGTGCGGTAGTCGCCGTAGTCATACTGCCGTTTGCCGTTCTCGTCGAGCAGGTATTCGCCGGTATTGGTGTTGCGGATGTATACAGGGTAGAACGAAGGCAGGTTGCGGGCGAAGAGCACCACGTTGCTGGTCATCGTGTCGTTCTGCTTCGGGTAGCTCTGTGAAGAGTGGGCAGCCGAGAGGTTCATTCCTATCTGCAGCCACTTCTTCAGGTCAGAAGTGACATTGGCACGCACGTTGTAGCGCTTGAATCCGGAACAGATGTATGCGCCCTGATCGTTGAGATAGCCGAGCGAGAGATAGTATTTAGAGTTCTTGCTGCCGCCCGACACGCGTGCGCTGAGGTCGGTGTAGTGGGCGTTTTGCGAGAGTGCGTCTTCCCAGCTGTCGTCCCAAAGAGCCTTGGCTCCCGACACGATCTTGCCGTCGGTGCCCACGGGCTGTGCATAGGCCGAACCGTAGGGGTTGATGCCCAGTGTGCCTACCACGTTCGACGATGCCTGTGCGGCTGCGTCGGCTGCCGACATGCCGTCGTTCACGTATTTGTTGCGCAGTGCTTCCCACTGCAGTTCAAAATACTGGTCGGTGGTGAGCTGCTCGTAGTCGCTCACGGCGCGGCTTGAGAAACCGTATTTGGCAGTAAGCTCAATGGTAGGAGCCGAGCCTGTGGCGCCCTGCTTGGTGGTAATCATCACGACACCGTTGGCGGCACGCGAACCGTAGAGTGACGCTGCGGCAGCATCCTTCAGCACGGTCACCGATGCGATGTCCTGACTGCTGATGTTGGCCAGTTTGCCGTCGTAGGGCACACCGTCGACCACGTAGAGTGGGGTAGAGGAGGCGTTTACCGAACCTACACCGCGGATATACACGCTGGCATCTTCGCCAGGCTGACCGCTGGTGGCAAACGACTGAAGACCGGCCACGGTGCCCTGCAGTGCCTTCGACACGCTGCTCACCTGCGATGCGGCGATCTTGTCACCGCCTACCACGCCTGCAGATCCTGTGAAGGTGGACTTCTTGCGTGTGCCGTAAGGCACGCTGATTACCACCTCGTTGAGTTCGCTGGAATCTTCTGTCAGGTTAACTACAATTTTGGTTTTGCCCTTCACGGCTACGGTTACAGGCGCATAGCCTATTGATGTAAACTGAAGTGTGGCATTCTTGTCGGCTTCTATCGTAAACGAACCGTCGATGGAAGTCACTGTGGCAACATTCTGTCCCTGCACCTTTACGGTAACTCCGGGCACAGATTCGCCGTTGGCGTCCACTACTGTTCCGACGATTTTCGTCTTCTGCGCATAAGCGCTGCCGGCGACAACCATTGCAGTGAGGACAGCGTAAAATCTGTTCATGCTCTTTTTTGTTAAATGATTAAATATACAATTTATTCTCTCTCTGATATATCCTGATGGCCTGCACCTTTTTCGTAAGGGTTGTGAATTGTTGCAAAACCTTTTAATAACTGATGCAAAGTTAATAAGAATGTAATGTAAAAAACCTTGTTTAAGCAAAATTAACGTCACCGGATGGCTAATATACCAGTTTTGTGGTATGCGCATATCTATACAATAGGCATTGTGGGAAGATTCCGAAATACTTTACTGTTGAATAGATACAGTAGTTATGTTAACAGTTAATATATTATAAAATCGGCTATCGGTACTCAGTTCTCTAAGTCAAATATCATATCTTTGCAATATATAATAAGGTGTGAGGCACTCGAAAGGCTTGAGACTTATGTCTTTGGCACGGAGTGTCTTGTCGCAGCCAACAGGAAACAATGGTTGTGAAAGATGAGTTGACAAAGAGAGAATACATGCCAGAGACAATATCCGTATCAGCATTTGAGCAGATATACAAAGATTATTATTCGCGACTGTATCATTACGCCTATGATTTCATAGATGACACGGATGCGAGTGAGGATATAGTGTCTGAAGTGTTTTCTCACCTCTGGCATGAGCGCGGCTCGCTTCATCCCGACACCTTGTCATCCTATCTTTATGTGAGTGTGCGTAACCGTTGTCTCAACTATCTGCGCAAGCAAAAAGGAAAATCTACGTATGAGGCCTACTGCCGTGCCTCGTTCAGCGAGGAAGACGACAACTATTGGCAAACCATGGAGGAACGCATCAGCGAAGTGCGGCGTGAGATAGACAAGTTGCCACAGAAGACATGCTTTGTCCTGGAGCAATGCTATCTCGAAGGTCACACTTATCGCGAGGTGGGTGAAATGATGGGTATCACCGACAATGGCGTGAAGAAACACATAGTAAAGGCTTTCGCCATCTTGCGCGAACATTTTAATGTGAAAAAGAAATAAAAAGAGTACCTTTTCTCCATGCTACATTGTATAATATATAAATAACAATCTAATGTTGACAGAAAACGACGATATGCTTTCCCGTATGCCTTCCGATTTCGAGGTGCTCGAATTGAGGCGTGCGTTGCATCGGGGTAGAGTGGCTACCCCCGATGTGGACAAGGCGTGGGAGCATTTTCGTCAAACTATAGAAGCTGAGCCTGACGCTGACGACGAGCAGCCTGTCTCACGTTTCAACCGTCCGCTTTTCCTTAAAGTCGTTGCGGTTGCCGCTGCTGTGGCGGTGTTTGTCGTGCTGTTGTCGCCTGTGTTGAAAGCTAAAAAAGACAAGTCGATAGAGGTCTTCACCGCTGTTGCGGGTACTCAGCAGGTTACGGTGACCACCGACGATGGCACGCCGCAAGTGGTGAAAGGCAAGTCGCTCGCTTTCAACCGTCCTGTCAGCCGCACCGAGCGAATCAGGATGCTTGAGGTTTCCAATCCGCGCGGTAAGGTGTCGCGTGTGGTATTGCCCGATGGCTCCACGGTATGGCTCAATGCCGACAGCCATCTTAGCTTCCCTGAGCGTTTTATTGGAAACACGCGTGATGTAGGTTTGTCAGGCGAGGCCTACTTCGATGTGAAACATGATCCGAGCCATCCTTTTGTGGTGACCACCGCCAACATGGTGACTACCGTACATGGTACAGCCTTCGATGTGTGTGCCTATTCGTCGAAGAACACCCATGTGACACTGCTTAGGGGCAGTGTTTCCGTAAGAAACACCAATGGAACGGAAGAATGCTTTATCAAGCCGGGACAGAAGGCGCAGGTGTCTGACGGCGGAAAAATAAAATTGTCGGATGCCGACACTTACGCTGCCACGCAGTGGACAGAAGGATTCTTCTATTTCGACAACTGCCGTTTTGTAGACATGATGATGGAGCTCGGACGTTGGTATAACGTGAGTGTCGTTTTCGAAAACGAACAGTCTATGGGTGTGAATCTGCATTTTGTGGCAGAGCACAGCGACAGCCTCTCCACCATTGTGTCGCACATCAATGATTTGGGCATTGCCAACGTATCCATCAAAGACGACGTGATGATCGTACACTGACCAATGTGTAATTAAAGCTATGCGATTTCAGCAGAAAGCCGAAGCCAAGAATGTTCACTTGGCTTCGGCTTTCTGTCTGTATATCATAGAATGTGGCACAAAATGAAGAAAATTATACATTTCTGTAATTTTTTAGTACCCTTTTTGTTTCAGTGTGTGTATTTAAGTTAAAGAAATAAGATAAATTGGTATTAATTAAGGTGTAAACTATGAGAAGAGAGAAAGCAAAAAGAATTGCTATGAGCCTCTTGTTCCTTTTGTTCGCTACGTTTGTACAGGCGCAAGGCAACAAGATTTCGCTCAATGTGACCAAGGAACCTCTGCCCTCGGCACTCAACCAGGTGGAGCGTCAATCTGGTTATTACAAAATCAACTATGACTACAACGCATTGAGCCAATACAAGGTGACGGCTGTTGTGAAGAACGCCACAGCGGTGGAGGCCGTTCGCACCCTGGTTCAGAAGCTGCCCTACTCGGTAAAGCAGGACGGCCGCTACATTGTCGTGAAGAAGAACACGGCGGAGAAAGCTGCTCCACAGACCGTCACCCAGACAAAGAAAGGTGTGAGCGGACGCATCCTCGACGATGACGGCGAACCCCTCATCGGTGCACAGGTCAGCGTGAAAGGCACCAAGAAAATGGCTGTCACCGACGCTCAGGGCAACTTCAACATTCCCGATGCCACACCCGATGATATCATCACCGTGTCGTATATCGGCAAGAAGACCTTGAGCCGTAAGGCAGGAACGCAGGATATGAAGATCGTCGTTACCGATGACCACCGCACCCTCAACGACGTTGTTGTGGTGGGTTATGGTTCTACGAAGAAGAAGGACCTCACCGGTTCGGTGACTACGGTCGATGCCAAGGAGCTTGTCAACACGCCCGCAGTGACCCTCGACGATGCACTTGCAGGTAAGGTTGCAGGTATGCAGGTGACCAAGGCCGACGGTTCTCCCGGCGGTGCAGTGCGTATCCGCGTGCGTGGCGGTTCGTCGATCCAGGGCGGCGTAGACCCTCTCTACATCATCGACGGCATCCCGACGGAGATAAAGAACAACTACATGACATCGAGCGAGGTGTCGAACCCTATCGAGGCACAGAACTACGGTGACGACTTCAACTCCTCCATCTCTGGCTCTTTCGCCCGCGGTCTTAACAGCCTCGTAGGTCTGAACATGAACGACATCGAGACCATCACCGTGCTGAAGGATGCCTCTGCCACAGCCATCTACGGTTCCAAAGCCGCCAACGGCGTGGTGATCATCACCACAAAGCGCGGTCTGCGCGACCAGAAGCCACAGGTGAACGTGAGCTATTCGCTTGGCGTGTCGACCCCGAAGAAGGAGAAACTCCTCAACGGCGACCAGTATATTTCAGCCCTCAAGCAGAGTATTGAGACCTCAAATGCCAACCTTGCCGCCAACGGCCTCGACCGGTATATTACAAGTAACAACAGTGTGCTTGCCGACGTACTCTCGGCTGGCAATGCCAACACCGACTGGCTCGACCTCGTGCTCCGCACAGCCGTGAGCCACACAGTGGACGCTTCTATCAGCGGCGGCAGCCAGAAGAGCCGCTACTACGCTTCGCTCTCCTACAACACGCAGGACGGTGTGGTGATAGGCTCCGACTTCAACCGCTATACCGGCAAGATCTCTCTCGATACAGAGACCTCAAAACGATTCCGCACAGGTGTTAACCTGAGCTTCTCTTACAGCAAGAACAACATCGCAGCCAGCGTCTATACCCAGGCCCTGCTGGCACCGCCTATCCTCCCCGCCTACAACGAAGACGGTACCTATGCCGACTATTCGAAGCTATCGTCGCTGTCGTCGAGCTACATGGGATTCCAGAACCCTGTGGCCCTCGCTTCATGCACCAACCTGGCCAAGACCTATGGTTTCCAAGGTTCAGTGTATGGTGAATACAAGATTCTTGAGGACCTCCGCTTCAAGAGTACCCTCTCGATGAGCTACACCAACTACAACCAGGTGAACTACGTGCCCAGCTACATCAGCGTGTCGGGCTACTATGGTGCCGAAGACTCCGACGGCGGTCAGGGCTCTCAGGCTCAGACCACGTCGACCAGCCTCTTCTGGGAGAACAACCTCACCTACAGCCACGACTTCAACGAGATACACCACATCGACGCAGTGGTAGGTACAGCATGGGAGACCGACCAGAGCAGCTATTTCTCTGCAGCCGGCAAGGGCTATCCCGACGACGACTACTTGAACAACCTCAGTTCGGCCATGTATGCCACCAGCGTGCAGGGTGCAAGCCCTTCGGCCCAGACTTCACTGTTCTCAGTCTATGCCCGCGCCAACTACTCGCTCATGGACCGCTATCTCCTCACTCTCACAGGCCGTTCGGATGCCTCTTCAAAGTTCTCAAAGGCACACCGCACTGGTTTCTTCCCCTCTGGAGCCCTCGGATGGCGCATCTCGCAGGAACCGTTTATGAAAGGTGCCAAGTGGATCGATGACCTCAAAATCCGCGCCAGCCTTGGTAAGACCGGTACGCAGAAGATCGACAACTGGATGTTCCTCACCCTCTACACCCCCAGCAGCTATGCAGGCAGCAACGCCCTCTATCCATCGCAGCTCGGCAACGACGACATCCGTTGGGAGAGCACAGTGGAGTATGACCTCGGTCTCGACTTCGCATTCCTCAACAACCGCATCAGCGGTACATTGAACTATTACCACAAGACGACCGACGGCGCACTGCTCAGCATCACTCCTGCACCCAGTACGGGCTACTCTACCGTGGTGAGCAACGTGGCAAAGGTGCGCAACACGGGTATCGAGCTCGAACTCAACGGTGACATTATCCGCACGAAGGATTGGGGATGGAATGCTTCGCTCAACATCTCACACAACGCATCCAAGGTGCTCAACATCTATGGCGACATGTTCTCAAGCTCTACCGACCGCAAGTCGCTCAACCTCGGAACCAGCGTCATCAAGGAAGGCGAGTCGCTCGGACAGCTCTGCGGCTACAAGGCCGTGGGCATCATCAAAACACAGGAGCAGCTCGACGACTACAAGAGCCGCTTCTACTATTGGTCGAGCATGTACCCCGATCTTGGCATCGGATCCGTGGAGCTTGAGCTTAACGACACTGGTTTCTACTATCAGGACGTGATAGGCAACTGCACCCCCGACTTCTACGGCGGTCTCACATCGCAGCTCCGCTACAAGAACTGGTCGCTGCTCGCCTGCTTCACCTTCTCTTACGGCAACGACCTCATCTATCAGAAGGACGTGAGCGACCAGGGATTCACCAATCTCACCAACCGTGGTGTGCGCGTGCTCGACGCCTCTACGCCAACCAATGTCACAGACCGTCCGCTTAACAGCTACCAGAGTTGGAACACGCTGACAAACCTCAACGTCTACGACGCTTCTTATCTGAAGTTGCAGACCCTCTCCCTGAGCTACAGTCTGCCCAGGTCGCTGATGAAGAAGCTGAGCATGTCGTCGGCACAGATTTACGTTACCGGCAGTAACCTCTTCACCATTACCAAGTATCCCGGTCCGGATCCAGCCGTGAGCGACGACCCATACAGCGTGTCGGGCGGCGGACGCGACATATCATCATATCCTACAACCAAGAGCTTCACCTTCGGTGTGCGACTCGGCTTCTAATATCCACATAACACAGCAAGATATATATATGAAAGCAAAGAATATATTATATATAGGTGTGAGCGCCTTGCTCGCCCTGTCGACGTTCTCTGCGTGCGGCGACAAACTGAGCGAACTGCCCCAGCAATATAAGGTGGACGGCAACGTGGCTGTCGACCAGAAGACGTCAAAGACCCTGCTCAACGGCATGTACTACACGTATGCCAAGGCCGGACGCGACAACTACGACAACATGTCGACAAGTTGCTTCTCGACCTACTCAGTGTGGCCGTCAAACTTCGCCGGCACCATAGCCTACTATCAAGGCTCCATGTATGAGGAGCACGGAGGCTACTACGCCCAAAGCGGATCCGACTATTTCTGGTCACTTTACTACGGCACAATCAATGCCGCCAACTGCGTGATAGAGCAGGTGGGCGCCGTAGATGACAGCAAATTTGAAGATGGCGTGAAGGCCGGCATCCTGGGCGAAGCCTACGGCATGCGCGCCCTCATGTTCTACAACTTACTCCGCATGTTCGGCTATTCTTGGGACACCAGCAGCCCCTACGGTATCTTGCTGCGCACCACCGCCAGCAAGGTTAGTACCAGTTCCATAGAGCGCACCTCAGTGAAGGAAGCCTACGAACAGATACTCTCCGATGTCGACTACGCCATCGCCAATGCTCCAACAGAGAATAAGCACTGCTACATCACCAAGTGGTTTGCCATGGGCTTGAAGGCCCGTGTGCTGATGCTCCGCGGCGAGGGCAACGACTACGCCGACGCTGCCGAACTGGCCAAGCAGGTGATAGACCAGAGCGGATTCCAGCTTGCCGACCACACCGAAGACATCTTCAAGAGTAGCGGCTACGAAGACAACGAGGTGATTTTCGGCATCGCTCCCTACGACAGTCAGATAGAGGTGTACCAGGATTTCTACTATTATAATTCGCCCCAGTGGATCCCCACTGACAACATGCTGGCTCTCTTCGAAAACGATCCGCGTCTCGACACCGAGTTTGCCGATGACGTGATGGAGCAATATGTGTTTACAGAGGATGCTGGTTACACAATTGAGGAAGTGCCATGCAAGCGTCTGATGAAATTCGTGGACAAGGACAACGATGAGGCCAACACCATCGAGGAGTCGCAGTATGACATGCGCCTCACCGAGATGTATCTGCTCCGCGCCGAGGCTCTCGTGCGCAGCGGCGGCAGCACCACGGAGGCCAAGCAACTGCTGAAGACCGTGCTCCAGCACGTGGGCTACGAAGACACCGGTTTCGTAGACGAGGCCACTGGCAACGATGCGCTGCTAAAGCTTATCTTCGAGGAAGACCTGCGCAACCTCTATCTTGAGGGCGGTCGCGAAATCGACCTCATGCTCCGCTTCGGTGACCTTGCCACAGAGTTCAACGAGCAGTATGGCGACAAGCAGTTCAACGTGCTCGCCATTCCTACCGACGAATTCCTCTACAACAGTAAGTTGCCGAAGGATATGCAGAACCCTGGCTTCAGTGCCGAATAATGCAATCTGAAATAAAAATGAACAAACTAAAACTCCTGGCAGGCGCAGCATTGTTGTGCGCTGCCAGCGCTTTGGCGCAAGACAAACCGTTCTCCATCCACGGCTACGTCAACGGCAACGAGGGCAAGTACATCTACCTCTACCGCTACTGCATGGACGGAAACATGACTGCCGACAGCACACTCGTGAAGAACTCGCAGTTCACCTTTAACGGAACATCAGGAGAAAACGACTCCTTCGGCATGTTGTCGTTGAATCCGAAAAAGATTATGAGCTACGACGAGAACAGTGCATCTGTGAGCACCAAGGGCGACATCACTGTGGCACTCGACGTCTACGACATGCAGCATCCGCGCATCTATGGCGACCCCGAAATCTACCAAAGCGATGAGTATGAAGGTCTCGTCAGGGACGAAGCCAACGTGATGGGCGCCATACGCCGTATGACGCGTCAGAGCAACGATTCTGCCTACGTGGCACAGCTCGAGAAACTCAGCGACGAGGTGAACAAGTCGTACGACAAGAAGACCATCAGCTACATCAAGTCGCATCCCAACTCCACCTATTCTGCCCAACTGTTGAAGGTGCAGATGGGCGACATGACGCTCGAAGACACCAAGGCGGTGTACAACTGCCTGAGCGACGAAGTGAAGCAGTCGGACGGTGCCAAGGAAATAGCAGAAGAGATTGCCACCCGCGAGAAGATAGAACCGGGCAAGGCCGCTCCCGACTTCACCGCCACCGACATCAACGGCAAGAAGTTCACCTTTTCCAAGCTGAAGGGCCACTATGTGGTGCTCGATTTTTGGGCTTCATGGTGCAAGCCATGCCGTGCCAGCAACCCCCACATGAAGGAGCTCTATGAGAAATATGGCAAGAAAGGTCTTGAATTTGTCTACGTGTCCGACGACGACAGCAATCCGCAGAAGTGGCGCGATGCCGTGAAGAAAGACGGGCTGGAGCCGTTCCACCATGTGCTGCGTGGCCTGAAGATAGTGGACCCCAAGACCTACAAGTATGACAGGACCAACGACATAAGCGAGAAGTATGCCGTGCACTATCTGCCGACAAAGTATCTCATCGACAAGGACGGAAAAATGGTGGGCAAGTTCGAAAGCGAAGAGCTGACCGCCAAACTGGAAGAAATCTTCGGCTTCTGACATATACGGCAGAAGGTATATGAAGCGACAGATTGTTATCAGCGATTACACATATTTATAGTAACACCTATATTATAATTTTATCGTATTCTCTCTTGTAGGGCTGCCGGTGAAGTGATTCACGGGCAGCCTTATTTCTTTTTAGACCCACCCTTTAATTTTCTTGAAATTATTCGCCTGACCTTTAATGAGAATTTGAATTTATATGTTAACTTTGCAATCATGCAAAAAACCTTTGAACTTTAAACATAACAATGAACAGGTTTCTCCATATTATAATCAAGTCGGCGTTTCTCCTGCTGTCCGCCATGTTGGTAGCGTGTGGAAGCGGTGAAAAAAAACGCTACGTCATTGCCGTGTCGCAATGCTCTGAGGACACGTGGCGTGAGAAACTCAATGAGGAATTGCGCATTGCGGCATTATATTACGACAATGTGGATTTGCGCATTAAGTCGGCCTACGACGACGTGCGGCTGCAAACCGAACAGATTGAGCGGTTTGTCGACGATGGTGTCGACCTGCTCATTGTGGCTCCGGGACAGGTGACAATATCGCCCGCCATCGACCGTGCTTATGAGAAGGGTATACCCGTGATTATCTTCGACCGCCGCACCCGTTCAAACAAGTACACAGCCTACATCGGTGCCGACAACCGTGAGATAGGACAGTCGATGGGCAAGTACCTTGCAAGCGCTTTGCCCGCCGGCAGCCGCATCATGGAGATGTGCGGACTCTCATCGTCGTCGCCTGCCATAGAGCGCAGTCAAGGCTTCGACAGCGTAATGGCGCATCGCAATGGGTTAAGCATAGTCTGCCAGGCCCATGCCGACTGGACCGAGCAAGGAGCTTACCGCACCATGGACTCGCTCCTCTCGCGGCCTTATCCAGCCTTCGACTGCCTCTTCGCCCACAACGACCGCATGGCGATGGGCGCCCGGCGGGCTGCCGCAAAGCACGGGCTCGACATAAAGCGCATCAAGTTCTGCGGCATCGACGCCATGCCGCAAAATGGTGGCGGCATGCAACTAGTGGCCGACGGCACGCTCTTCGCCTCATACATATATCCTACGCGCGGCGACGAGGTGATGCGTCTCGCAATGAACATCCTCACCGGAAAGAAATACAACCGCGAGAACCGGCTCTCGTCGGCTCTTGTCAACAAGGACAACGCCAGCGTGCTGCTTATGCAGAACGACGAGACCGTGCGCCAGCAGGACCACCTGACAACCCTGCGCTCGCGTGTCGACAAGGCTTCGGCCGACTTCAATACCCAGCGCGAGTTCCTGCTCGTGCTCCTTGTCTTCGTCGTGCTTCTTGTCTTGGCGTGCGCCTATGCTGTGCGTGCCTATGTAGCAAAAGCCCGCATCAACCGGCAACTCAATGACTCGGTGCGCAAGCAACAGGCCCTGACCGAACAGATGGAGAACATGACGCAAACGCAGTTGCGCTTCTTCACCAACGTGAGCCACGAGCTGCGCACGCCGCTCACGCTAATCTCCGGACCTGCCGAGCAGTTGCTCGAAGACCCCACAGTGCGTGGCAACCACCGCACCATGTTGCAGATGATACAGCGCAACACGCGCATCTTGATACAGCTCGTGGGCGAGATCCTCGACTTCAGAAAGGTGCAGAACGACCGTGCCGAACTGCGTCTCAACCGCTTCGCGCTGCAAACGGAGATTGCCACATGGGCCGATGACTTCCGTGCTGTTGCCGCACGCCGCCACATAGCCATAAAGGTTGACGCGTCGGATGTGGAGAAGGACGCAGTGATAATTGCCGACCGCGACAAACTCGAGCATATCTACTTCAACCTCATGTCCAACGCACTCAAGTATACGCCTGAGGGAGGAAGCATCACCACAACCGTAAGCCACGCCCGACAGCGTTTCACCGTCAGTGTAACCGACACGGGCAAGGGCATCGCACCGGATGAACTGCCAAAGCTCTTCGAGCGTTTCTACCAGGCACAAGGCTCTGTAGGCGGCACGGGCATCGGCCTGTCGCTCGTCAAGGCATACGTCGACCTTCACCATGGCGAGGTGCATGCCGAAAGCAATGTGGGCAAAGGCACATCATTCATCGTCACCTTGCCCGACACGCAACCCGGCTATGATCCGGCGAAAGACACGGCACCGACCACGCAGGCCGAGCATGGACTGGTTGACGACTCCTACACGCCTACCGACATCAAGGCGGAGGAGTCTGTAGAACGCATAACCAACGCCGAGGACTTCGACGCCGAGCGCCCGCTCGTGCTCATTATCGACGACAACAATGGCATGCGAGCCTATCTGAGGTCTATCCTGACAGGAAAATACAACGTGTCGGAGGCTGCCGACGGACAGCAGGGACTGGAACGCGCGAGGCGCGAAGTGCCCAAAATCGTGGTGTGCGACGTGATGATGCCCGTAATGGACGGACTGGAGTTCACGCGACGCCTCAAGCAGGATACTGCCACGAGCCACATACCCGTGATACTGCTCACGGCACGGTCGCTTACCGAACAGCGCACAGAGGGCTACGACTGTGGAGCCGACTCTTACATAACAAAGCCTTTCTCCGGCTCCGTGCTGCTTGCGCGCATCGATAACCTGCTGCGCTCGCGTGCCATGCTGCGCTCCATATTCTCGGGCGACAGCCAGAAAGAGGAGGCTGAGAAGATGAGGCTCGGAACGCAGGACCAATCGTTTGTAAAATGTCTGCGCGACATTATTCAGCGCAACATGGGAGACTCCGAATTCTCCGTGGAGCGTCTCGGCACCGAGATAGGACTCTCGCGCGTGCAGCTCTACCGAAAAGTAAAGGCCTTGACAGGGCAGACGCCGGTAGAGATATTGAGAAAGGCACGACTGGAAAAGGCACGCATGATGATAGAGAAAACCGATATGTCGATTTCTGAGATAGCATACGAAGTCGGGTTCTCTGCTCCGTCTTATTTCAACAAGTGTTTCAAGGATGAGTTTGGTGTGAGCCCTGGAGCAATGAGAGAAAACAGATAAAACGGTCAGATATTCAATAACCAACTACACTTGAACCGGAAAAAGCATGAAAACATGTTTTTTCCGGTTGTTTTTTTGTATTTTTGCACGCTGAACGACACTCCGTCCTCCACAACACATAACACGCTGATATGTCTAAAACACGAAATAAGAAAGGCGAGCTGCTTAAGAAAAGACCTTCGGCTCTGCTCTCGCTCCTTCCCGTAGTCGCCCTTGTGGCGATGCTCACCGCCACCATCCGTGCGTTTGGCAGCGATGCCCTCAACGGCCCGTCGCAAGTCACCCTGCTCTGCATTGCCGCCCTGTGCGTGCTCGTGGGCATGGGCTACCTCAACGTGCCATGGCAGAGTTTCGAGAAGGCCATCATGAAAAACGTGTCGAGCGTGTCGAGCGCCATCATCATCTTGCTGCTCATTGGTGCTCTCGGCGGCATATGGATGGTGAGCGGTGTGGTGCCGGCACTCATCTACTATGGCGTGCAGATCATCCATCCCAGCGTATTTCTTGCCTCCACATGTGCCATCTGCGCTCTCGTGGGCGTGGTGACCGGTTCCTCATGGACAACAATCGCCACCATAGGCATCGCCCTCATGGGCATAGGACGTGCGCAGGGTTTCGACGACGGCTGGGTAGCCGGAGCTATAATAAGCGGAGCCTACTTCGGCGACAAGGTGTCGCCGCTCTCCGATACCACCACGCTGGCATCGGGAAGCCTCGGCGTGCCACTTTTCGACCACATACGCTACATGCTCCTCACCACGGTGCCCACACTGACCGTGACGCTCATCATCTTCGCCGTGGCGGGGCTGCTTGTCAACACCAGCGACGCCTGCGACATAGCTGCATTCACCGATGCCATACGACAGCGTTTCAACGTTACCCCATGGCTACTCATCGTGCCGGTGCTCACCAGCTTGCTCATCGCACGCCGTGTGGCTCCCATCATCACGCTCTTCCTCTCTACGCTCATGGCGGCCGTGGCAGCTCTTGTGTGGCAGGGTGGGGCACTGGCCGAGATCGATGCCTCGCCTTTCCGTGCTGTCATGCAGTGTCTCTGCTCCAGCACGTCGCTCTCAACCAATAGCGAGATGCTCACCTCGCTTGTGGCCACACGCGGCATGGCCGGCATGATGGACACCATCTGGCTCATCATCTGCGCCATGTGCTTCGGCGGTGCCATGTCGGCAGCAGGTATGATAGGCGGCATAACCCGATTGTTCATACACCTTGCCAAGGGACGTACTTCGCTTGTGGCGTCGACGGCAACCACCGGCGTGATGCTCAATGTGGCCATTGCCGACCAGTATCTCTGCATACTGCTCACAGGCAACATGTTTCGCGACATCTACGACAACGAGGGCTTCGAGAGGCGGCTGCTCAGCCGCACCACCGAGGACGCAGTCACCGTGACTTCGGTGCTCGTGCCGTGGAACACGTGCGGCATGACGCAGAGTACCGTGCTCGGTGTGGCGACCTTCACCTATCTGCCATACTGTTTCTTCAACCTCCTTTCGCCGTTGGCAAGCATTATCGTGGCTGCCCTCAACTACAAGATAGTGAGGCGTACCAAGGAAGTGGCCGTCGACGACAAAATGCCAGAGAACTCCCAACCGTAAACTTGGTATCCGGCAAGCATGAGTTCTTGTTCGCATTTTAATAGCGCATTATATATCAAATTAAAACGGGTTAATGCAATTCATTATGAACCATTCCTATTATAAAGTCTGTCTGGCATCACTGGCATTGATGATGTCCAGCCAAATGGTCAAGTCGCAGATAATCTATATCGACGACTCCGGTAAGGGCATAGAGCAGAACGATTCTGCCCACTTTACCCGCCATTCCACCCCAGCGATGGCATTGCGTCCTGTGCCTGCCACCAGCGTGCGTCTTCTGCCGGGCCTGTTCAAGGAGCGCTACGAGCTCAACCGCAAATACATGATGATGCTCGAACCGGAGAAGCTCTTGCAGAACTTCTATGCCGAGGCCGGACTCAACAAGGAGTATATGGTTGGCAAGGACGGCAACCTGAGCAATCTCTACTGGGGCTGGGAGAGTCCGATGGGACAGCTCCGCGGCCATTTCCTTGGCCATTATCTCTCCGCTTGCGCCTATATGTGGGCGGAGACGGGCGATGCTGCGATAAAGCAGCGGGCCGACTTCATTGTGAGCGAACTGGCGCGTTGCCAGCAGATCAACGGTGGAGAGTGGGTCGGATCAATTCCTGAGAAGTATCTCTACCTCATGGCCGAAGGCCGTCCGATGTGGTCGCCACAGTATACCTTGCACAAGACGCTTATGGGACTCTACGACGTGTATGCCTTGACGGGCAACAAACAAGCCTTGGAGGTGCTCGACAAGATGGCCGACTGGATGCACCGATGGACCTCGGAGATGATCTCGAAGGGAAAGGCAGATGCCATACTCAACGGCGAAACCAGCGGCATGCTCGAGGTGTGGGCTGAGATGTATCAGCTCACGGGCAAGCAGAAGTATCGCGAACTGATGCAGCGCTATGGCCACCCATGGATGTTTACGCAGCTGCTCAAGGGCGAAGACGCTCTGTCGCTGGACCACTGCAACGCCTCTATACCTTGGTCGCATGGCTCGGCACGCTGTTATGAGGCTACCGGCGATCCATATTGGCGAAAGCTGACAGAGGCTTTCTGGAAGTGTGCCGTCACCGACAGGGAGCAGTATGCCACGGGCGGACAGAACGCCGGTGAACACTGGATACCCAAAGGACGCCTTGCCGACTTTGCCGGGGAGAACAACCAAGAACACTGCACGGTCTACAATCTCATGCGTACTGCCGAATACCTCTACAAGTGGACCGGCGATGTTGCCTATGCCGACTATGTTGAGCGCAACCTCTACAACGGCATCCTGGCACAGCAGCATCCACAAACCGGTATGGTAGCATACTTCCTGCCGATGGCTTCGGGCTACAAGAAAGGTGGCGAGAAAGGATGGGGACATCCCACGATGGACTTCTATTGCTGCCACGGGTCGTTGGTACAGGCGCAGACACGCTATATGCGCTACATCTACTTTGAGAACGACCGGGGGCTGACCGTCAGCCAGTATATTCCCTCGACCCTCTCATGGCAGCACAACGGCACTAATGTAAAGGTTGAACAAGACTTTGACGGCAACCAGTGGAATAAGAACGTCGACGCACCGCGTTGGACAATCCATCTCAAGGTTACTGCCGACAGCCCAACGTCCTTCGCCTTGCAGCTCCGTCTGCCTTGGTGGCTCGACAAGAAAGCCACGGTGAAGGTCAACGGCGAGCCCGTCAGCGTTGGTAGCCTGCATGGTTATCTGACCATTGACCGCACATGGGGCAATGACAATGTCGACATTGCCTTTGCCGACCGCCTCTGGACGGAGCCCCTTCCTGGCAGCAAGACCGGCGAGGTGGCGTTCATGGAAGGCCCCATTGTGCTCGCTTCGCCTACAGCTGAGGTTCCTCTCAAGGGCGATGTGCACCATGCCGACCAGCTCTTGCAGCGCGAATTCGACCAGCAATACCGCACCGTGCGTTGGACGCAAAGCCATTACCGCACCATAGGGCAGTCGCAGCTGTTGCGCTTCAAGCCGCTTTATGAGATTGCGGATGAGGCTTACACAATCTATTTCCCCGTCGGTAAGTAGGGGGGCTGATTGTAAGGATAATAAAAACAAAGGGATAATAAAGAGAAATGAGAATAACTGATTTGGTTCGTAAGCGCATGGCAGTGGCTGCGTATTATTTTGTGCCGGGAGTGGTGTTTGCCAGTTGGGCAAGCCGCATCCCGGACGTAAAACATCTTTTGCATTTGAGCAACGGACAGTTGGGCACGGTGCTTTTTGCCATTCCTATAGGCCAGCTCCTGATGATGGCTTTCTCCGGCATATTGGTGAGCAAGTTTGGCAGCAAGAAGATGTTGGTTATAGCAGAAGTGCTCTACGCGTTGGTTCTCTTCTCGATTGGCAACAGCACTACGGTTCTTCATCTTATATTGAGCCTTGTGGCTTTCGGCATGATGGCAAACTTGATGAATATCGCTACCAATACCCAGGCTTGTCTGGTGGAAAAGATGTATGGGCGCAATATCATGTCGTCGTTTCATGGCTTGTGGAGCTTGGGAGGATTTTTCGGTGGAATTGTAGGAGCCGTCTTTGCCAACACCGCTCTTCCAGTTTCTGTTCACTTCGGTGTCATCTTGCTGATGAGCATCATTATAGTGGCGGCTGGATTCAGACACCTTGTCAACGATGAGATGGCAAAGGCTGAAGAGGAAGACGTGCCCAAGTTCTCGTTCCGCACTATCGACCCTGTTCTCTTCTTGCTTGGGCTTATGGGCTTTGCCGGTATGTTTTGCGAAGGAACTGTCTACGATTGGAGCAGCGTTTATTTCTCTTCTGTGGTAAAACCTGACGAGGCTTTTATCCGTGCCGGTTATGTGGCAGGTATGGGTGCCATGACTCTGGGGCGTTTCCTTGCCGACGGCTTTGTGACGAAGTATGGTTCTTCGATGGTGCTGAAGACTTGCGGTGTCTTGATTGTTACCGGTCTGTGGCTGGCAGCAGCTTTGCCTTACCTCGTGCCGGCCACCTTGGGCTTCCTTCTTGTAGGCTTCGGCATATCTTCCTCGGTACCTATCTGTTATAGCATTGCAGGCAAGCTGGGCTCCGTCAAGGCGAGCATTGCCATCACCATAGTGTCAAGCATCAGTTTCTTCGGTTTTTTGGTGGGTCCTCCGGTTATAGGTTGGCTTTCCGAGGCAACCAATCTCCGCATTGCTTTGTCGATAGCCGCTTGTCTGGGATTGATGATCGCATTCGTCTCCGTCAAGGTCAGCAAGCGGTTGAAAGGCTTGGCGTAGGGAGAATGCGAGTTGCCGATTAGTCTAAAAAATCCTCTATAGTTTTTGAGGGAGAAGAGATGGGGTAGGCAATACGGATTCTTGAGAAGAAAGGTTCATCCGACATTTCGAGTGATACGGCAGTCGTGCAATTTGGTTCTTCCAGGAGATGGAGTGATGACATTACCCCATAGCCGTCTTTAAAACAGATAAAGAATCTTAACAAAAGGCTCTTTGAGAATCGATTTTTTTTGAAAAACTTTTCCTCTCGTGCGATTTGAAGCCATTTTTGCGTGTAATATATAATATATTGATTGATAGGTGAATATGCTTTTTGTGATATTGAATACGGCCTAAAAAAGAGCTTTTGAATCGGCTTTACGTTAGAATCGCGATGCCTTTACGTTAGAATCGCGGTGCCTTTACGTTAGAATCGCGGTGCGAAAGTGCTACTATCGCGACCCGATTTCATGCATTTGGGGGCAAAATTTGGCTTGGAAGTGCCCTTTTTTACACTAAATAGCCTCCGTGGCCATTCTAGATGGTGTGCCCCCCAAGTGTTAAATTCTTGTTATAAATCTTTACATTCACAACACACAGGGACATTTTGTTTTATCCGACACATCACTCCAAATGTCGGATGCCCCAGAAAAAAGATATTAGGAGGTAAATTATGATTACGATTGTTGCATTAGTTTTTGTGTTAGCTATTG
>CAZXGQ010000052.1:0-23108 GCA_964640415.1 uncultured Prevotella sp.
CAAAGAAAGATTAATGTCGGATTAACGGAAGATTAACGGCGATTAATGTTAAGTTGTTTTGAACGTGTAATCATCATTAATCATTCGTTAATCTCTCATTAATATTTTACTCAAGTTTCGGATTTGTCATTTAGCAAGTGTCCCCAAAGGGGGCATAAGCCAAAAGAAAAATATTGGTATGTGCGTCAGCATGTAATAGCTCAGCTTCTTAAAACGGAAAATCCCAAATCCTAGACTTGAGTAAAAACAGGAAAACCTCATCCCTTGTGCGGTTGCCAAAGGATGAGGTTTTCTTAATGGTATCCATAAAATGTGTGCGGCTAAAACCGCATGCTCTCTATGCGCAGTTCAATCGTTCCGGCCGGAACCTTGACGCTGACGGTGTCGCCGGGCTTGTGTCCCACAAGTGCCTGACCGATAGGCGACTTGATGGAAATCTTGCCCTCGTGTATGTTGGCCTCGTGCGGGCTCACAAGGGTGTAGGTAGCCTTGCGGTTGACGCGCAGGTTGGTTATCTCCACGGTGCACAGCAGCTGCACGGTGTCGGGCGTGATCCGGTTGGTGTCGAGCACCCTGGAGTGGGCGAGGATGTTTTGCTTGTATTTTATCTTGCTGAGCAGTCGGCCGTGTGCCCTTTTTGCAGCGTGATACTCGAAGTTCTCGCTCAGGTCGCCCTTGTCGCGGGCTTCCGAGAGTTCGTCTTTGGCCTTGGGCAGTTCCACCTTTATAAGGTGTTGGAGTTCAGCCACGAGCTTGTCGTAGCATTCTTGTGACATGTATTCCATTGTCTGAAGTCTGTTTTTTGCGGGTGCAAAATTAAGAAAAACATTTCATGTGGCGACACGTGGTCTTGGTTTTTTCTTTGTCTTGCACCCGCTTCAGCGTGTTCAGTAGGGCAATGTCACCTTGAATGTGGGGCTGTCGGTGTGTTCCTTCTTTATTATGTCTACCAGTTCGCTCACGATGTCGGGATGCTCAGCCGCCAGGTCGTGGTCTTCGTGGATGTCGGTCGCGAGGTTGTAGAGGCGCGGTTTGCCTTTCACCACCACGAGCTTCCAGTCGCCGCGGCGCACGCCTATCTGGTCGGTCTCGTGAAACTCCCAGTAGAGGTGGTCGTGGATTTGTTGCTTCGCGGTGTCGCCCAGCAGCGTCGGCGCAATGGAGAGACCGTCGAAGCCGTCGCCCGGCAGCGAGCGGTTGGTGTATCGCTTGCGGAAGTTCTTTATCCCGGCAAGGTCGCAGAAGGTGGGCATGAGGTCGTAGAAGGCCAGCTGCAGGTCGCTCACCGTTCCGCCCTTTACGTGTCCGGGCCACCATGCTATGAACGGTATGCGTATGCCGCCCTCATAGCACTGGCGTTTCAGTCCGCGCAGCTTGCCGTCGCGTCCGAAGTACTGAGGGTCGGCACCGCCCTCCTCGTGAGGCCCGTTGTCGGAGGTGAAAATCACGAGAGTGTTCTTGTCGAGTCCCTTCTCCTTCAGCTTGGCCATTATCTCCCCCACATAAGCGTCGAGTCGCGTTATCATGCCGGCGAACTGCGCATGTGTGTGCTCCACTGCATTGTAGCGCGAGCCTTCCTGCCCGCCCCAAGTCTTGTCGGTGAAGAACTTCTTCTTGTATCCTTCCAGTATCCGGTCGTCGGGCTGTGCAAGCTCGGCATGGGGCAGGGTGTAGGTCAGGAAACCGACAAACGGGTGCTGTGCATCCTGCTTGTCAATCCATTCCAGTGCCTTGTCGTGTATTATCCGTGCCGAATACTGCGTGCGCTTGAAGTAGTCGCGCCCGAACATGGGATATCTGATGTTGTCTTCCATCACCTCGCGCACCACGGCGGTGTCGCCCATCGAGCGCGAGTATCGGTTGAGGAAGTTGGGATAGTAGAGGTGGGCCTGGAACTGGCAGATATATCCGTAGAACTCGTCGATGCCGCGCTTGTCGGGAGTCGACGCAGACCCCTCGTAGCCGCCGGCCCATTTGCCGAACATGCCCGTGCGGTAGCCTTGGTCCTTGAGCATCTCGGGCAGAATCTTGTGGGCCGGGTCGTAAGGCTCCTGTCCCACTACGGCAAAGTCCACGTTGTTGCCATACTTCACGGTCTTGGCATACGACCAGTATTCCTTGTTGCCCCTCACGTGAGAGTGTCCGGAGTGCTGTCCCGTCATGAGTGCTGCGCGCGACGGAGCCGACACCGGCGAACCGGCATAAGCCTGCGTGAACCGCATGCCCTCGCTTGCCATCCGGTCGATGTTGGGGGTGGATATGAACGGCTGGCCGTAGCATCCAAGGTCGCCGTAGCCCATGTCGTCGCACATTATAAATAATATGTTGGGGCGCTGGCTGCTGTCTTTCCCCGCTTTGGCCTGCTTGGCGGAAAGCACTGCCGGCATGCATGCGAGACCTGTCGAAGCCAGAATGAGTTTCTTGTTGATTGCCATAGTTTATAGACTTGTTTCGCGTCTTCTTATTTCTCCGTGTTGCTGAAATACGGCACGAGCCTTATGTCGCCGTCGACTACAGCGGCAGGAATGGTGTATTCGCCATCGCGGAACTGCGATGCGCTGACGGTTGTCTCGCTCCAGTTGTCTTCCGGTTCTCCGTCGAGATTGCGTCCGTGGCGGATGACGAGCTTTGAGAAGTGGAAGCCGGGGGCGGGCACGGTTTTCACGCGGAGCGGTTTGCCGCACACTGCTGTCTTGCCGGTCACGGCACTGCCGTCGGAAAGCAGTATGTCGCCGTTGAGTCCTCCGCCCAGTTCGTCAACGCCGCGGCTGAGGGCGATGCGGTCGCCTGCGGCAAAGGTCTTGACCCTTGTCTTGGCGCTTGTGGTGAAGAAGGGCTGGGCGTCGCTGCTCAACACGATGTCGTCGATGTAGACGGCAAAGTCGGCCGTGAGGTTGTGAGGCGATGTGGCATCGGGCACGATGAGCAGGTTGCGAATGGTTATGCCGTTGGAACCCGATACGGCGAACACTGCGTCGTTCCACTGGTTGGCTGCGAGCGGTTGCGAAGCCGTGCTCCAAAACTGCTCGGTCAGTGCCGACTGGCTTGGACGGTCGTCGCGGTTGCCGAGTCCGATGAGCATTGCCGGACCCGCTTTCGGCGAATATATCTTCACGTGTACGTACTGCTTCTGCTTGGTCTGGGCGAAAGGCTCGCTGAGCCCGACCAGCGCGCCGAACGTGTTGCTGCCGAAGCGCGACCGTTGCAGGGCGAGTATCTTTTTCGAGGGGTTGGGAGCGAAGCCGCGTATGGGGTCGGGTGCGGTCAGGTGGTTGTCGATGATGCGCACGTTGCCCTGCAATGTGCCGTTGCGGAACGGCGACGATTCCCATGTGTCGTATGCCCCTATTGAAAGGCATGCTCCGTTAGTCTCGAAGTCGCACAGCTTGCGGTCGGTGGTCTGAGCCGAGGCGGCAAGCGATAGCCACATGGCAAGAGCCATGAACGACGGTCTGCTGAAGTATCTTGGTAGTCTCATTTCTTATTCCTTTGTTACTTGTTAAAACACTGAAAGGCTCTGTATCAACGGGCAGGCCTTGCTGTCGTTTATCGTCACACGCAGTGCGCTCACAGTATAGCCGTCGTCATAGCTGTTGGCTGTTGAGCCGTTGAGCGGTATTATGCGCTTGTAGCCAATGGTTGTCGTGGCCAGGTCGGTGGCGCATGGCTTGAAGTTGATGCCGTCGTCGCTTGTCTCTATCGTGAACGATCGCACGCGTTGCCCCAGCTTGATGTGCTCCATGAGCTGCAGGTATCTCACGGTTGTCGGTTTGCTCCACGTCAGCGTGACCGAAGCACGCGTGGTGCCGTCGTTCGTGGCCCAGTAGGTGTCGGTGCGGCCGTCGGTGAGGTTGCGCGGCGAATAGTTGCGGTGCTGTCCTGCCGTGCGCTCCTCGCTGACGGTTATCGTGGCTTTCCGCGCGAGGTCGTTGCCCAGGCGCGAGCGCAGCATGCTGCCCAGTTCGGCCATGCGCTTGGCTGTGGCGTCGGGTATGAGACCGTTGACGTCGGGCGGCAAGTTGAGAATGAGAGTGGCATTGCGGCCTACAGTCTCGAGATACATCTGGAACAGGCGCTCAGCCGAGAGCACCTTCTCGTTCTTTTTCCAGAACCATCCGCCCGTCGTGGCCTTTGCGTCGCTTTCTCCCGGATGCCATTGCCATCCGTTTTCCGTGCCGCTCTCGCCGTTGCCCATTGCCCAGCAAGTTTCGCCGGCATGACCGGCCTCGTTGCCTATCCAGCGCACTTCGCCGCCCACGCCCCACATTATTACATTGGGCAGAAGCGAGTGTATGGAGTCGCGCAGGTTGGGTATGTCGTAGAATGTCTGCGCATTGTCTATCCTTCGGTGGCCGGTTGTCCCCTTTCCGCCATAGGCACCGCCGTAGTAGCCGGCGTGGTCTCCGCCGGTGGCACCGTCGAACCACATCTCAAACTGGTCGCTGCCATACTTCGCCAGTTCCACGCATTGCGGCAGAAACACCTTCTTGGCGTAGCTGTCGGTGTAGTTGCCGTCGGCATCGGTCTCGCCCCAGTACTTGCTGCTCAGGTCCCAAGGCGACACATAGAAGCCGTATTTCATCTTCAGCTTGCGCGCCGCACGTGCGAAGTCGCGGGGGATGTTGGTCTTGCGTGCGTTGTCGGTGGCTGAATTCAGCACACAGTGTGTGGTGGTGGCTGTCGGCCACAGGCAGAATCCGTCGTGGTGTTTTACCACGGCAATGCCGCCTTTCATGCCTGCCGACTTGGCTACACGCAGCCATTGTGCCGGGTCCGGTACGCGTGTGGGTGCGAATGTGGCTTCGTCTTCGGTGCCGTCACCCCACTCCTTGCCGGTGTAGGTGTCCATGCCATAGTGGAAGAAGGCGTAGAATTCTGTCTCGTTCCATAGCATCTGACGGCGGCTTGGCAAGGGAAATACCGGTTGCGGCGTGTTGTCGGGATTGGCAACCTTATATTGCCTCAGTTCGAACCCGCTTTGGCCAGACTGCGCCATGGCTGTGCCGGATGACGACAAGAGGCACAGTCCGCCCAAAAGTAAATGTTGAATGTTCATATTGCAACTGTTTTAGTTTTATGCAAAAATACATATAATATCCAAGAAGCCGCATCTTTTGCCGGTATTTTTCTTTTATTGGGAAAACAGATACAAAGACGCCCGCAGGAAATGCAGTTTTTGATGTTACAATGTTGTGAATTGTTGGCCTTGGCAAACCGGCATATTGGAAAAAGCTTTAACTTTGTGGAAAAATACATACCACCATGACACGAAGGTTCTCCATCGGCAAGAAGATATATGTGAGCGTGCTGTCGCTCTTCCTCATATTCGCAATCGCTTTCATTGTGTTCCAGCAGTATCGCGAGCGCCAATACAAGGTGGAGACGCTGACGTTGCGCCTGCAGGGGTGCAACGACCAGATACACGACGCCCTGATGTTCAACGACGAAAGCAATATGGGCAGTTTCCTTGGCCGGTATCTGCGCAAGGGCTCTTTCCGCAATCTCAGGGTAACGGTAATCACCAAGTCGGGCAAGGTGATCTACGACTCCAGCACCAACTGCCGCACCATGGCCAACCATGCCCGGCGGCCGGAGGTGGAGCAGGCCTTGAAGACGGGCTTCGGCTCGTCGGTAGACCGCAACAGCAATACCCTCGGAGGTGACTACTTCTATTGTGCCACATATTACCAAGACGAGGGCTATGTGGTGCGCTCGGCCTTGCCTTACGACATCGACTTGGCTAAGAGCCTCAGGGCCGACTTCCATTACATCTGGTTCTCCATCATTGTGGTCATCTTGCTCACCGTTGTGCTCTACCGGTTCACCAACCGCATCGGCGGCAACATAACCAAGCTCAACGAGTTTGCCACCAAGGCCAGTTCCCACGGCTTCTCTTTCGACAAGGACTGGAGCGAAGTGCTTGGAGGTTTCTCCAACGACGAACTTGGCGACACTGCCGAACGCATAGTGAAGCTTTATCTTCGCCTGAAAAAGACGCAGCAAGAGCAGAGCATTCTCAAGCGCGAACTCACCCAGAACGTGGCCCACGAGCTGAAGACCCCCGTGGCGAGCATACAGGGCTACCTGGAGACCATACGCGAACACCCCGACATGGCTCCCAAGACGCGTGCCAACTTCCTGGAGCGCTGCCATGCGCAGAGCGAGCGTCTCGCGGCGCTGCTCAACGACATGTCGACACTCAACCGTCTCGATGATGGCGCCGAGATGATGGTCTTCTCACAGATAGACGTGACGGAAATCATACACACCGTGGAGCTTGAGAGCAAGTTTGCGCTTGAGCAGAAGGGCATGACCATGAAGTGTGAGATACCCGACGAGATGCTTATCCATGGCAACGAAAGCCTGATATACAGCATCTTCCGCAACCTCACCGACAATGCCATTGCCTATGCCGGTGTCAATACCCACATTAGTCTCAAGGCGAGCCGCTCGCAGGGCACCTGGCACTTCACCTTCTCCGACGACGGTGTGGGTGTGCCGGAGGAGCATCTGCATCGTCTGTTCGAGCGTTTCTATCGTGTTGACAAGGGCAGGAGCCGCAAGATGGGCGGTACGGGCCTTGGCCTTGCCATTGTGAAAAACGCCGTGCGCGTGCATGGAGGAAACATCAGCGTCAGCAATAATCCCACCGGCGGACTGTGCTTCGAATTCTCGCTCAAGGACTGAGTCGGGTCACAATATCGACAACCTGTTGTGATATGAGAAGCAATGTTGTCTTAGGCTTGCAGATTAAGCCTGTTGAAACATGTTTAGTTTGCAAAAGGCTTCTTGGATCTTGATAGCCAGCTTGTTATGTCTGTGTGTTAATTTTGTTATGCCCCTATAATATAGCTTTAGAGGATGAAAAAGTAGATGCGTATCATTTTGTTTATCCTAAAAGTGCAAATTAAGCATAAAAAACAATGCTTAGCCTGCGTAAAACTTGCAGAATAAGGAAAATTGCCCTATATTTGCATTCTAAATCTACAGTTATGGAATATACAGCACTCTTGGAGAAGCAGATATTGGGCAGGTTGAAAATAGACAACCCTTGGTGGACTGAAGGAAAGATACCTTCTTACTATCAAGCGATGAGTCCTCGCCTCTATCTGAACATTTTCTATCCTCTTGTAAAGGATATCAGTATTCAGCGTGCGCTCATATTGATGGGTCCTCGGCGAGTAGGTAAGACCGTGATGCTTTATCATTCCATTCAGCGATTGATAGACGATGGCGTGTCACCCCAGAACATCATCTATGTGTCTGTTGAGACACCTATCTATAACGGTATTCTCTTGGAACAACTCTTCAACTTGGCCAAACACGTGTTGGGCAAAGAAGATAGCAAGGAACAATTTTACGTATTCTTCGATGAGATACAATATCTGAAGGAATGGGAGATAGGACTCAAGTCGTTGGTCGATACATATCATGATGTGAAATTTATTGCTTCGGGCTCTGCTGCGGCAGCACTGCTGAAGAGTAGCAATGAGAGTGGTGCAGGACGTTTCACGGATTTTAATCTTCCTCCTTTGCTTTTCTTCGAATACATACATCTTAAGAAGTACGACCATCTGATGCGTCAATCCAAGGTAGAGTGGGGAGGCATAGAGAGTGATATCTATAGCACGATAGACATAGACAGGCTGAACGAGCTTTTTTTAGATTATATCAACTATGGAGGTTACCCTGAGGTGGCATTCTCCTCTCGCATACAGGAAGACCCTGGGCAGTTTGTGCGTCACGACATTGTAGATAAAGTGTTGTTGAGAGACCTGCCGAGTCTTTATGGCATCTCGGATGTACAGGAGTTGAATTCGCTCTTTACAATGATAGCCTATCATAGTGGCATGGAGTTTTCGTACGAGGGACTGTCGAAAGAGTCGGGGGTGAAAAAGGAGACGATTCGTAAATATATCCAGTATTTGGAAGCGGCATTCCTTATCAAGGTGGTTACCCGAACGGATGATACCGCCAAGCGATTCCAGCGGCAAACAACCTTCAAGATATATCTTACCAATCCATCGTTGAGGTGTGCCCTCTTTGAGCCTATCAAGATGATAGATGGCAATATCGGCGAAATGATAGAAACTGCCATATATTCGCAGTGGATTCCTCGCAGGGAGCATATTGCATATGCCAATTGGAAAATAGGACGCACGCAAGGGGAAGTGGACTTGGTGGGTATCAATGATGCCTTGCAGAGGCCTTGCTGGGCGGTAGAAATTAAGTGGTCTGACAGATTTTTCGATAGACCTTATGAACTTACTTCCTTGCAATATTACATGGAGAAAAACAACTTGACGCAAGCCTTGGTCACCTCTATCAGTCAAGCAGGGGTGAAAGACATGGATTTTGGCAAGGCTCATTTCATACCTTGTGCTTGTTATGCCTACACGGTAGGGGAGAATACCCTGCGACAAGCACAAAGGAGTTTAGGTTTGTAAGGACGTGCAGTTGAAGGGCTTGTGAATGCAGAACATGCAAGCTCGGCTTAATTGTAATATTTTTGTAACATTGATGTAAGGCGGCTGTAATACGCAGAAAGTAATTTTGCAAGCAGAATTATTTAATTACAGTTTTTACTTTTTATGGAGACAATTTATTTGTGCATTGTCATCTTTCTCCTCTGCCTTGCAGTCTTCGACCTCTTTGTGGGAGTGAGCAATGACGCCGTGAATTTCTTGCAGTCTGCGGTAGGCGCCAGAGTCGCCTCGTTCCGCACTATTCTCATCATCGCATCGCTTGGTGTGGCCATAGGAGCCGTTATGTCGACAGGCATGATGGACGTGGCCCGACATGGTATCATGGTGCCATGCCATTACTCTTTCCATGAGGTGATGACGATCTTCCTTTCCGTCATGGTGACCGACGTCATTGTGCTCGACATGTTCAACACTCTCGGTATGCCGACCTCAACCACCGTCTCGCTCGTCTTCGAGTTGCTCGGCGGCACGGCGATGCTTGCCTTCCTGAAGGTAGTGGCCGACGACGGCCTCGACTATGCTTCGCTGCTCAACTCCGACCAGGCATTGAAGGTGATTATAGCCATCTTCGTTTCTGTGGCAATATCCTTTGTCGTGGGTATGGTCGTGATGTGGATTAGCCGCGTGGTGTTCACGTTCAACTTCTCCAAGCACAGCCGCTATTCAATCGCAATCTTCGGTGGTGTGGCTTTCACAGCCCTGGCTTACTTCATCTTCCTTAAGGGAATAGGCAAGAGCCCTTACATACCCAAGGAAATCAGCGAATATATCAAGGAGAACACCAACATGCTGCTGGTGTACACCTTCATAGTAGCCGCCATCGTGACTGAGATTCTCCACCTTTGCAAAGTCAACATCTTCAAGGTTACAGTGCTCCTTGGCACCTTCGCCCTGGCAATGGCTTTCGCAGGCAACGACCTCGTCAACTTCATCGGTGTGCCTCTTGCCGGTCTCGATTCTTACAACGACTTCACCGCCAACGCAGCCGGTGCAAGTGCCGATTCCTTCATGATGAACTCGCTCATGGAGAGTGCCAAGACCCCTCCTTACTATCTCTTCGCTGCCGGCTTCATAATGATTGTGGCCATGGCAACATCAAAGAAAGCACGCAACGTGATCAAGACCTCTGTAGACCTCTCACGTCAGGACGAGGGTGACGAGATGTTCGGTTCGAGCCGTGCTGCACGTGCCATGGTGCGCTTCGTGCAGGCAATGGTAGAGACTGTGTCTGACATCGTGCCTGTGTCTGTCCGCCAGTGGATCAACTCCCGTTTCGACACTTCTGTCAAATCAGAAGACGAGAAGGACGAGGGTGCCGCTTTCGACATCGTTCGTGCTGCCGTAAACCTTGTAATAGCTTCAATGCTTATCACTTTCGGTACCAACCACAAGTTGCCTTTGTCAACAACCTATGTTACCTTCATGGTTGCAATGGGTTCGAGCCTTGCCGACCGTGCCTGGAGCCGTGAGAGTGCCGTCTTCCGTGTCACTGGCGTGCTGAGCGTCATAGGCGGATGGTTCATCACAGCCGGTGTGGCATTTGTTTGCTGTGCTCTCGTTGCCGTCTGCATGTGGTTTGGCGGATTTGTAATCCAGTTTGCCTTTATCGCACTCGTGGTGTTCCTGCTCTGGAGAAGCAACCGCCAGTACTCACAGAAGCGTGAGCAGACAAAGACCGAGGACGACAGCTTCCGCCTGATGATGCGCACCAACGACAAGGAAATCGTATGGGAGATGCTGTGCAAGCATGTGCGCGACACCCAGGCAAAGACTTGCAGCTACGCTCTGGAGCAATATAATAATATGCTTGACGGATTCAACTCTCACAAGGTCGGTGGTCTGCGCAAGGCTGATTCGGGTTTGCGCAAGCGCCTCGACTTGCTGAAGAAGCTTAGAAGGCAGGAACTCCTGGGCTTGAAGCGTTCGCCGTTGGAGATAGCTGCCGAGAAGAACACATGGTTCCACATCGGCGTGAACAGCGACCAGCAATTCATCTATACCCTCCGCCGTATGCTCGCACCACTGAAGGAGCATGTCGACAACAATTTCAACCCTGTGCCTGAGGAGTATATCAAGGAATACCAGCCGATAAGAAACTCGGTCAACGACCTGATGAAGATGACCTGCGACGAGATTGAGACCAACCGCTACGACCAGTACCGCAGCATCCTTGCCGAGGCTGATGCCTGCAAGGATCAGCTCTCAGTAATTCGAAAGGTGCATCTCAACCGCATACAGACCTCTGCCGACAACAAGAACCTGCAGGTAGACATGGTTTACCTCAACATCCTTCAGGAGACACAGCAGCTCCTGAGCGTCATGCGCCACCAGTTGCGTTCTGCAAAGAAGTTCATGGAGAGTTAATCCGTAAATAAATCTTCAATAAGTATCACTTGGAAGAGTGGAAGAGGCCGATGGCCGATTCCACTCTTTTTTTCGTGCTTTTCATCTTGCTTTATTGAATATTTAGCTACCTTTGTCAACGCATAACTATTGTAATATGAAGATTAAGGAAGGCAAGATGCCCTTCAAGGGTTTTGAGACTTATTATCGTGTAGTAGGCGAAGAGACTGCCAATGCGCCGTTGCTTCTCCTGCATGGAGGCCCAGGCTCCACACACAACTATTTTGAGGTGCTCGACAGCCTTGCCGAGTCGACCCACCGGCAGGTTATCTCCTACGACCAGCTTGGTTGCGGCGAGAGTTTTGTGGAAGGTCATCCGGAGCTGTGGACGCTGCAGACCTGGATGGACGAGCTTGAGGCTCTTCGCGTCTGGCTACATCTCGACAGAGTGCACGTGCTCGGACAGTCGTGGGGAGGCATGCTCATCATTGCTTGGCTCATAGACCGCAAGCCGCAAGGCGTAGTCTCGGCCATACTCTCCAGCACGCTGTCTTCCAGTGCGTTGTGGAGTCACGAGCAGCATCGCCTCATCTCCTTTATGCCGTTGGAAGAGCAGGAGGCTATAGCCAAGGCGACAAAGTCGGGAAATTTCTCCGACCCCGACTATCTGAAAGCCAACGACCACTACACCGCGCTTCACGCATGCGAGATAACCGCCGACAGCCCCGAGTGCCTGCGCCGGAAGAAGCTCTTCGGCACCGAGTCGTATATCGGGGCATGGGGCCCGAACGAGTACACGCCGACAGGCTCGCTGAAAGATTTCGACTACACTGCCAAGCTCAACACCATCGATACGCCTACATTGGTAATAAGCGGCACCAACGACGAGTGCACGCCTCTTATAGCCAAAACGATGCACGACGGCATAGCCGGGTCGGAGTGGGAACTGCTTGACGGGGCGCGCCACATGACCTTTATAGACCAGACTGACAATTATAAAGCTTTATTGGCGAGGTGGCTAAGCAAGGCTGAGGCTAAAGGCTGAGGCGGAAAAGCACCGGCTGTCAAGATGTAACCTCATTGTAATATCGCTGAAATGTGTATGTAAACTTGATTTTGTTATTTTGCAACAGAAATGATACAAGTATAGACATTCCCATATAGAAACTATTTGCAAAAGAACATGGATAAGGAAGAAGTGACACGCATTCTTGTTGTTGACGACGAGGAAGATCTTTGCGAGATCTTGAAGTTTAACCTTGAGGCTGAAGGCTACGAGGTGGACACGGCAAACTCTGGCGAAGAGGCCTTGGAGAAAGACGTGGCCAGCTACCAGCTTGTCATGCTCGACGTGATGATGGGTGGCATGAGCGGCTTTGCAGCAGCCCGTCGCCTGCGCGAGAAGGAAAGCACAAAAAACGTGCCCATCATCTTCCTCACGGCCAAGGGAACGGAGAGCGACAAGGTGACCGGGTTCAACCTCGGTGCCGACGACTACATATCAAAACCGTTCTCCATTCGTGAGGTGCTGCTCCGTGTGCGTGCCGTGCTGCGCCGCACCAGCATAGGCAACGCCGAGGCCGAACTGGAAGAGCACCACTCGCTTGAGTTCAAGGGCCTCGTGGTAGACCTCGACCGTAAGACAGTGGTCGTGGACGGCGAGGAGGTGGAGTTCACCAAGACCGAGTTCGGCATTCTCTGCACCTTGCTTGAGCATAAGGGCAGGGTGTTCTCGCGCCACGACCTCATAAGGAAGATATGGCCGATGGACGTCATTGTTTCCGACCGCACCGTGGATGTCAACATAACCCGCTTGCGCAAGAAGCTCGGGTCTTATGCCGACAACCTGGTAACGCGTCTGGGCTTCGGCTATTATTTCGACGCCTGATCCTTTTCATGTCCGCGAAGGACACGAACTTGCACAAAATTTCTGAGCCCCAATGGAGATGGCATTGTTTTTGAACTCTCTCAAAGGCCGTAGGCCTCTCCTGAAAGTTCGGCGAATAAACGACTTAAGCTCTGCGGCTCAATAATCTCAGCGCCTCTGCGTGAAGATAAAACTTATCAGGCTCATCCGACATATGGGAGTGATGGGGCGGATAAGACAAAACGTCTCAGTGTGTGTTGGAAATGTAAAGATTTATAGCAAGATTTTAACACTTGGGAGGTACTCCATCCAGAACGGCGATGGAGGCTCAGAAGTGTTAAAAAAGGCACTTTCAAGCCAAAATTACCCTTGAAAAGCAAGAAATCGCGTCGCGATAGTAGCCATATCGCGACGCGATTCTAACGTAAAGGCATCGCGATTCTAACGTAAAGGCGACGCGATTCTAACGTAAAGCCGACCCGGAAGCCCAATTTTAAACTATGTTTTAAGTAGTAAAAATATAACTAACTGTCTATAAGGCTATTACAAAACGCCTCATAAATCGCTCAAATGCGCACAAGAGGAAAGGTTTTTCAAAAAAATCGATTCTCAGAGAGCCTTTTGTTGAGTTTTTTCATCGCATGGCACTTTGTTCACGAAAGACGCAGAGAACATGAAAAACAAGGACACAAAACCTATGCGGCACATAATTGGCAGGTTTTATATTGACTCGTTTAGGCATACATGGGTAATACATATTTTTACTCTGTATTTATCTCACGCAGAGCTGCGGAGGTTATGTTTTTGAACTATCGTGGTTTTAAGAGAGGACTTTTTGGTCTTGAGAGAGTTTGAACGTGTGGCTCTCTTCTTTCTCCACATTATTTCTTACTTTTGCAAGCGGAATAGAGTAATACAGATGAAGCATAAGATTCTTTTTGTTTGCCACGGCAACATTTGCCGCAGTCCGATGGCTGAGTTCATGATGAAGCAACTCGTGAGGGAGGCGGGGCGTGAGCAAGAGTTTGAAATAGACAGCGTGGCCACGTCGACCGAGGAAATCGGCAACGACATGTATCCGCCCGCACAGCGATGCCTCCGCTCGCATGGTGTACCGTTCCAGCACAGAGGGGCGCGGCAAATAACCAAGGCTGATTACGACTACTTCGACCGCATCTTTGTTATGGACCGCAACAACCTGCGCTGGCTTGGCATGCTTGGCCTCGACGACAAGGAAGGTAAGGTGGAGTTGCTCATGTCGCTTGTGGGCGAGCCCCGTGATGTGGCAGACCCTTGGTACACAGGCAATTTTGAGCGCACTTACAACGACATAGCCACGGCCTTGCCACAGCTTCTTCTGTGATTAAAGGCATCGCTTTCTACTCTGACTTTTTCTAAGATAACAATTATGATTAAACTTAAACGACAAATCTCATTGCTGTCGCTTCTCATCCTTGTCGGGCAGCTTTTTGCACAAGGACCAAACGACAGCGGCACCTATTACCAAAATGCCAATGGCCAGATGGGCAAGGACTTGAAGACTGCGCTCTTCAAGATTATCAGTACGCACAAGGACATCGGATACAGTGGACTGTTCTCGTGCTATGAGCAAACCGACAAACGCTCCGACGGCAAGGTATGGGACATGTACTCAAACACCACAAACTTCTCTTTCTCCGACCATACCGGCAACTATTCGAAGGAGGGCGACATGTACAACCGCGAGCACTCTGTGCCTCAGAGCTGGTTCAAGCAAGCCTCGCCGATGAAGGCAGACATCGTGCATGTGCTACCGACCGACGGCTATGTAAACAACCGCCGGAGCAACTACCCCTTCGGTGAGACAAGCAACCCAACGTACACTTCTAACAATGACTTCAGCAAGGTTGGGCCGTGTTCGGTGGATGGCTACACCGGCACCGTGTTCGAGCCAAACGATGAGTATAAGGGCGACTTCGCGCGCATCTATTTCTATATGGCCACCTGCTACGAGGACAAGATAGCCGGATGGGCATCCAACGGTACGGCGTCTACCGTGCTCGACGGCACGTCTTACCCGGCTTATAAGACATGGTATATCAACATGTTGCTCCGTTGGGCTAAGGAAGACCCGGTGAGCCAGAAAGAGATAGACCGTAACAATGCCGTCTACCAGTGTCAGCAAAACCGCAACCCATACGTTGATTATCCAGGCCTGGAGCAGTATGTGTGGGGCGACAAGCAGAGCGTCACCTTCAGCTACGACAACTACGACGGGACAAGTACTGACCCCGACCCGACACCCGATCCCACGCCGGACCCGACACCCGATCCAAATCCCGATTCAGGCTCAACTACCGATGGCAGCTATGTGTTCACAAAGGTCACTTCCACTGCCGACCTCGTGCCGGGAAGCTGTTATCTCATTGTTTATGAGGGTGGACAGAAGGCTCTTGCAGAGAAGGGCGGCTCAAGCAACGACGTGCGCAGCTATGCCGACGTGACGATAAGCAACGCAGCTATTACCACTGCCGTTGACGCAACGGGAAAGCCCCGCCAGCTGCTGCTCGGCGGCACTACAGGTGCCTATACCTTCTACGACGCAGTGGACAACGAGTATCTTGCGCTGACTTCAGACGGCAACAAGTTGCATAGCAGCACCTCTACCTCTGACACTAACGCACAGTGGACGGTGACGGTCAGCAGTGGCGTGGCGACAATCAAGAATTGCAAATACCCTGCCCGAGAGATACAATACAACACTTCGGCTCCAAGGTTTGCCTGCTACAAGACAGGCTCTCAACAGGCGGTATCCCTTTACCGCCGCACCTCTTCCACCGGCATCTCGCAGGTGCAGTCTGCTGCTGCCGACAGCTGCGTGGATGTCTACACAGTTTCGGGAGTGATGGTGAGAAAGGGCGTGGCCTCTTCTGCAGCTCTCAAGGGTCTGGCCAAAGGCATATATATCGTTGCCGGCAAAAAATATGCAGTAGAGTGATACCTGCCTCTGCTTGTTTGTCCTTGTCATAGCAGGCAAGGGCGTAAATAAAAGATGCGCTGCGGATATGTCCGCAGCGCATCTTTCATTGTTGGTAGGAAAAGACCGTTTGCATGCAAAGTGTTTCTCCCTGTGCGCCAACAACTTTTAATCCTATTGTATTTCGTTTGTCAAGCTTTGGTAATATGCTGATGCTAACTTTGCGAAAGATAAAAATATAATAGATAGCATATGAAAGTTTTGTTCGTTGTACAGGGTGAAGGCCGCGGCCATCTGACGCAGGCATTGACGATGGAGCAGATGTTGAAAGCCAATGGCCACGAGGTCGTGGAAATGCTTGTGGGCAAGAGCCGCAACAGAAACATTCCCGAGTTCTTCTATCGTCAGGCAGGTGCTCCCGTGACAACGTTCTACAGCCCCAACTTCATGCCGGGTAAGGACAACAAGCATATAGGCCACGTGCGTTCTGCAGTTTACAATGTCATCAAGACTCCCATATATATGGAGAGCATTCACCGCATTGCCAAGCGTATAAAGAAAACGGGTGCCGACCTGGTGATAAACTTCTACGAGGTGCTGTGCGGCTTGACCTACTTCTTGTCGCGTCCAAGCGTGCCGATGGTCTGCGTGGGTCATCAGTATCTCTTCCTCCATCCCGATTTCAAGTTCCCTGAGGCGCATCGTTATAGCCAGCAGTGGCTCAATTGGTTCACCCGGCTCACCTGCCTTGGAGCCTCCCGCATTATGGCTCTCTCTGTCCGCCCTTATGCCGACGTTGACGGTCTGAACCTTACCGTTGTGCCGCCTCTGCTCCGTTCTGAGGTCCGCGACATCACGCGTCACCATGGCGACTACATCACGGGCTATATTCTCAATGCCGGATTTGCCGAGTCGGTAATAGCTTGGCACAACGCACATCCTAAGGTGGAGCTCCGCTTCTTCTGGGACAAGAAAGGTGCGCCTGTGCTTACCAAGATCGACGACAAGCTGTCGTTCCATCTCATCGACGACAAGGCTTTTCTCGAGAGTCTTGCCAATTGCCGCGCCTATGCCACCACGGGCGGCTTCGAGTCGGTGTGCGAAGCCCTCTACATGGGAAAGCCTGCACTCATGGTGCCGGTTCACATAGAGCAGGAATGCAATGTGGCCGATTTCGAGCGCGAGGGCGCCGGAATAGGTGCCGACGGCTTCGACCTCTCCCGTCTCCTGTCGTTCGCACGCGACTATGATGAGGATGTAGAGTTCCGCTATTGGGAAAACAATGCCGCCTCACGTATCGTAGCGTGCCTCGAACATGTTGCCGAGGAGCACAGCCACATGGGTGTGGGCGGCTTGGCCGTGGCAGGCATATAATTGCTGTTATTCTGTTTGTTCCTCTTCCACGTTCTTGCGGTATTCGGCTGGCGTCATGCCGAATTTCTTGGCGAAGAGGCGGTGGAACGTCTGGCGGATAGGCACGCCGCACTCGGCACCGATGGCCTCGATGGTATAGTCGGGTTTCTCTTTCAGCAGCTTGGCGGCATATTCCATACGCAGGTCGTTGATGTAGTTGTTGAACGACTGTTTGCAGTATTTCGAGAACAGGTGGTTGACATTGGCAGTACTCGTGCCGATCTCTTTTGCAATGTCGGCGCGTTCCAGTTTGGGCCGCACAAACAGCTTCTTGTCTATCACTGCTTTCTCCATCTTCAGAAACTCCCGGTAGCCTGCCGCGTCAGCATCGTCATTTGCCGTCTCTCCTTCTTCGGCCATTCCATTCTTGTCGAGACGGTTGATGAACAGCGACTTATAGGTCAGCAGGTCGTTCACGAGTGCAGAGGTGGCTTGATTTTTGGCTTTCAGTTTCTTGTTGGCACGGAAAGTCAAGATCATGAGGATTATGCATACTGTGAGCAGCGATGCTATGACGATGATGATTATATTGGTTGTATTGAGTATCTTGTCTTGGCGGTTGATGTATTTCTTCAGGAAGTCTTTGCCCAGCTTTTCCGACATCCACATGGCGTTCTGCTCCTTTATGCGGCGTGACAGCGAGTCGCTGAGGTTGTAAGAACGTATGCTGGCTTCTACGGCTTCTTTGTAGCGCCCCAAGCCTTGCAGCGCTTGGGCTTTGCACATCAGTATGTTGTGCGCATAGTCGTATTCCACCGAGTCTCTGCCGCTGTTTCGCCACACCTCTTCCATCTCTTCGGTGCGCTTCAGTGCTTCGGCATAGTTTTTCCGCAACAGCAGATATGGTGTCACGAAGGTGGCACCTTCCGGTGTGCTTGAGGCTCGTGTCGCGGAGAGCTTGTCGAACATGTCGTGCCCTTCTTCGTGATGGCCGCTCTGTTCGTAGCCGATGGCGTAGATGGAGTAGAATGTGGCGTTGGCCTGGTCGTTGATGCCGCTTATGCCTTCGGGCATGGCGTTCAGCTTTGCCAGCACGGCTTCGTATTCCGGCCTCATGCCGAAGAGCTTGCCGTATTGCTTCATGTCGAGCAGGGTGTTGGCTTTTAAGGCATGGGCGGTGGTCAGCTCGTAGACGTTGTTCCATGTGGGCGACTTTTTGCATTCGCCTTCGAGGGCCACGATGGCCCTTTCAAAACTGTATAAGGCGTTGGCTGAGTTGCCCACCTCGCTGTGGCATTGCCCCATCGTTGTCAGCAGTTGTCCCACGAGGCGGCGGTTGTGGTGCTTGTATCCCTCGTCGAGGGCCCAGCCGGCTTTCTTCAGGCTCTCTGCATAGTTGCCGTCGTAGTAGTATTCCAGTGCAGCCATGTGTAGCAGGTTCTGCAGTTTGTCGGGATCGTGCTTCGCTTCGGGGTCGGCAAGGGCAACCTCGGCATAGTGTATGGCTTTCTTGTAGTCGAGCATGGAATTGTAGTAAACCATGCTCCTAAGCATGTTGACGTCGAAGGCAGCCAGCTTATGCTTGTCCTCGGCGGTCTTCAGCAAGGCCAGTGCCTTGTCGGGTTGGGTGACACATATCTTCTTTACGTATTCGTAAGAGTATCTGTCGTCTGGCTTTTGCCCCCCTTGTGGCGCTTGGTCTTTGTTTGAGCAGGCTGCCATTATTGCAGCCGTCAGTATAAGCGCTAATTGGTAAAGTAGCTTCATATCCCTGTGTTTTGCATTAGCAAAGTTACGTAAATTGTAACACTAAAACCTTTCTAACGCCTTTTTTTTGTTACAAATGAGTGTAACAATTGTTGTTTGTGTATGTTTTGTTACATGTTACTTGTTGTAACGATATTGAATGTTACAATGTAATTGGTGCAATGATACACCAAGGACGCTTGCCGTCGGCTTTCCGACTCCTTTTTTGCATATCTTTGCAACAGATGAACTGCACTCGGCAATTAGAAAGTAAAACTTTCATTGCGCTCGTTTGCATCAAGGCTAATTTGATGTTCCGCTCTCAGCTCGCAATCTGTTTTGACACAAATTATTTAATACATTATAGTCTATGGAAAAACTATCAAAATTATTATCCAATGGACTTAGCGTGGCGAGATGGCTCGCTGTAGCTGTCCTCTTGGTTGTTGCGATGGCGGTTTCCGCCCAAACGGTAAGCATCAGCCCCAAGACGGGTAACGTCATCTCGGCGGTGAGTTATAGCACTGAGTCGCACCTTAAAGGCTACGGTGGCACATGGGTGCACAACCAGTTGCCCTTGACGCTCGTCACGTCGGACAAGTCTGAACTCACCGAAAACGGTCTCATGAGTGAGCATGCCAACAACATCTCACCCGACGGCACATCAATGGTCGTAGTTTCCGGAGAATCCAGTAGTGTCCATAATCACATGTCGCTCTCCCTTCCTAAGGGCTATCGCTTCACCAGTTACAAGATGGTGCTGAGTTATAAGAATGGAACAGAATGTGTTTTCAAGGAGATGGACCCTACATTTGCAAAGGCCAATCAGTCGGTAAGCATCAAAAGTAGTACTCAAGAGGCGACTCTTGCCCGCACCTCGATGACAAGCACCGACATGACTAATGTGCTCTACTTCAAGCAGCAACATTCCGGTGGCAATAGTTCTTATGTCACCATTAAGTCGTTTGTCGTTACTTTCGAGTGCACCGACGCATTCACGGAGTTGCTTGCTCCCGGCACCAGTGCCACATTCGGCACCGACTGCGTGGCCCTGCCTTTCGGAACTCAGCGTGCAGACCTTGGTGAAATCACAAGGCAGACAAAGAACAACTACACATCTTATAAATACAGTTATAAGAATGTGAAAGACCTTTATGCCAACTTCATGCTCTACGACAACAGCGGTATCACCGGCGGCACTGCCGTGGAAGGACAGAAGGGTGACGGACACATCGTATCTGCAAGCACAAACGGCGGCAAGACATATATGGGCCTCGCCAACGACACCTATTGGCTTGAGGTTCCCACCGACGCCCTCTCGCAGGACGGCAAGACGCTCATCCCAGTGGGCTATCGCATAGTGGGCGCACATCTTATCTGCACTGCCGGCGCTTCGTCGCAGGCTACCCCTGTACTTGGCAACGACATATATATTAAGGATGGCAACGGCCGCTACCTCAACGCTTCGCTCAAGTACACTACCACTCCTGTGGTATGGAGCACCGATACCGACGGACACGTGTGGACAACATCTGGAAACACTACATACTATCTGACGCATAAAAAGGGTTCGTTAGGTTATCGCAGGGGTGACCTCAAAACAACAACCTCGAAAGGTGATGCACGCGAGTATCAGATCGACTCCAACGGTCTGCACTGGAACTCCGACTATGTGGGCTACTCCACATCAGGTGTAGGTACCTATAATGGCACATCGGCCAACATCACCGGCACAACAACCGTCTCTGGCGACGCTTCGTCCTACACCGTGAAGCTCTACGACAAGACTGGTACATCCGTTGCAGCCTCGGTTTCTGTCAATGCAGAGAACCCCAATGGCGAAGTCAGCGTCGACGGTCTCAACAACGATGCAGTGAAGTTCTCCGTCGAGGGACTCGCCGACGGCCAGACAGCAAACGTGGCTCTTGAGGTCCAGCTCGAAGCCCTCAACCCCTATGTCGACAAGGTTGACGTGGTTTGCCGACAGGATGACGGCAGCAGCACATCGCTCTCCAACCAGTATCTGGCCGACGACTTCACCGTCGGTGCTGAGGGTAAGGTTGAGTTTGCCGTGCCAACCAACATGGCAACCGGCAAGATGCACTTCAGCTTCGACCAGCTCCACAACAAGAAGGCCGACAATACCTACGGACCGCTCTCTGAAAACGGCAGTGCACGCTACCACTTCGTGCGCTCGGCCTACTACGACCTCATAGGCGAGAACCTGCAGGGCCACCGCACCGAAGCTGCCGACTACGACTACACCAAGAAGGTGTCGGTGGCCGTGGCCGGCGACAAGGCCTTCCGATGCAACAACTCCGACAACTATAACGCAGGCACAACGGGCTCGGGCACTTTCGTCTACGAGGAATACCGCTACGCCAACTCCACCTACGCCTCTCAGGGGGGCACATGGAGCGCCATTGAACTGGCATCGGGCGACAGCCGCGACTGCTACCTCGTCACCTCCGACGAGACACGCTACAACATCGCACCGACAACCACGCCGCGCCATGCCTACTATGCCTATTACAGCACGAACATAACGCTCAAGACAGAGAACTACAAGCCCGAGCTTACCTACACCACGGTCTACGACAATGCCATGCTCAGCAGCGGATTCGACAACAACAAGTGGGTGGGCGTGACGGTAGCCCTGCGCAACACCGTTACCGACGCACTCCTTGCAAAGGGTGAGGGCTACGCCTATGCCAAGCAGATTATCGACCAGATCAATACCGACATCGCCAACGGCAAGACCGGCGCTCCTGTCGATGCAAAGCATATACTCTATCTCGACGCCAGCGGCATCAACTCCGTGCTCTACAGTGCCGACGACGCTGCGCTCGGCACCATCGACGACCTTCGCAACGTGCTTGCAGCCAATGCCATGGTCTACCTGCCCAAGGGCGTGTCTTACAAGGCCAACAACGTGGCTTCGCTCTCTATCTCAGGCGATGACTTCGTGGCTGAGAACAATATTGTGCTGACCGACAAGCAGCCGTTCTTCGCTCCGTTCGACATCCGCATCAACGCTGCCAACGAGGTGAGCTACACCCGCACTGTCGTCAAAGACAACAACACCAAGAGATGGGTGTCGCTGGTCATGCCGTTCACCATGGCGCTCGACTCTGAGACCGGCGTCTACACCCAGCCTGCCGACGGCAACGAGTTCACGTTCTACAACATGAACGCCGACAACTCGTTCAGCCCTACCGACGAGCGCTACTCGGTCAACGCCCACTTCTCGCCCTGCACCGGCTTGGCAGAGACTGAGGCCAACAAGCCTTACCTCGTAGACATAGCTGAATACGTGGAGGCGTCCGCCGACGACAACGTGATGTTCACGCTCCGACAGAGCGGCGCTACAATCGCCAAAACACCGTCTGCCGTCTACGGCTCTTCGGCTCAGGGCACAGTGGAAGGCTCTACGATGGCTCTTACCAACCGCGGCACTTACTCTGGCGAGAAGATAGCCAAGAGCCAGGGCGTGTTCTACTTCAACAAAGACCTCTTCGTGTCGTCGCTCAACCTCAGCGACAAGTACAACGATGTCTACGTGTTGCCGTTCCGCACATGGTACGACCTCGAGAGCACGGCGAGCAATGCCGTACGCTACATCTACATCTCTACGGAGGAGAACAGTCAGGCAACCAACATTGCGAAGGTGGCTTCCGACGCTTCTGATGCCGGTTTCCAGCTCTCTGCCAATGGCGGCACGCTGACCGTCAAGGCTACCAAGGATGTGCGTGTAAGCGTAAGGGGCATCAACGGCCAGACCGTCGGTGTGGCTACGCTGACCAACGGTGACTCACGCTCCTTCTCTCTGCCAAGCGGCATCTATGTGGTCAACGGTACGAAGTTCGTGGTAAGGTGATCTTCTACACCTTTTATATTTATCATGCTAATTTAGATTCTTATGGAAAAGAAAATAAGTGTTCGTTCTGCTGCGGGTGACCAACCTGCGGTAAACAAGAGGATATATGCCCGCCCTGTCGTCGAGGTGTTGAGCGTCAATGTCTCCTGCTCTCTGTTGGAGACCTCACAGACCCCTTGGGCTGACGCCAAGCCCCACAAGTCCGACTTCGGTATCATCGACTGGGATGACGAAACGGGCGGCGTCGGCAATGACGCCAACGAGGGTGCCAACTGGGCTGGCTACAAGAAAAACATGTCTATCTGGTAATACTACTGTTCCGACAATGAAGCTTGCGGGCGAACCATGTGTTCGCCCGCTTTTTTTGTTTGCAGTGAGCCGAATCGCTTGAAACTACTCAAACACACCGCATTATGTTTTTTATCGAACCACGAATTCATCGAATCTGACGAATGATCAGCGCGTCAGCCATTCGTGTAA
>CAZXGQ010000053.1:0-22946 GCA_964640415.1 uncultured Prevotella sp.
CAAAAATCGCTCAAATGCGCACGAGAGGACAAGTCTTTCAAAAAAATCGATTTTCAGAGAGCCTTTTGTTGAGATTTTTCATCGCTTAAAAATGGCTGCGTGGTGATGCTGTTCTGTTTGCGGTGGCAATGGCAGGGGCGGCCCCTGCACGTCATATAAGAACCACACTGCATGGCTTTCGTGTCCCGATAGGAAAACGCAACGCCCCGGAAATGCCGATTGGCTTTTCCGGGGCGTGTTTGGTTTAATCTTTTTTGGTTGTTGTTGCTTATGCGTTGAGCAACTTGTCGAGGTCGGTGCTGGCCTTGAACTTGGCAACCTTCTTGGCCTCGATGTGCAAAGGTGCACCAGTGAGAGGATTCTTGCCGTCGCGGGCGGGGCGCTCGTTGACTGAGAATGTGCCGAAGCCGAGGAGCTGAACCTTTTCGCCTGCTGCGAGGGCTAGCTTGATGGCATCAGTAGTGGCGTCGAGAGCCTGCTTTGCCTCGGTTGCGTTGATACCGGCGGCTGCGGAAATCTTCTTGATGAGATCTGCTTTTGTCATAATTGTGTAATTGTTTATATGTGATTTGTCCTAAATACCTTATTTTTCGACAAATGTAGTGCAATAGTTTCACTCCACAAACAAAAAGAAAAGAAAATTGGCATAAAAGGCTTAAAAAACAGGTAAAAGCCGCATTACTTGGGCTTTTAAGGGCTTTTTTTCGTAATTTTGCAACATTGTCACCTCTTTTGGGGTGAAAGATGGTTTGAAAATAGAATATTATAGTCATTATGCTTAGAATGCCAGCGTTAACGCGCAACCTTGTTGTCGTAAATTTACTGTGTTTCATAGCCATGCTTGCCTTGAAGCAAGTTGGAATGGTTGACCTCAACTCCTTGTGTGGACTCCATTTCTTCCTTTCTACCGACTTCCATGTCTATCAGCTCGTCAGCTATATGTTCATGCATGGCGGTTGGGAGCACATCATCCTCAACATGTTCATGCTGTGGATGTTCGGTTCTGTGATGGAGCGTGTGTGGGGCCCGCGCCGTTTCCTGGTCTATTACCTTTTCTGCGGCATTGGTGCAGGACTGATGCAGGAGATTGCCCAGTTTGTGCAATTCTATGCCATATCATCCGATGCAGGCTTTGGCTTTTCCCAACTGATGCAGTTGGCTGCTGACAACGACTCGGCGCTGAGCCAGTGGACCACAGTGGGTGCTTCGGGTGCCATCTATTCCCTGCTCCTTGCCTTTGGCATGATGTTCCCCGACGAGCGGATGTTCATCATCCCCATACCTATCCCAATCAAGGCGAAGTGGATGGTGCTTGGCTCCATTGCCGTGGAGTTCTTTTCCGCCCTTGCCCAGCCAGGCTCACAGGTTGCCCACATTGCACATCTTGGCGGCATGATATTTGGTTTCTTCCTGATAAAGTACTGGCAGCGGCATCCTTACAGCGACGGTTTGCAGGGAGGTTCGCAGATCTTCAGCAACATGAGAAACCGGTGGGAACAAAGCAAGGCGAAGCGTCAGCGCAACGATAACCCCGACTGGGATTACAATGCCAACAAAAGGGCTAAGCAAGAGGAGGTTGACCGTATCCTTGACAAGATACGCAAGAGCGGCTACGACAGCCTGACGCGCGACGAGAAGCAGACGCTCTTCGACCAAAGCAAAAAATGAACAAAATATCGCATGTAGCTTTTCAGGTAATAGGTGGGGCCAACGTGGCTTCCATCCTGTTGATGCTGCTCATTGGCCATGCCGACAAGGTAGATCCTACGGTATGGCCGAAACTGAGCAACATGGGGCTCTTTTTCCCTATTATTCTTGCCATCAATGTCTTCTTCCTCGTCTTCTGGGCGCTGGTCAAGGTCAGAATGACCGTCATACCCTTGTTGGGCTTCATCGTGTGCTATGGTCCGGTGAGGAGATATTGTCCTTTCAACCTCCCGTCTGACCCGCCGGAGGGAAGTATAAAGGTGCTGTCGTACAACGTGTTCTGTTATGCGGGGTGGGATGACCGCGACAAGCCGAATGCCATTCTGCAATACATAAAACATCAGAATGCCGACATCGTGTGTCTCCAGGAATCGGCGGAGAACGAGGCCGGCAGAGTGCAGGTGGACTCTATATTGGGAAAGTTCTACGAGTATAAGGACACGGCAGTCAGCAAGAATGATTTCATGACCGTCTTTTCCAAATATCCCATACTCTCCAAGGAGCACATACGCTATGAGTCGGAAGGCAACATGAGCTGCGCTTTCAAGTTGAGGGTGCGCCACCGTGACGTCATAGTCGTCAACAACCACCTTGAGACTACAGGACTGACCGCTGACGACAAGGAGCAGTTTCAGCAGCTCGTCAAAGGTGAGCTCGGGGGCAAGTCGGTGACCCGCACGTCGAAATGGCTTCTCAGTCATCTCGGTCAACAAACCAAGAAGCGCGCCCCGGAGGCGGACGCCGTGGCAAGGTATATAGCCTATCACCGTGGAGTGCCGATGATCGTTTGCGGCGATTTCAACGACACCCCGCTTTCTTATGCGCACCGCACCATATCCAAGGGACTTGTCGACTGCTTTGTGGAGAGCGGCAACGGCCTGGGCATAAGCTACAACAAGTCGAGGATATATGTCAGGATCGACAATATACTTTGCACGCCCGACTTCAAGCCCTATGCTTGCAAAGTGGACAATTCCATTAAAAATTCTGACCATTATCCTATAATGTGCTGGCTTAAACCTTAAATTTCCATAGTTTTATTCATTATAAACTAAAAAAACTTGTAACTTTGCACATATTATATGTATTGGTGAAATAAAAACAACAAAAAATAACTAACAAACACAATGCAAAACAAAGGAATCGTTATCACGACAGCCGTTCTTCTGACTCTCGTGAGCCTCTTCTATTTGAGCTTCCCGATTGCCACAAGCTATTATGACAGTCAGGCAGCCAAGCGCTCCGATGCCGTTGCCCAGCAGGATTACAAGGATTCTGTGAAGTATCTTGGCATCTACAGCTACCAGAAGTGTCTCGAGACTCAGATTGGTCTGGGTCTGGACCTTAAGGGCGGTATGAATGTGATCCTTGAGATCTCTGTGCCCGACGTGGTGGAGAATCTTGCCGATCACAAGACCGACGTCGCCTTCACCCGTTCTATGGACGAGGCCCGCAAGGAGCTGCAAGCCACACAGGGCGACTTCATCACTCTTTTCATCAACGCTTACCACAAGAACGCCCCCGGCCACAAGCTCGCCGAGGTGTTTGCAACTACAGAGCTGCAGGGCAAGGTCTCTCCGACCAGCACTGACAGCGAGGTAGAGAAGACCCTCCGTGCAGAGGTGTCTGCTGCCATCGACAACTCTTTCAATGTGGTTCGCACACGTATCGACCAGTTTGGCGTGGTGCAGCCCAACATCCAGAAGGTGCAGGGCACCGAGGGCCGTATCTCAGTTGAGATGCCTGGTATCCGCGAGCCCGAGCGCATGCGTAAGCTTCTGCAGGGTTCTGCCAACCTGGAGTTCTGGGAGACTTACAACGCCGACGAGGTGCTTCCTTATCTGCAGCAGCTCGACCAGCGTGTAGCCAACGGCGATGCCGAGGAGAAGACTGTTGCCGACTCTACCGAGACCGACAAGGAAGTAGCCGCTGCAAAGGCTACAGCCGAGAAGGAAGTAAAGCAGGCAAAGCAGGACAAGCCTAAATTTGAGCTCAAGAATGGCAAAAACGCCAAGAAGGACATCAAGGCAACTCCGGACGCACAGCTCGAGGAGGCCAAGAAGCTGCATCCTCTGCTCGCCATGCTGCAGACCACAGGCCAGGGCCTGAGCGTTTGCGGATATGCCAGCGTGCGCGACACCGCTGCCATCAACAAGATTATCTACAGCAGCCTTGCCAAGCAAATCTTGCCAAGCGACCTCAAGCTCCTTTGGAGCGCCAAGCCGGCTGACGGCATCCAGGCAAAGAACATCTTCGAGCTGCACGCTTTGAAGGTTACAACAACAAACGGCCGTGCTCCGTTGGAGGGTGACGTCGTTGTTCAGGCAAAGGATGAGTTCAACCAGCTCACAGGCCAGCCTGAGGTTTCCATGACAATGAACTCTGAGGGCGCACGCCGTTGGGCAGAGTTGACAAAGGCCAATGTGGGCAAGGCTATCGCCATCGCCCTCGACAACGTTGTTTACTCAGCTCCTCGCGTAAATGGCGAGATCAGCGGTGGACAAAGCTCTATCAGCGGCAGCTTCACGGTGCAGGATACCAAGGACCTTGCCAACACTCTTAACTCAGGCCGTATGCCGGCTCCTGCCCATATCGTGCAGGAAGAGGTCGTTGGTCCTACGCTCGGTGCACAGTCAATCCAGCAGGGTATCGTCTCGTTCATCGTGGCTTTCGTGCTGTTGATTGTCTTCATGCTTGCTATCTACAATATCATTCCTGGTTCTATCGCCATCGGCGCACTGCTGATCAACGTGTTCTTCACGCTTGGCATCCTGACATCTTTCCAGGCTGCATTGACCATGAGTGGTATCGCAGGTATGGTGCTGTCGTTGGGTACTGCCGTCGACGCCAACGTGCTTGTGTATGAGCGTATCAAGGAGGAGCTTCGCAAGGGCAAGGATATGAGAAAGGCTATTTCCGAGGGTTATAGCAACGCCTTCTCTGCCATCTTCGACTCCAACCTCACATCATTGATTACAGGTATCATCCTTCTCGTGGTCGGTACAGGACCTATCCGCGGTTTCGCCACCACTTGGATCATCGGTATCGTTTGTAACTTCTTCACTGCCATCTACCTCACTCGTCTGCTCTATGAGTACAAGCTCAACCACGGCAAGTGGATGCACCTGAAGTTCTGGACAGGTTTCTCAAAGAACCTCATGCAGAACACCAACTATCGCTTCATGTCGATGTACAAGGTGAGCTTCGCCGTTTATGCAGTGGCAATCGTCGTTTGTATCGCCAGCTTCGCTATCCGCGGCTTGAGCCAGAGCATCGACTTCACCGGTGGCCGCAACTATGTGGTGACGCTCAACAAGTCGGTTCCTGTTGAGGATGTCCGTCCTGTACTGCAGAATGCTTTCGTCAACACCACTGGTTCTGACAAGGGCAAGCTTGCCACAACAACGGTCATCGCCCTTGGTACTGATGGCAAGACTATCCGCGTGAGCACCAACTGGGACATTGACAGCAACGATCCTAACGCAGACGACAAGGCCGAGACAATACTTTACTCAGCTCTCCACAAGAGTGGCTTCGTGAGCCAGGCAAGTGTTGTTGCCTTCAAGAACCCGGATATCCGTCAGGGTGGTTCAATCATCAGCTCTTCAAAGGTTGGTCCTTCTGTGGCTAAGGATATCACCAAGAATGCAGTCATCAGCGTCGGCTTGGCATTGCTCTGCATCTTCCTCTATATCCTGCTCCGTTTCCGCAACGTTGGTTTCTCTGTCGGTTCAATCTTGGCTTTGGCCATCGATACGACCGTGGTTATCGGCCTCTTCTCGCTCTGCTATGGCTGGATAGGCTTCTCGCTTGAGATCGACCAGACGTTCATCGGTGCTATCCTTACGGTGATTGGTTACGATATCAACGACTCCGTGGTGGTGTTCGACCGTATCCGTGAGAATCTCCACTTGCATCCGAAGGAGAACAAGCAGAAGTTGTTCAACGACTCTATCAACGAGACCCTCGCGCGTACAATTAATACGTCAGTATCTACGTTGATCGTGTTGCTCGCCATCTTCATCCTTGGTGGTGACTCTATCCGCTCGTTCGCATTTGCAATGATTGTCGGTGTGGTCGTTGGTACATTGAGCTCTATCTTCCTCGCTTCACCTATTGCCTACATCGTGTTGGGTAAGAAGATCAATGAAATGCAAGAGCCAGAGACTGTCGCTACAGAACCTGTCAAAGCATAACACATTATTAATATATAAATGAAAAATCCCTGTTGCCAATCAGGCAACAGGGATTTTTCATTTTTGTTTTCCAGCCTTTAGTGGCGACGGCATGTAGCCGTTGACTCACTGTGTTTGGGAATTCAGCATGACTTTCCGGTCACTATTTTCTTTATCTCGTTGAGCTTGTTGAGCGCATCCACGGGGGTGAGATTGTTAATGTCAAGTTCAATAATCTCGTCGCGCACTTGTTTCAGCACGGGGTCGTCGAGCTGGAAGATGTTGAGCTGTACGCCGTCGCGGTCCTTGCCAATGTTCTCCACCTTTGCCTTGCCGGCGTTGCCCACTTCCGCGTTGTCAGCCTCAAGCTCTTTCAGCACGTCGTTGGCACGGTTGACAATGGAGCGCGGCATTCCTGCCATCTCGGCCACGTGGATACCAAATGAGTGTTCCGACCCGCCAGGCGTGAGCTTGCGAAGAAATATCACCTTACCGTCTATTTCTTTCACGGCCACGTTGTAGTTCTTTATCCGTCCGAAATGCTTCTCCATCTCGTTGAGCTCGTGGTAGTGAGTGGCGAAGAGCGTGCGTGCTTGTGAGCCGTGGTGCTCGTGCAGGTATTCCACTATCGCCCAGGCTATGGAAATGCCGTCGTAGGTCGATGTGCCTCTGCCGAGCTCGTCGAAGAGCACGAGCGAGCGTGGCGACACGTTGTTGAGGATGTCTGATGCCTCGGTCATCTCCACCATGAATGTGGATTCGCCGAGTGAGAGGTTGTCGCTTGCTCCGACTCTCGTGAATATCTTGTCCACAAGTCCTGTCCTCGCACTCTCCGCCGGCACGAAGCAGCCTATCTGTGCCAACAGCACGATGATGGCGGTCTGGCGCAGAAGGGCAGACTTACCTGCCATGTTGGGGCCGGTAATCATCATTATCTGCTGTTTCTCCGTGTCGAGATACACGTCGTTGGGCACGTAATGCTCGCCTATGGGAAGTTGGGTCTCTATCACGGCGTGGCGGCCTTGGTGAATGTCGAGCACGGTGCTGTCGTCGACAACGGGTCTCACGTATGCGTTGGCTTCCGACACTTTGGCAAACGAGAGAAGCGTGTCGATATGGGCGAGGAGGTTGGCGTTGATCTGTATCTGTGGGATGAATTCCTGCATGTCCACAATCAGCTCTGAGAACAGTCGCGACTCAAGCTCCAGAATCTTTTCGTCAGCCCCGAGTATTTTCTCCTCATATTGCTTTAGCTCCGGCGTGATATATCGCTCGGCCTGCGCCAGGGTCTGCTTCCTTATCCAGTCGGCAGGCACATGGTCCTTGAAGGTGTTGCGCACTTCGAGGTAGTAGCCGAACACGTTGTTGTAGCCCACTTTCAGCGATGATATGCCCGTTGCCTCTGCCTCACGCTGCTGTATCTCCAGCAAGTAGTCCTTGCCGCCACGTGAGATATGTCTGAGCTCGTCGAGCTGCGGGTTGTATCCCTCTGCAATGACGTCGCCTTTCGACACCACCTGTGGCGGGTCGGGCTGTATCTCTTTCTCTATCCTGTCGCGCAGGCTTTCGCAGAGGTTCATTTGCTCGCCGAGGCGTTTCAGGCTGTCGTTGTTGGCATAAAGGCAAGCCGACTTAATAGGTTGCATGGCCTGCAGCGCCGTCTTCAGTTGCACCACTTCGCGCGGTGTCACCCTGCCCACGGCCACTTTGGATATAATGCGTTCCAGGTCGCCGACCCTATGCAGTTGTTCGTCTATAATCTGCCTGAAGTTTGGAGCCTTGAAGAAATATTCCACCACGTTGAGGCGGTCGTTGATATGTCTCACGTCTTTCAGTGGGAACACCACCCACCTGCGCAGCATTCTTCCGCCCATTGGGGTGATGGTACGGTCGATGACGTTGAGCAGCGACTTGCCGTCTTCCTGCATGGGCTGCAGCAGTTCCAGCGAGCGGATGGTGAACTTGTCCAGCCTGACATACTTGTCTTCCTCGATGCGTTTCAGGGCGGTAATGTGGTTGATGTTGGTGTGCTGTGTCAGCTCCAGGTATTGCATTATTGCGCCCGATGCCACTATGCCGTCTTTGAGATGCTCTACGCCGAATCCCTTCAGCGACTTCGTGCCGAAGTGTTTCAGCAGCTTCTGCCGTGCGGTCTGTTCGGTGAACACCCAGTCGTCGAGTTCGAATATGGTTAGCTTGGTGCCGAAATATTTCTCGAAATCCTTGCGTCGCATCTTGTCGTAGAGCACTTCCTTTGGCGAGAAGTTGCCAATGAGCTTCTCCACATAGTCGTAGGTGCCTTGTCCGGTGAGAAACTCTCCGGTGGATATGTCGAGGAAGCTGATGCCGCACGAGGCTTTGCCGAAGTGTACGGCAGCGAGGAAGTTGTTCTCCTTATAGTTGAGCACATTGTCGCCCATGGCTACGCCCGGCGTAACGAGTTCCGTTATGCCGCGCTTCACCATCTTGTCCATCTCCGTGAGGCCCTTCTTGCCCTTTATCATGGCGCGTTTCTTCTTCGGGTCTTCCAGCTGGTCGCATATCGCCACTCGCTTTCCCGCTCTGATAAGCTTTGGCAGGTAAGTGTCGAGGGCGTGGTGTGGAAATCCCGCCATCTCAGCCCCTGCCGATGCACCGTTGTTGCGCTTGGTGAGGGTAATGCCAAGGACCTTTGCCGCTTCCACGGCATCCTCGCAGTAGGTCTCATAGAAGTCGCCACAGCGGAAAAGCAGCAATGCGTCAGGATGCTTCGCCTTCATGGAGAAGAATTGGCGCATCATTGGGGTGAGAGAGTTGTCTGAACTTTTCATTATGTATTCTTGTCTGTTCTTTCTTGTTTGTTAGGGTGTACGGGCCTTACCTTTTTCCCAGTCCGGCCAGCAATGCCTGTGCTAGCGGGTTGTCGGCAAAGTCGTCTTTCTTCTTCTCTTCTGCGTTGTCGTCGCAGAAGTCGAGGCGTCGCGGGTCGCGCGGCACAATGCGGTAGCATGACCGTCCGTGTATGCGGCTTCGTGTGAATCCGGCTTCTTGCAGTGCGAAGCCTACGTCCTGGTTCACGTGCTCGCCAGGGGTCCAGTAAGGGTATTCCTGCATCAGACGGTCTATTATTGTGTCTATGTACACGGCCTTTGCTTTCTCTCCCTTGGGTGGATTGGCGTATAGCAGCCGCACCATCTTCACGAGGTTGTCGGCCTCCTCAAACGGAGAGTTCTGTCCTGCCATGCGTTCGCGCTCGTCGTCGCTAAGCAGGTAGTCCATGCCGCTTTCCAGTTCCTCCTTCAGCTGTGCGTAGAGCTGTTCGTATGGAATGGGCGAGAGGTCAATCTTTCGCCCAGCCTCTACGCAGAAGAGGTGGGCGGCACCGGCGGCATCGGTCATGGGGTGTAGGTTCCCCGTAGTGGCTATGAAGCCGGCGTATTGGCGGCGAGACTCTTCCGTGGTGCCGTATGGGCGGCGGAACACTGGCGTGGAGCGCGAGAAGAGATACCTTACGAGAGGCTCTTGCAGCGTGCTCTCCTGATAAAACTCGTCGATGCATACCAGCAGGTTGGTGGTCAGGAGCTCGTAGACCTCTGCCGAGTTGTTGAGTTTTATCTTGTCGGTATAGTAAAGCCGGAGCGCCGGCGGAAGGAGCTGATAGCAGAACGACGTCTTGCCGTAGCCCCATTGCCCCACTATCACAGGCACAATGATGTCCCGGTGCGGCACCTCCATGTCCATCCACCTCGCCACTGTCTGCAGCATCCATTTGTGGAAGCGCTCAGCCCAGTCGGGGTTCGACGTTATTATGCGCTGCGAAAGGTCGAACACGTAATCCTCTCCGTCCCATTCGGGCAGCGAGTCGAGCCATTGTCTTGCCGGGTTCCACTGCTCGATGAGTGTGGAGTGTACAAAGCGGTTGAGCGTCTCTTCTGTCAGGCTCACGCCATCGCGTAGGGCGTTCAGCATGATGGTGTTGCTTCCCTCTTTCGAGAGCTTGTGCCATCCGTCGTTGTCGGCATAGAGCAGTTCGCCGGTCAATACGTTGCGGCGCAGCTTGTGGGAGTTTTCCAAATATGTTATGGCATCAGTCATGTTCTTCTGTGTTGCAGCTTATGTTTTGCAAAGATAAGAAGAAAAACCGACAATGCGCAACAAAAAAGCCGCAAGCGGAAATTTCCACTTGCGGCTTTCGTCTATTCTATTTCTATGCTTTCTCTAATTTGTTTTCCTCCTTCTCATCAAGGTCTTAGGCTCTTGCGTTGCGGTCGGTGTGAATACCAACCATAGCGATAAGACCGAACATAAGTGCTGTTGTAGCGATAAAAGTGCTAAATGTCATTTTGTTATCCTTTCCTAAATTTGTTGTGTGTTATCCTGCAATTGCGATGCAAAGGTAATGCATTTGTGGGTCGTGGCAAAACTTGTCGGCGTGAAAAATGCCCTTGTCGGGACCTTTCTTGACGGCAGTCAATTGGCTTGACAATGGTCAATTCTTGCCGACGGGGTATGTCGTCGGCATGGCATGACACACGAAAAGGAGGTGTTTCGCACCCACTGTAGTGGCGAAAATATAGGTGTCGCCCCCGTCTTTAAGCCGCAGCCGCTTTCGCAGCGCGTCGGTGGCTATGGGGAAGTTGCGTGCCGACACGTTGGCTCGGCTTATGCCCTCCAGCGCCTTCCGCAGGTCTTTCTTGTTCATCGTGCTCACGCGGTCAATCATGAACCGCCGGCCCGGAAATTCGGGCAGGTCGTGGTCCTTTATATAAAGATGTGAGTCGTGGCCGAGCATGTCGATGCCGAATTCTTGCGACAGCTCGCCAAACACTCCGGCTTTCATTATCGAGGCATTCGGCACGAGCAGGCACATGCCCTTGGCGTCTTCGGTGTCACCCTGCCAGATGGTTGGCTTGCAATGGCCGTCGGATGTCTTGAACAGTTGGCCATCGTTGGAGCATACGACCGTTGTCGGCGTCTTTCCGCCCTTTGCTCGGCTCATCACTATCAGCAGTTCCTTGCATTCGTTCTTGGTGGAGACAATGTGCACCTCGTAGTTTATTTCACTCAGTTCTGCCGGTAGGTCACGGTCGAGCTGGTTCAGTGCCATGTGCCAGTCGAGCATAGGCGAGAACTTTACCATTACCACGTCGGCGCGGGAGAGTAGGGTATCGCGTATGCCGATGATATCAGGGCTACAATCCTCTATGCGAAACACTTTCTTGCCGTTGCCGTCTCTTCGTGCGGGGTCGAGATACACCACGGTCAGCGGCTCTTCTCCGTTCTTCTTGGGAAGCGAACTTAGAAACTCCGTTCCGTCGGCACAGACAGCCGTGACGTTGTTCAAACCAAGCACGCCGAAGTTGTGGCGCGTCACCTCTACGAGTTCTGCGTTGCGCTCTACATATACTGCCCTGGCAAATGGTCGTGACATTATGGAAAAGTCGACGCCGAAACCGCCCGTCAGGTCTATGAGTGTGGCTTTCGAGAGGTCGTGGTGTGTCTGCAAGCATTCGCTTTTATATCTTGCAGTGGCCTCGCTCGAGCATTGCTCCATGTTGAGATGCGGAGGATAAACAATGCCGTCAGCTGCCGCCCACGAGGGCAGTTTCTGCCTTGCCGTCTGCCAACCCTGTATCTGGTTGAGTGCGAACGCCATATCCACGTTGTCGTTGGCATCACCTTTTAGGGCGAGTATCCTTACGTCGTCGAGACGGTGCTGGCGCACAAAATCGGCGGTTTCATCGGTCATTCTCATGGCTATTTATATATAAGGGTGGTCATTTTGCTTGGCTCGAAGATGTTTTGCGCCACACGCTGGATGTCGTCGGCTGTTACGGCGTCTATCTCCATGCAAGTCTTCTCCACGTCGCGCACCTTGTTGCGGAAGAGGTACACACTGCCGAGGTCGAGCGCAAAGTTTTCGCGGTTGTCGCAGTCTATCGTAAGCTGCCCCCTTAATTGTTTCTTTGCGGCGTTGAGCCGACGTTGCGAGATAGGTTCCTTCATAAACTTGTCGAGCTCACGCCTCACGAGGCGCAGGCATCGCTTGATGTCGTCCTTGTCGCACCCGAGGTAGGCGCACCACAGGCCCGTGTCGCCGTATGTGGTCATGGAGCTCTCCACGGTGTAGACGAGTCCGCGGTGTTCTCGCAGCACCACGTTGAGCCTTGAGTTCATGCCCCGGCCGCCTATGATGTTGTTGAGCAGGTAGAGGCTCATGCGGTCGCGCATCTGGCCGTCGCCTGCGCCAAACGAATGGCAGCCAATCATCACGTGGGCCTGGTGAGTCCCTTTGTCGCGAACTATGTCGTTGCTGGCATTAAACGTCAATGCCGATGAAACCGGTGTTTTCTGCATGCGCGGCTCGGCGTGTATGTCAGAATCAAGCGGAATGGTGGGCATTTTCTTGCCGCCGTACATGAAGAAGACTGCATTGTCGGGTGTGTAAAGCCGCTTGGTGAACCTGAGCGCGTCGTCGGTGGTGAACGAGCGTACCCTCTCCGTAGTGCCGAGGATGTTGTGGCCCAAGGCGTGACCTTTGAACACGATGTTCTCGAAGTCGTCGTAGATAAGGTCGGCCGGCGAGTCGTTGTAGCTCTCTATCTCGTCGCAGATCACTTCCACTTCCTTGTTAATCTCCTTCTGCGGATATGTGGAGTGGAACACTATGTCGGTCAAGAGTTCCACGGCGCGCCGTGTGTAGTGCTCCGGCACGGCAGCGTAGAACACCGTGCACTCTTTTGTGGTGTATGCGTTGAGGCTTCCGCCAACCGCCTCAAGGCAGTTGAGAATGTTCCATGCGCTCCGGCGCTCAGTGCCCTTGAAGGTCATGTGCTCGCAGAAGTGGGCGAGTCCCTCCTCGTCTTCCAGTTCGTCGCGCGAGCCTGCGGCTATCTGATAGCCAAGGTAGACCACGGGTGAGCTTGAGGGCATGTGGATGGTGCGCAAGCCACATGGCAAGACCGTAGTGGTGCAATTATCTGTTGTCATGTCTTTTCTGTAAAATCCAGCATTTTGGGCAAAGGTAGACATTTATTTTGACAAAGAATAAGACAAAGCCGCACATTTTAGAGACTATATTTCAGGCGCGTCGGCATAGCACTGGAATCTCGTCGGCATAGCACTGGAATCTCGTCGGCATAGCACTGGAATCCCGTCGGCATAGCACTGGAATCTCGTCGGCTTTGCACTGGAATCTCGTCGGCTTTGCACTGGAATCCCGATGCCTTTTCTGTGCAAAGCCGACGCGACTTAAAAAGCCACCTTATTGGGCTATGCCAAAGGTTATTTTTTTCTCGTCCCACTTGTCCTTTGGCTGCAATGGCTCGTCGGGATAACCGATGATTATGCCGTTGAGCGGAATAAGGTTGCCAGGCAGCTTCAGCGTCCTTGAAATGCCGTTCACCTTTTTCTGGATGGGATAGATTGTTGTCCAGCATGCACCCAAGCCCATGGCGTGGGCTGCAAGGAGGATATTCTCTGACACGGCGGAGAGGTCTTGCACCCAAAGTTCCCTACCTTGTCCCTCAGTCATGCGAGTGGTGTCGGCACACACGAAGATGAAGAGCGGTGTCTTCTTGATGTCCTCGGCGTGATACTTGTTGGATGCGGCATACGCCTCAATGTCTTTCTTGTCCTTCAGCACCACGAAGTGCCAGGGCTGCATGTCGCCCGACGTGGGCGAAGCCATGCCAGCACGGAGCAAAGCCTCTATCTTGGCATCCTCCACGGGTTGCTGCTTGAACTTGCGAACGCTCGTGCGGCTCATGATGTTACGCAATACTGCCTCTGCCTGTGCGTCACCCTTCACAGCCTCTGCCATCTTTCCTGGCAGAGAGGTTTGCGCGTTTGTCGAAGCAAAGCTCGCAGCTGCCATGGCAGCCACAAGCATAGTTCTGAGATTACTCATAAACTTGAATGAACACATTATGATTATTACTTAAGAATGGTCACAGCCTTGAGCAAGTCACTGGCGGCAAAGGTCATGAATGCTGTTGCCACGCCAGTGGTCGCGTCGATCTTGTAGATGGTAGGAGTTACGGATGTTGTACTGCCCGAACCGCCACTCATGCTCGTGGGAGCAGCCACTGGCAAATAGTAAGATCCGGCATAGCCGTCACCCCATCCGAAGGATACGGTAGAGGCATCGGGCAAGCCTGTTACCCATGTCAGGCTCTGTGCGTCCATGTCCACCACTGCCATCTTGCCGGAGGCATCCATGTTGCCATACTTCGTCTTGTCGGTGTAGAACTCCAAGAGGAACTTGCTGCCGCTGATGTGGAACGCCTTGCGGAAACGGTAGCCGTCGGCCTTGCTGAGGATGTCAAACTTGTAGCTCTTGTCAAACTCGGTCTCGCCCTTCTTGATGCGCAGGGCACCCACCTTGCTGTCGGTGGCGCTGGAACCAGAGAACACATACATGTTGCCGTTGTCGTCCAGTCCGCTCTGGGTGTAGCGCACGGAACGCATGGCTCCCACGGATGTGCCGATACGGTTGTCGTAGATCATCTTTTGGATGTTGAGGCTATAGTCGCAGATGGCTACCACGGCAGAGTCGCGATTGCTGTAGTTCAAGACCATTGCCACCTTGTTGTCACCCAAGTCCACGATGTTGGATATGTTGGGATTCACCTCGTCTATGGCATACTGTGTCAAGCCCACGGCGATGTTGTTTCCCGCACCCGTCTGGTCGATGACCATGGCGTAGGGCTTGCTGATCTGTGCGGCATACGAGTAGGTGCCGAAGGTGCCTGTGTTGCCGAAGGCTTCCACCAACACGGGAGAGGCTGCCTCCACCAACTTGCCGTTCTCAACCTTATAGCTGCGCAACCCGGCCTTCTTGCTTCCGAGACCTTGCTCCGAGGCACCACGGGCGTAGATGTAGCCGGTGAAAATGCCGCTGGTCTTGTTGTAGGTCACTTGGGTGAAACTGTCGTAGCTTCTCACGGCATCGCTGGCGCCATACACGCTCTGCCCTGTCTTGGCAGTGGAGAGGTCGCTATACACTTTCATGTACACACCGCCCGTGAGGTCGCTGGAAGGGTCGCCAGATGTCACCACGAAGCTCATTTCCTTGGGGTCGATGGTTGTAGAACCGCCACCGTTGTCTTCGTTGTCATCACTAGAGCATGAAGTGAAGGTCATGCAAGCCGTGAGCGCCATGAGCGCGGCTGAAAAGATAAACTTTTTCATTTTTTCTCTTGTATTTGTTTTGATGAATATTCTTTTCTGAAATCAGCGTAGAAACTCCTTGTTACTTTAATTGAGCTTCCCTATGGTTCTTATTTCCGTCGCTCCCTTGATGGTGATGCCCTTGGTGGCAACGCCCGTGTTGGGATTCACGAGATAGATGCTGGCATCCTGACCAAACTGGGTGATGGGCAGGTAGATGGTGCCGTCGGCATACATCGGCACGCCGCCCGTCTCCGAGCCTGAGGTGATGAGGTTTTTCGTGGGGATGCCGCTGATCCAAGTGAACGTCTGGCTCTCCATGTCGATGAGGGCAAACTGATGGCCGGCGGTCATGGTATTGATGGTCTTCTCGTTGTAGATTTCAAGCAGGAACTTGCTGCCCGTCATGTGCCACACGCGGCGGAACTTATAGCCGCCGGCTGGGGTCTGGAGGTCGTAGTAGTAGTCCTTGTCAAACTCCGAGGCTCCCTTCTTGATGCGCAAGGCTCCTGCCTTGAGGGTCGTTGCCGCGTTGAAGGCGTTGGAGAAGACATACACGGTGCCATCATCCGCCTTGTGAACCTCGTGCAGCACCTGCGAGCGATACTGGCCGGCGGCATAACTGATGCGATTGTCGCGGTATACGTGGAGCACGTTCAGGTCCTTGTCCATCTTCGCCACCCAACAACTGTCGGGATATTTCACATCGCCCACGCTGGAGCCGTCGCCTGTGCCTGTTTGGTGGAAAGCCGACTGCACCATGGCGGTGAGGAAGGTACCGTCGCCATTGTCGATGATGCTGGAGAAGGTGATCTGCTGACCGTTGCCCGTGATGTCTTCCGTCCAGATGGTTTTGGTATGGTCAAGCTTCACACCGTCGGCGGTAATGTTCCAGAAACCAAAAGTGGCTCCGTCGTTGCGTGTGCCATCGGCAGACACCTGACCGCCCACGCTCGTAAGCAACTGGCCGTTGAAGAATCCGTAGTTGGAAAAACGGGTGTCGATGCGGAACTCACCGAGCTTGGAGAACTGTGCCTCGTCGGAAGTCCAGCGTAGTCCATAGCCCAGTCCGGCGAACTGCTGCTGATAGACCATGCCGATGGCGTCGTGACCGCTGAACACCCACGTGTATTCCGTCTGCGGCAACTCCATGATGTTGTTCTTGATGTCGAGGTCGCCGGCCGTCAGACTGTTGGTCTGCATGATATACTCCGTGCCGTTGTCGGTTTTCACGGCGAGGAAATAAGGGCCCTTGCCGTTTTTCACGCCACTGTAGGAGTCGTCCTTATGCGATGTGTCGTCGGTAGCAGGATCGCTGCTGCTACAGCCAGTAAACCCCACGGTTGCCGCGAAAAGGCATAAGAGTACCCCCGTCGCTGCCTTTCGGGGCAGTGATAAAAAAGTAGTTTCCATTCTTGAAATGTGTAGTTATAAATGAATTATAATGTATCCTCTATCGTTTGTAGAATACATAGCGGAACTTGACGGCGAAGTTCCTGCCCGGCTTCTGCAGACTGTAGTTGTCGTAGAGCAAGGCATCGGTGAAGTTGTTGGCCTCCACCGAGATGTTGTACCGTCCGCCGTGTATGGCATACACCATGTTGGCATCGTGGCTCAACTGGTTGGGCACATATAGCTTCGCCCCCTCGCTCGCCCAAGAGCGGAAGAACTTGTGTACGTATCTCATGTTCCACCCTATGGTGAGTCGGTTTGCCTTGCCCAGCACGTGCTTGAAGGTATAGCTGGCATTCGCGCCGCCGAAAGCATACGGCAGGTTGGGCACGCGGTCGTTGTAGGTCACCGACTCAGCGCCGATGGAGTTCAGGCGTTCCTTGTTGCGGGTGTTCTGCACGGAATAGTTGCCGCCGATGCTCGCCACGTCCTTATAATAATAATGTGCGCCGAGGTCGATGCCCAATCCTAAGATCTTGCCGTGGTTGGTGCTCACCGCCACGCCTTTCTGCCCGATGGTACGGATGATGTAATCCTGCACGTTGCGGTAGTTGAACCCTGCGTCGAGGCTCAGTGTATGATCTTCGCCAAAAGTGTGTTGGTAACCTAAGTTCAGGTTCACGTTGTCGCTCTTCTCGGGGCGAAGGGTGGCGTTGCCGTCCTCATAGTCGCCGTCGCCGAAGAGTTCGCGGTCGGTGGGCAGACGATAGGTGCGCTCATACGAGAGTTTCACTTGCAGGTCTTTTTGCAAAAGGAAATAGGTGCCTGCCGCTCCCCAACCCAAGGCTTCTGTGCCGCGCTTCTGCTCCTCATAGTCGGCACGGCCAGAGGAGGCCACGTTCACGGGGCCTTGCACCTGCGAGTCGTAATACTTCAGGAAAGCCACGAGGTTCCAATGGTCATTGGGCAGGAACTTGTACGACAATCCCAATACGTTCTTCCTGTTGATGCGACGCATAAAGGTGGCAGCCGTCTGCTGCACACTGTTGGCGGCAATGTTGGTAGTGCGGCGGCGATAGTGGGTGTAGGTGTCGTTGAGCGTGAAAAAGTGCTGGTCACCGATGTGATAAGTCAGGTTGGCCACCCCGGCGAAGGTGTAGCCCTTGAATTCAGCAAGCGTAGGCACTCCCTCGCCCTGATAGGTGTTCATCTTGTACTCGCCCGTCCAACTGTAGGTGCGGCTGAGCGTGTCCACATTATTGGTCTTCACCATGTCGTAACGTGCCGACAGTCGGAAGTTCAAACCTGGGAGAACGAGGTTGCGCTTCTCGTAAAGAAGCGCGGGAGCCATGCCCTGCGCTGTGCGGTATTTTCCGCCGAAGACGATTTTCATCAGGTTGGCGTTCTGTATCTGTGCGTATTCGTGGGTGTAGTTCAGTCCGAGCATCAACTTGTCGGCCCACTTCTTGTCCACCACACCTATCTGGAAGATCAACGCCTCGTTGTGGTAACGGTCATGGAAGCGGCGGAACCATCCCTCCTCCTCGCTCACGGCGTTGGTCTGCAGGTCGGTCCACTGCGTCTTCACCTTGTAGTCGTTGTCCGAGTAGTTTTGGTAGGCGTTCAAGCGTATGGTCAATCCCTGCTTGCCCGTCCATCCCAGCGAGAGGTTGCTGCGGTGCGTATTGAAGGAGCCGTAGCTGTAGCTGGCGTCCACGTAGGTGTGGGGCGAGTGGTCGGTCACGATGTTGATGGCACCGCCGAGGGCGTCGCCGCCGAAATCTACGGGCACCACGCCTTTATACACCTCTATGCGGTTGGCGAAACTCGCGGGAATGTTGTTGATGCCAAAGCTGGACGAGGCACCGTCCATCGGCACACCGTCTATGAATAGCTTCACGTGCTTTCCCGTGAAACCGTTGAGGTTGATGCTCACGCCGGAGCCCAGTCCGCCGTCCTCGCGCACTTTTACGCCCGACACACGGTCCAGGACGTGCGCCAAGTCGAGGTTGGTGTTGCGCAAGCGTCGTGTGTCCACCGCTGTCACATTGAAAGCCGACGAGTTGACACGCTTCACCTGGTTGCCACGAACCACCACTTCGCCCAGTTGCTGGGTTTTCCTAAACCTGTCACCCTGAACGTGTGACCTTTTCTTAAAATCATTTTCAATGGAGTCTGTGCTATGCTGCGCCACTGCCAACGATGAAATCGTCAGTATGTATAGCGTCCCCAAACCCCTACGCACGTAGTTGCTTCTTATCATATCAAAGTTATTGCCGTTTGATGGGTAATAATTGTGGTACCATAAGGAGTATTGTACGTCGGGCCTAGCACATTCTTGGGGAATATAAAAATATAATAAGACTCTTCACCTTATTATATATCATAAACCTTGGTAATGATATGGGCAATGACTGTTTCTCGCTTATCCGTTGCCTTTATTCCAACATTCGCATAAGACCGTGATGCCTCTCGCTCGACGGCTTCAGTTCGCAGTGGTCTTAATGCGGCAAATATGATGTGTGTCCATGAAATGGAAACGTCACATTTAGCGAATGCAAAAGTACTACTATTTCAGATTCTGTGTAATACCTAAAAATAATGATTTTGAATGAAGGCCGCCACTTCAAAAAAAGGAGCGGAGTCTTGCGTCGTCTTTAAAATTTGCATTATCTTTGCCTTCGGTTTTAACAAAGACAATATTATCATGCGCAAAGTAATAGGTATAGGCGAGACTGTTCTCGACATCATCTTCAAGAATGAGCAACCCATAGGTGCCTACCCCGGCGGATCGGCGTTCAATGCCATCATATCGTTGGCAAGGGCTGGCGTGTCCACGGCTTTCATCGGTGAGGCAGGCAACGACCGCGTGGGGCAGAATGTCATAAAGTTTCTGAAAGACAACGGGGTGGACGCATCCAACGTGATGGCGTTCCCCGGCTCCAAGTCGCCCGTGTCGTTGGCGTTTCTCGACGACAACAACGACGCCCAATACATCTTCTACAAAGACCATCCCCACGACCAGCTCGACTTTGTCTATCCCGACATCCAGCCCGGCGATGTCGTGCTTTTCGGCTCCTTCTTCGCTGTGAATCCCGTGGTGAGGCCACAGGTGTTGGGGTTGCTCGACTATGCCCGTGCCCATGGTGCCATAATCTATTACGATGTCAACTACCGCATGTCCCACAAGGACGACGTGCTGAAGATAACGCCCAATTATCTTGAGAACCTTGAGTATGCCGACATCGTGCGCGGCTCCCGCGAGGACTTTGAGGTGATGTATAAGCTCAATGACCCCGACAAGGTCTATCAGGCTGAGATAAGTTTCTACTGCAAGAAGTTCATCTATACCGCAGGCGCCAATCCCGTAAGGCTTTATGCCGACAACGGCTTGCGCAAGTCGTACGATGTGGCACCGACGGAGACCGTGAGCACGGTCGGTGCGGGCGACAACTTCAACGCCGGCTTTATCTATGGACTACTGAAAAACAACATCACGCGCGCTGACATTGATAAGGGCCTGACGGAGCAGCAGTGGGACGACTGCGTGACCTCCGGCCAGCGTTTCTCTGCCGAGGCTTGCAAGACCATCTTCAACTATATCCCCACCGACTCATCTCTTTGCGGATAAGCAACATTTTTTGCGGAGACTTTAAAATATTGGCAGAGGCGGCCCATGTGGCCGTCCCTGCCAATATTTTACCAGCTTATATGGTGATTTCTATTTCCATGTTTTCCGGCCCGAGAAAGCAGCTCTCGTAATAGCCGTCGCCGGTGGTCCGCGGGCCGCTAAGGCGCTGGTAGCCATCCGCCTCAAGCTGTTGGGTCAGCGTGTTTACCATTTCCTGACTTCCGACACTCATACTGAGATGCGCCATGCCTTGCCTGTGCGTCTGGCGTCCTGCGGATATGGCATCGGGCCACGACATCAGTTCAAGTCTTGCGCTTCCCATCGGGAAAACCAGTATCCTGCTGTGCAGGCCCGTCTTCGGGTTGTGGTATTTTGCCACCTCTTGGGCTTCAAAATACTTTATGAAGAAGTCCTTGGTCTGCTCAATGTCCAGACAGTTGATACCGATATGATTTAACCTCATGATGCAATATTAAGTTTATGATAAGTCCACTTGCGGAAAAGTGGACTTGAAGGTAGTGTTTGCCCAAGCATTGCGCAGGCTGATAGGGTCAATGTGTCTGTACAGGTTTGAAGAGTTTTTTTCTCAACCAGCTGCGCACGGGCATGTCGTAGAGCTTGAATGCGGCGTATGCCACCACAATGGCGAGGATGAAGATGCTTACCGACACGAAGATGTGTGTGCCAAGTGGAGCGTTTTGGTGTTTGTCGACCCAAGCCATCTGCATGTAGATGAGTGGGAAATGGGTGATGTAGATGGGATAACTAATATCGCCGAGAAACTTGTTTATGGTTTCCGTCTTGCCGCCTTTCACCGAGCTTCCTGCACCAATCATCACAATGAGCGGGAACAGCACAATGATGCACACAGCCTCATACAGCCCGTTTGTCCAACGGCAGGTGCCTGTATCTCCGATACCCATCCAAGGCATGCACAACAGTGCAACCACCATCAGCGAGCACCACCAGAAGCCGCCTTTCACCTTGATGAGCTTGCCCATGCGCGAGATGAGCAGACCGCAAAAGAAGGGGTAGAGCAGGCGTGTGATGCCGACCTGCAACTGGTCGGGACTGAGGCTCCAACCGCCAATTACGGTGTAGGCGTTGAACTGGCGCAAACTGAGCCAGCCTGTCACGTCGATGTTAAGGCAAAGTATGATGGTCATAACTGCAAACAATGCAACGCACACACCGAGCACCTTATTCGAGAAACGGCGGATGAACAGGGCGTAGAGTATGTTGGCGAGGTATTCCCATTGCAACGACCATGCCGGGCCGTTCAGAGGATTGGTTTCCATCCAACCGCGTATGTCCATGCTTGTTGGCACAGGAATCATGGTGAATGCCCAAACCATCACCAGCAGCACCATATACCACGGGGTGTCATTGATGAACGGAAACGACAGGCAGTCGCCGAAGTAGAACAGGGCCGTTCCAATCAACGTGCCGAATATCACCATTGGGTGCAGGCGGATAAGGCGGCGTTTGAAGAAGTTCCAGGTGCTCATGCGGTCCCAGCGGTCGTCGTAGGCGTAGCCGATGACGAAGCCCGACAACACGAAGAAGAAATCCACAGCCAGATAACCGTGGTTGATGGGTTGGTTGGGTGCACCGTGGAAATAGGTCTCTAACAGATGGTACGCCACCACGAGCATGGCGGCAACGCCGCGAAGTCCGTCAAGGATTTCGTATCGCGGCTTTGATGCAAGATAAACGTTGTTGTTCATTTTTAGATTGATATATATGGTTTTGTTGTTCTGCACTTTCTGCGGCAACTTGTTTCGGTTGCAAAGTTAGTTATAGGATTTCTTGTCGTTTTGTCGTTTTTCTTCGAACAATTGTTTTATCTTTGCATTGTTTTTTACTCGTTATGATCAAGGCCAATTCAGTCAGTTATGACCATGTATTGCTGAAACCCAGCGAACAGATAGGGTTACACCATTGGAATTCGTGGGAGATGTCGTATATCATTTCCGGCGAAGGCCATCGCATTCTTGGCGACATGAAGGAACCGTTCAGTGCGGGTGAGGTGGTGCTGGTGGTGCCGGAAATGCCACACCAGTGGATTTTCGCACCCGACAAGACCGACCGTGACGGGAACATCGAGAACATAACGATATCTTTTCCACCCGACCTGCTCAAAAGATTGTCGCACGTCATGCCTGAATTCTGCCGATTGGCCGAATGGTATGAGCGTCTCGACACCTCGGTAAAGTTCAAACCTGCTGAATGCGAGAAGATAGCCGTAGTTCTGCGCAGGATGGAACATGAGTCGGCGGTGGAGCGCGTCACGTCGCTGCTGCAACTGCTGGAATCCATTGAGTGCAACAGAAACTTCACGGTCGTAGGCCGGTTTGCCAAGCCTTGCTCTGTAGAGGAAAAGGTAAAGAAGATAGAAATTTACATAAGCTGTAACTACAACCACGACTTCAGTATCGACAGGCTGGCCCAATATATAGGCATGAACCGCAGCTCGCTCTGCACCATGTTCAAACGGCAAACTGGCAAGACCATCATTGAGCGTTTGCTCAACTTCCGCATAGAAATGGCCAAATATCTTCTTAGCTCAACCACTGAGAGCATCTCGTCTTGCTGTTATAGCAGTGGGTTCAACGACGTGCCACATTTCAACCGCACTTTCAGGCAAATGGTTGGCATGACGCCGGGCGAGTATCGTGCCCAAAACGCCAAATCATGAACAGCAGGGCCGAACCGTACAAGCGTTCGTGACCAATTAATGACAGAAAGTCATAAGCATCAAGAAAATACGGCAGAATTACATCATTTTCCTCGAAATAAAGATTGGATTCGTTGTGCAGATAAAATAAAATATTTAGGTTCTATGCTGATTCGTGTGGGTGCTTTCTTTCTCACATTTCTTTTTCCACACT